>NZ_CP069303.1:1513636-1816363 GCF_016839145.1 Shinella sp. PSBB067 | reverse complement strand
ACGACATGGATCGCGGCGCGGCCAAGATCAAGCTGCTCAAGGCGGCCTTCGAGAATCTCGACGAGGAGATTCCGTGGTCGACGCGCAAGCGCTATGACGAGTTCGATTTCGGCTATGCGCTGACCGTGCACAAGGCGCAGGGCTCGCAGTGGAACAATGTCGTGCTGTTCGACGAGAGCTTCGCCTTCCGCGACACGCGCGAACGCTGGCTCTACACCGCCATTACGCGCGCCGCGGAAACGCTCACCATCGTGCGATAGCCGGCGCGTTCCCGCGCGCGAAAACGCACGGGTGCCGGTCTCAGTGACCGACGATCCCGAGCATGACCGCCTTGGCGACGGCCTGGAAACGATTGTTGCTGTCGAACTTGGTGATGATGCTCTTTTCCATGACCTGCACCTCGCCGGGCTCCACTTCGAGCGCGCGGGCGATGCGGCTCGTGGGGTAGCCTTCCGCCATCAGGCTGAGGCAGCGCAGTTCGACGGGCGTCAGGTTGGCCCGCGGGGTGTTGTCGTTCGTCTCGACTTCCTGTGCGCCGGCGAAGTCGAGCAGTTCGTTGATCTGCTGCATCTGCCGGCGGATCGTCGATTGCTGGGCGGCGAGTTCGCGCTTGCGCGCGGTCATGGCGGCGCGGAAGACGCCGTCGGCTTCCTCCTGGCTCATGGCGGCGGAGAGCCGCTCCAGCAGTTCCTGGATCACGGCGACGGGCATGCCCGTCTCGCGGCAGGTGTTGACCACGGCCATCTGCTGGATCTCCTCGGGTCCGTAGACGCGCATGGGGCCGACGCGGGCTGCCGTCAGCAGGCCCTTTTCCTCGTAGAAGTGCAGGGTGCGATGGGTCACGCCGAAGGCATTGGCCATGTCGGCGATGGCAAGCCGGCCTTCCGGAAGGTTTTCCGGCAGCGGTGCCACGGGCAGGAAGCGGATGGACTTGCGGGCGCCCGTCCGGGCCTCGGCTTTCTTCGACTCGTTGGTCATCATGAAAGCGGCCTGCAAGAGAGAAGATCAGTCATGTATTTACCCCCGGTCGCCGGCACGACACCACCGTTGCCCGCGAAGGCCGGATGTCGATACGGCGGATAGTGCCTTCATCGCGCGTCCAGCCGGTTTGTGCGCATCCGGCGACGCTCGTGCGATCGTGTCCCGGTTTCCGGCCCTTCTTGCGCGGCGCAAGCGCGGGATCGTCAACCCGGGCGGTAAACGATACCAGTCCGCCCAGTTTCCAAGAATAAACATCCGGCGCGGACATGCCTATCACTATATCTAGGGAGGTATCCCGCCAGGCGGCTAGCGCAGGAGCGGTGCGGCAATGTCGGAGGGCGCCGCTTCGGCGAGCGCCGCCGGCGGCTCGCCGGGGCATGCGCTTGCCGGACCGCTGCGGGAGAGGCCGTGCGGTACCGCCTGCGCCTCCCGTGCGAAGCACTCCATGATGTCGCTGGCCGCGCCGGTGCGCAGCGCATGGCGGTAGAGCGGCCCGCTCGCCGTGAGGGTGCGGGCGGCGAAGGCCACCGCTTCGTAGGCGATCCCGGCCTCGCTGCGCAGTTGCTCGCGGGAGAAATGGCGGGCGAAGATCGTCGCGCCCGACTGCTCGTGAATGAGCCGGGCATAGACGCCATGGCCGTCCGGGCGATTCTCTATGCGGATCGTGTAGGAGAGCAAGCCCGGGATGTCGCTCCGGCGCGATTCGACGAGGTGGACGGTCCTGTGGAACCCGGCCGAGTTGGCGATGGCGCGGGCGAACGCGCTGCAATCGCCGCCAGCCGGCCAGCATTGCTGGATGTGAAGCTGCGGCAGGACCTGCATCTGGCTGGCGAACCTGCCCTGCACGGACAGCATGTACTGCGCATTATCGATCGCCGCGTTGGTCGTCTGGGGGTAGATCGACGGAGCGAGGAAGAACAGCGGCAGCAGGGAGAAGAGCGCAAGCGGCGAGGACACCGGGGCGGGAATCCAGGGGCGGCGCGGCTTCGGTGCCGCCGGAAGGGTGCGCGCGGCCGTCTCCGGCAGGTCGTCGAGGATGGAGTATTCCGGAACGTAGCTGCCGAGCGGCACGCGGATACGCAGCCGCTCCGTGGCGCCTTCCGTCTCGTAATACTGCTCCAGCAGCTTTCGCAGCTTGCCGGCCTGCACGCGCACCAGCGGGTCGTTGCCGGCATCGAAGCCCGGCTTGCGGCCGAAGACGTCGATACCGACGCTGTAGCCCTTCAACTGCGCCGCCTTGCCGGAGAGTTCGTTCTCGACGATGTAGGAGAGGAACGAGCGCAGGCGCTCGGACCTGGAAAAGGTCTCGCTGACGATGATCGCGTCGAGCGCCCGCCGCACGCGCTCGCATGTCGGCTTGTCGGTCCTGCTCATGGTGCTGCCACAATGGAGACCATCGTCGTTGCCGATGTCCTTCCGTTCTCCGTCCATGGCCGTGCGAGGCACGCCATCCCCCAAATTCGCGCGGAGTGTACCGATGATTCCCGACCGTGGGCAAGGGAGAAGGCACGCTGTGCCACCTGATTTTTCGCAAGGCCGCTCCGCCCGGGTCCCGCGGCGATTGCCCTTGTGGAAACAACAGGCTAGAGCAGGTGCAGTAAAAGTGCGCAGCGGTTTTGCGTCCGCAATCGCGTGAGGACGAGAGGACGCTCATTCTTCAACGGGAGCCCGTGTCGTCATGCCTGCCAAGCTGTCGGTCAATCTCAACGCCATCGCCATGCTGCGCAACCGCCGGGACCTGCCCTGGCCGAGCGTCACCGGGCTCGGCCGCATCGCGCTTGAGGCGGGCGCCAGCGGGCTGACCGTGCATCCCCGGCCGGACCAGCGCCATATCCGCTTCAGCGACCTTGCGCCGATCCGCGCGCTCATCGACGCCGAATTTCCCGGCGCCGAGTTCAACATGGAGGGGTTTCCGGAAGAGGGCTTCATGCGGCTCGTCGAGGAGCATCGCCCCGAGCAGGTGACGCTGGTGCCGGACGATCCGGCGCAGTCGACCTCGGACCACGGTTGGGACTTCCGCAGGAGCCATGACCTGCTTGCCACCATCGTCGGCCGCTTGAAGAGACTGGGCCTGCGCGTTTCCCTCTTCGCCGACGGCGAGCCCGACCGCGAGGCGCTGAAGATCGCGAGGGATGTGGGCGCCGACCGGATCGAACTCTATACCGGCCCCTATGGCGGCTGCCACGACGATCCGGCGGAGGCGGCGCGCATCGTCGCGCTGCTCGGCGAGACGGCGGACATCGCCTTCGACCTCGGCCTCGACGTCAATGCCGGCCATGACCTGACGGTCGCCAACCTGCCGGCGCTCGTCGCGCGCATCCCGCGCCTTGCGGAAGTCTCGATCGGCCACGGTCTGACGGCCGACGCGCTGGAATACGGCATGGCGGAGACCGTACGGCGCTTCTGCCGCGCCTGCGGCCAGGATCTCTGACGGCCAGCGGCGCTCCCGCAAGAGCGCCGCGCCGTGTCGCGATCAGCCGAGGAAGGCCGCCTTGTTGGCGGCGGCGAAGTCCTCAAGGGACGTCGGCTTTCGGCCGGACAGCTTTTCCGCGTCGTCGGTGACCATGGCGATCTTGCCTTCGCGCGTGTTGGCGTCGAAGGAAACGACGGTGGGGATGAAGGCTTCCGGCAGGCCGGCGCCCTTCAGGCCTTCGGCGAGCTGGGCATCCGTCACATGCACCACCTTGAGCGGCTTGCCCGTCGCGGCGGAGACGATGGCCGCGATCTCTTCGGCCGTATGGCTCTCAGGGCCCGTGAGCGTGTAGGTCCGGCTCTCGCTGCCGGCATCCAGCAAGGCGCCGGCAAGGGCAGCGGCCGTGTCGGCGCGGGTGATGTGGGCGATCCTGCCATTGCCGGACGAGGTGTACCAGGATCCGGTCTGGAGCGCATGCGGTAGCGACATGAAGAGGTTTTCCGCATACCAGCCGTCGCGCAGGATCGTGTAGGCGATGCCGGTCGCCTTGATGGCTTCCTCGGTGCCGAGATGGTCCGGTGCGAAGGTGACGCGCGAATCGTCCGGCTGCGGCATAGAGGTATAGAGGATGTGCCGCACGCCGGCCTTTTCTGCGGCGGCGACGGCGGCCTTGTGCTGGGCGAGGCGCTTGCCCGGCCGGTCGAGCGCGTCGGTGGAGATGATCAGCGCCCTGGTGGCGCCGGCGAAGGCGGCGTCGAGCGAGGCGGCATCCTCGAAATCGGCGGCGCGGACGGTCACGCCCTTTTCGGCATAGTCGGCGAGCCTGGCGACGTCGCGGGTCGTGGCGACGATGCTGGCCGGGGCGACCTTGCCGGAGGCGAGGAGCGCATCGAGGACGAGGCGGCCGAGCTGGCCGGAGGCGCCGGTGACGAGAAGCGTGTCGGTCATGTCTTTCCCTTTCTGGCAGGCCGGGCAGGGGAGATGCCGCTATCCTGCTGCGATATGGTCTCTTATTGAGACTTGCTCTTATCTGGTAATCTGCTAGACGATGTAAAGGAGGCAGTTTTTTCTGCGGTGGTTACCTGGAGGGAACCGGCCATGAACAAGATCGTCGAGCGCCCCCAGGGCGAACGCATCATTCTCATCGACGGGGTGGCAATGTCCATGGACGATTGTCCCGTCCGGGACGTATTGGACAGCGTCGGCGGCAAGTGGACCTCGCTGATGATCCTCGGCCTTGCCGAGGGGCCGCGCCGCTTTTCGCAACTGCGCCGCTTCATTCCGGACATTTCCCAGCGCATGCTGACCCAGACGCTGCGCGACCTCCAGCGCGACGGCTATCTCACGCGCACCGTCTATCCCACCCAGCCGCCAAGCGTCGAATACGGGCTGACGCCGCTCGGCCAATCCTTCCTTGCGCTTCTTCGCTCCCTCGTGCAGTGGTCTACGCAGAACCATGCCGCGATCCGGGCCGCCCGAACGGCCTACGACGCGGATCAGGATTGACGCCAGCCCACCGGGGAAGGGCATGAAGCCACTGGATATCGGCATTGCCGGCGCGGGGCCTGCAGGGCTTGCGGCGGCATTGTTTCTTGCGCGCGCCGGCCATCGGGTCGAACTGATCGAGCGTTTCGAGCGCCCGTCCCCCGTCGGCTCCGGCCTGCTGATGCAGCCGACCGGCCTTACCGTGCTCGATGCCCTCGGCCTCTCCCCGGCGATCCATGCGCTCGGCAACCGCATCGACCGGCTGCACGGTGCCGATGCGCGCAGCGGCCGCACCGTGCTCGACGTGCGCTACGATGCGCTGGCCGGCGGGCGCTATGGCCTGGCGGTCCACCGCGCGGCACTCTTCTCGACCCTGCATGACGCCGTCGTGGCGCAAGGGCTTCCCATCCGCACGGGCATCACGCTGGCCAAGGCGGAGACCCGGCAGGCCCGCACGGCGCTGCACGATCCGGACGGCGACATCGTCGGCGACTACGATCTGGTGATCGATGCGACCGGCGCGCGCTCGCAGCTCGCCGCGGATTCCGTCGTCGCGCCGCGCGTGAAGGAGCTGCTCTGGGGGGCCTTCTGGGCGACGCTCGACTGCGAGGGCATTGCGCACGATCCGCGCGCGCTCAGCCAGCGCTACGATGCGGCGAAGGTGATGATCGGTGTGCTGCCGGTCGGCCGGGCGCATCCGGGCGAGGGGGCGAAGGCCGCCTTCTTCTGGAGCCTCAGGACGGCGGATGCCGACGCTGTGAAGCGGGCAGGGCTTGCCCGGTGGAAGGCGGGCATTGCGGATTACTGGCCCGAAACGGTGCCGTTCCTGGACCAGATAACGGATTGGGAACAAATGACGCTCGCGCGCTACGCGCATCGCACCACGCTGCCGCCCCATGCGGACGGCATCGTCTTCATCGGCGACAGCGCCCATTCCACCAGCCCGCAGCTCGGGCAGGGGGCGAACATGGCGCTGCTCGACGCGGCGGCGCTGGCGCACGCCTTATCTGCGGCGGGGTCGGTGGAGGAGGCGCTTGCGGCCTATGCCGGCGCGCGGCACCGCCATGTGCGGCTGTTCCAGCTTCTCTCCTACGCCTTCACGCCCTTCTACCAGTCCGATTCGCGGTCGATCGCCTGGCTGCGCGACCGGCTCGTCGCCACCGTTGCGAAGATACCGCCGGCGCCGCAGATCCTGGCGGCCATCGTTTCCGGCACGCTCGCCGACCCGTTCACCCGGGCCGGCCTTGAGGAATGCCGGTGGCTGGAAGGCGTGCTGCAGGAAGCGTGACGCGTCAGGCGGCCTTGCTGGCGGCCGCCGGGCCGAGCGCGAAATCGACGGCGGCGGCCGCATGGATCGCGGTCGAATCGAAGCCCGGCAGCGGCAGGGCGTCGGGATCGAGCAGCAGGCAGATTTCCGTGCAGCCGAGGATCACGCAGTCGGCGCCCGCGGCGCGGGCCGCTTCGATGAGGGCGAGCACGCGCTCGCGTGACGTGTCCAGCACCTTGCCCTGGCACAGTTCGCCGAAGATGACGTCGTGGATCAGCGTGCGGCCCGCATCGTCCGGCACCATGAGGTCGAGGCCGGCCGCCTTCATGCGGTCGGCATAAAAGCCGTGTTCCATCGTGTAGCGGGTGGCAAGAAGCAGCGGGCGGCGCTTGCCGGCGCGAAGAATCGCACGTGCCGTTTCGTCGATGATGTTGATCAGCGGCGCCTTGACGGCCGACTGCACGGCATCGGCGACGAGGTGCATCGTGTTGGTGCAGATCAGCACGCATTCGGCGCCGGCCTTTTCGAGGCCCGCGGCGACGGCGCCGAGCCGCTCGCCGGCGGCATCCCAGCGGCCGGCCTTCTGGAGATCGACGATCGACTGGAAATCGACCGAATGCACCAGCACGTCGGCCGAATGCAGGCCGCCCAGCCGCTCGCGCACCGCCTCGTTGATCATGCGGTAGTAGACTGCCGTGCTCTCGAAGCTCATGCCGCCGATAAGGCCGATCGTCTTCATGGTCGTTTCCCTCATGGTGTTTCGATGGCCATCAGAATGCAGCGGCTCCGGCGGCGATTGTTCGCAAAGTTTTGCCGGGTTCGGTGCTGGGGCAGGGATTTTTCTTGCTCTTTGGTCATTGTGCGCGCTTAGTTCGCGCATATCTGAATTTTTGGGGAGAATCCGGGCGTGCTGGACGAGAGGGACAGGAAGCTGCTGTCATTGCTGCAGGAGGATGCGGGCGCGCCGGTGGCGCTGCTGGCGGAGAAGGTGAACCTCTCGCTTTCGGCCTGCGCCCGCCGCATCCAACGGCTGGAGGAGAGCGGGCATATCGCGGGCCGGGTCGCGCTGCTCGACCGGGAGAAGATGGGCGTGCCGACGACGGTCTTCGCGCTGATCAAGACGGCGCATCACAGCGACGACTGGATCGAGCTGTTCTCGCGGGCGATCTCGGACATTCCGGAGGTGGTGGAGGCGCACCGGCTGACGGGGAACTACGACTACATCCTGAAGATCGTGCTGCCGCGCGTCGAGCACTATGACGTCGTCTACAAGCGCATCGTGCGCCGGGTGGAACTGTTCGATGTCTCCGCCTCGATCTCGATGGAGATACTGAAGAGCGGCTCGCGCCTGCCGGTGGACCATGCCGTCTAGCAGAGATGCGCACACATGAAAAAGGCCGGTGGAGACCGGCCTTTTCCTGATCTGTCCTGCGCGGCGTCTTATGCTGCGGAGAGCTGGTCGGCCGACATCTTGCCGGACTTGCGGTCACGGATCAGCTCGAAGCTGACCTTCTGACCTTCGTCGAGACCTGCAAGGCCAGCGCGCTGTACGGCGGAGATGTGGACGAAAACGTCCGGTTCACCGCTGTCCTGCTGAATGAAGCCGTAGCCCTTGGTCGTGTTGAACCACTTTACGGTGCCAGTTGCCATGACGAAACCTTTCCTGAGCCGTCAAATCAATCGTCGGTCGCCGGAGGCGACCATGGGTGGTCGAATTTGAAGGGGAAGTTCGTAAAGGTGCAGGCGGTTGGCCGACAAATACAGAAGTCAACGTTCAAATCGATGGGCGAGAAATAAGTGTTTCGGCCGAAGCGGTCAAGATCGCGCGCGCGCCCCGTGCTCAAGCTAATATGTTTGCGGGCCGGAGGCAGCGGAAGGGCTTTGCGGGCGGCCGATTCCGATGTGGTTGCCGCAGCGGGCGCCTGCGAAAAAGGCCCCGTTTCCGGGGCCTTTCTTCGTTCGTTCAGACGGGACGCCGCTTGTCGACGCGGTGATGGTCGAGGAAAGCCGCGATGGCGGCCTCTCCATAGAGGCGGCGTTTTTCGGTGAGCGCGGTGGCGATCCGGGCGGCATCGCCGAAGGTCACGATCTGCGCCTCGGCCAGGGCCGGGTCGCGGGTAAGCGTGTCGCCGACGATGTCCGCGACGGTGCGCGGCAGAAGGTCGGTGCATTCGCGCATGGCTTCGAACACGACGCCGATGGGCACGATCTTGTCCTCGTAGATCACCATCGGCTCGGCGCGCTCATCCTCCCAGGCATCGAAGGCCTCGAGGGCGTCGCCGAAAAGCTGCTGCAGGGTGATGGGAGCATGTCCTTCGTAAAGGTCGGGCAGGAAATTCAACATTTTCTGTCTCCTTGCGTAAGGGCGTTTCGCTTCGTACTCCTACTGAAGTCCCTCGGTGCCGGCTTGCCGACGTGCGACGCACATGGGCCTGCTGCACCGCAGGTCTCACAAATCTTAACAACGGGAAACGGATTGGGAAGCGAAAAATTTTGTGCGCTTCCGTCCGCCCGCCATCGATCCGCGGAATTCTGTTTCGAAACAGCGGGGTAGTTGGAAGAAATTTTTGATCGGTATTGTGCGTTGCGGGAGCAATTCGAGGGCGCACACCGTCGGCGGAGGCGGATTCGCCCGGGCAAATCACCCCGTTTTCTCCACCTGCAAGAAGCCTGTTGACCGCACGGGCGGAGATCGCTAGAACGTGCCGAACCGTACCGTACGGTACGCAAAATGGGCGGGCTAAGATCGTGCAGATGATGGAGCAGGCAAAGGCGGGCCTTTCGGCCGCGGGACTGACGGAACGTCAGGGCGCGGTGCTGGAACGTGCGCTGGGCCTGCTCGTCAAGGGGGGCGAGCGGGCGCTGACGACCGCCGGCGTGGCGCGCGCGGCCAATTGCTCCAAGGAGAGCCTCTACAAGTGGTTCGGCGACCGCGACGGGCTGATCTCCGCCATGATCACCTACCAGGCCGGCAAGGTGCGCACCGTCGAGGTCGATGCCGGCAAGCTGACGGCCGAAACGCTGCGCCAGAATCTCGTCGCCTTCGCGCGCGATCTGATCGACGTGCTTTCCGGCGACGTCTCGCTGGCGCTGAACCGCCTTGCCATCGGCCAGGCGAGCCGCGAGGGCGCCGGGCTCGGCCGCCTGTTGCAGGAGCGCGGGCGCCGGCAGATCGGCAAGCGCGCCGCAGCGCTGCTGGAGGCCGGCCGCAAGGCAAAGCTGCTTGCCTTCGACAGTGCAGACGAGGCATACGGCACGCTCTACGGCCTCATCGTTTCGGACATGCACCTGCGCATGCTTCTGGGTGAAGATGCCGCAGCGCTCAAAAAGGAATTCTCGCCGCGTGCGGAGAGGGCCGTCGATGCCTTCCTGACACTTCACGGTGCGAAAGGATAAGCCGGCAGGAAACCGCCGGTTCGGATCAAACAGACCAGCTAAGGGAAGGAACCATCGATGCGCGTCTATTACGATCGTGATGCCGATCTCAACCTCATCAAGGCGAAGAACGTCGCCATCGTCGGCTACGGCTCGCAGGGCCGTGCCCACGCTCTCAACCTCAAGGATTCCGGCGCCAAGAACGTCGTGATCGCGCTCAAGGCCGGTTCGCCGACCGTCAAGAAGGCCGAAGCCGACGGCTTCAAGGTCATGACCGTCGCGGAAGCCGCCAAGTGGGCCGACCTCCTGATGATGGCGACGCCGGACGAACTCCAGGCCGACATCTACAAGGCCGATATCGCCGGCAACATCCGCGACGGCGCGGCCATCGCCTTCGCCCACGGCCTCAACGTCCACTTCGGCCTCATCGAGCCGAAGGCCTCGCTCGACGTCGTCATGATCGCGCCGAAGGGCCCGGGCCACACCGTTCGCGGCGAATACCAGAAGGGCGGCGGCGTTCCCTGCCTCGTCGCCGTTCACCAGAACGCTTCGGGCAATGCCCTCGACCTCGCGCTCTCCTACGCCTGCGGCGTCGGCGGCGGCCGTTCGGGCATCATCGAGACCAACTTCAAGGAAGAGTGCGAAACCGACCTCTTCGGCGAACAGGTCGTCCTGTGCGGCGGTCTTGTCGAGCTGATCCGCGCCGGTTTCGAAACGCTGGTCGAAGCCGGCTATGCGCCGGAAATGGCCTATTTCGAGTGCCTGCACGAAGTGAAGCTGATCGTCGACCTGATCTATGAAGGCGGCATCGCCAACATGAACTACTCGATCTCCAACACGGCCGAGTGGGGCGAATACGTCACGGGCCCGCGCATCATCACCGCCGACACCAAGGCCGAGATGAAGCGCGTCCTCACCGACATCCAGACCGGCAAGTTCACCTCCGAGTGGATGCAGGAATGGAAGGCCGGCGGCGCACGCTTCAAGGGCATCCGCCGCAACAACGACTCGCACCAGATCGAGGAAGTCGGCGCGAAGCTGCGCGGCATGATGCCCTGGATCGGCAAGAACAAGCTGGTCGACAAGGCCGTCAACTGATCGTTTCTGCCTGTCGCAGAACGGCTGGCCGGGCGGATTCATCCGCCCGGTCCTCTATTTCAGCATTGTTGAAATAGTGCAGCGCATTCTTTCGCACGTTGCGGCGCAGCAAGTAATACCCTTGCACGAAGCCCCGATTGGGAACAAGATACCTTAGTGTTTCGTTCCGCTGTCAGGAGGATAGTGCGATGACCACGATTATCCAATACTTCGCCTGGTTCGATCTTTTCATCCTGTGCAGTATAGCTGCGCTGGTGCTGCTGAGCCTTTATAGCGACCGGGCGACCTGAGCGTCCCTGCCGCGCGGGTCCAGCCGATCCGGCCGTGTGCCGGAAAGAGAAGCGGCGCGCGAAATCTTCGGGCGTGCACCGGTTTTCTTGCCGGGCGCAAATATTTAGGTCAGTATTATTGACATAAAAACCGCGCCGTGATGAGGTGCGGGTCAGACAACAGCCCCGAGGAAATCCCCTATGTTCAAATGGGAACAGGCCTTCGCGACCCGCGCGTCGCGCATGAAGGCATCCGAAATCCGTGAATTGCTGAAACTGCTGGAGCGGCCGGACATCATCTCCTTCGCCGGCGGCATTCCGGATCCGGCGCTGTTTCCGAAGGAAGCCTTCGCCGCGGCCTATGCGGACGTGCTTTCGGGCGAGGGCGCTGCGGCCGGCCTGCAATATTCCGTCAGCGAAGGCTACAAGCCGCTGCGCGACTGGCTTGCCGTCGAGATGGGCAAAATCGGCATTGCCTGCGCGGCCGAGAATGTCTTCGTCGTTTCGGGATCGCAGCAGGGCCTCGACTATCTCGGCAAGCTCTTCCTGTCGCCGAAGGACACCGCGCTCGTCACCTGGCCGACCTATCTCGGCGCGCTCCAGGCCTTCAACGCCTATGAACCGACCTACGACCGGCTGAACCTTTCCGGCAACCGCACGCCCGACGCCTATCGCGCGACGGCGACGGAAGCCGGCGGGCGGGTCAAGTTCGCCTATCTCTCGGCCGACTTCGCCAATCCGACCGGCGAGACGGTCGACCGCGCCGGCCGCGAGAAGCTGCTGGCGCTTGCCGAGGAACTCGACATACCGATCATCGAGGACGCCGCCTACCAGTCGCTGCGCTATGACGGGGAGGCGATCCCGCCGGTCCTGGCGCTGGAGATCGCCGAAAAGGGCGATATCGATGCGACGCGCACCATCTATTGCGGCAGCTTCTCCAAGACGCTCGCGCCGGGCCTGCGCGTCGGCTATATCGTCGCGGCGGCGCCGGTCATCCGCAAGCTCGTGCTGATGAAGCAGGCGGCGGACCTGCATTCCTCGACCATCAACCAGATGGCCATCGCCCATGTCGCCGAGCGCGGTTTCGACGCGCAGGTCGCAAAGATCCGCGCCGCCTACAGCCAGCGCCGCGACGCCATGCTGGCGGCCCTGCGGAAATACATGCCGGAAGGCGTGAGCTGGACGAAGCCGGAGGGCGGCATGTTCGTCTGGGTCACGTTGCCGGCGGGCATGGACGGCGCAAAGCTTTTGGCACGCTCCATCGAGACGGAGAAGGTCGCGTTCGTGCCCGGCCAGGCCTTCCATGCCGACGGCAGCGGCGCGAACACGCTGCGACTCAGCTTCTCCTGCGCCGACGCCGCAACGATAGAAGAGGGCATTTCCCGCCTCGGACGCCTGCTCGCCAGCGAGCGTCTGGCGGCCTGAGACGACTGCCCCTCAACCCTAACCCTCTCCTCGCAAGCGGGAAGAGGGACTTACCCCACGAGTTGTTGAGGAAAACGGCCCGGCATATCACCTTCTCCCCGCAGCCAAGGAGAAGGTGGCCGGCAGGCCGGATGCGGGGCGGGCCTATTCCGGGAGGCAGGCCAGCGCCGCCTCGAAGACGAGGTCCGACAGGACCTCGAACGTGTAGGGCGCGTGCACGCGCTCCCACTTCTGGTGATAATCCCGCCCCCATGGCCCGATATTGACCGTCGGGAAGGAGAGCAGTCCTTCCGGTGCGTCGTCGGTGAAGGCTGGGGAGGGCGTGTTGGCGGCGAGCAGCCCGGTCTCGCCCGCATCCGGCCGGTGGCCGAAGAAGCTCATGTCGGAGATACCGGCGAAGATCTGCTTGAACCTGATCGACGTGCCGTGTCGATCCGCTGCGGCCTGCATGACGGGCTGGAGCCTTTCGCGAAGGATACGCCCGGCCTCCGACCGCTCCAGATGGACCAGCGGATAGTGAAGGCTGCCGAATCCGACGATCACCGCCGGTCCTTCGAGGCCGGCCTCCGTCACTGCCGCCGAGACGATCTCCCGGCTTATCTTCAGGGGATCGGTGCCGCCGGACAGGGTGCGGTCGAGCGCATCGAGCCGCGCCAGCGCCGGCGCCCCGCCGCGCGCCTCCACCCGCTCCAGAAGCCCGGCATAGGTCAGCACGAGCCCGTCGGTCGCGAGGGCGTCGCGGCCCCGGTAGCGCGCGGCGTGCGCATCCTGCGTGTCGAGCGCCGTCCGCAACGCACCGGAAACGATGGCGTGGAACTCTTCGAGGATCTCGCTGGCGCTGCGGCGGTGCGTCAGCCAGTTGAAGGACAGCCAGACACGGTCCGGGGTCGTCACGTCGTAGCCGTCGCGGATGTCGCGGGCTTCGAGGCAGACGGGCGGCGGCGAGCGTTCGCCGAAGGCCTCGTCGCTGAGCTCCGGCACGGTGTCCATGGCGCGGGTGATCTCGGCGCTGATGCGGTGGGCGCTGGTGCCGTTGAACGGATAGCCGGCATGGGTCGGCCGGCCGATGACGAAGGCGAAGGGGGCGAACTTGCCGATGGAGCCGAGATAGACCGCGCGGCCTTCCTCGCCGCCGCGCTCGCAGCTCGATGCATCGAGATTGATGCCCGCGACGATGTCGAGATCGAAGCGGCGGGCGATCTCGGGCAGGGCGTTGCGCAGGCTGCGCATGCCGCGCGAGCGGTTCTCCTCGTCTGGCGTCGCGACGAAGAGCAGGTTGCCGTCGGGCGCCTCCAGCCCGGCGAAGCGCTCCAGCACGGCGATGCCGGCGGCAAGCCCGCTCTTCATGTCGAGGAGGCCCCGCCCGGCGATGAAGTCGCCGCTCTCGAAATCCCTGAGCGCCTTCGCCTCGGCGCCGTTGAGGGGGCGGCTGCGAAGCTCGCTCATCAGGGCTTGCGTCAGCGGTTCGGGATCGCAGGCGAGCGGCGCCAGCGTGCCGTAGTTGGCGATGGAGACCGTGTCGAAATGGCCGGCCAGCACAACGGTCCTGCGTCCCGAGCCGCGCACCAGCGCGACGACGCTGCGGGTCAGCGGCTCGCCGTGGCTGTCCACCGTGAAGAGCTGGCCGGGACGGTCGCGGAAATAGGGCGTTCCGGCAAGAAGCGCCCGCAGCCGTTCGGAAAACTCCGCCTCCTCAGGCGAGCCTGTCACGCTCGGCCAGCGGGTCATCAGCAGGGAAAGCGCGCGCGTGCGGGCGGCGGCGGTGCGGAGGGCGGTTTCGTCGATCATGGTGGCCTGCCGAAAGCGGTTGCATTGAAGGATAGGCAAGGCTAGCCAAGAGAGACGACAGGCGAAACGGCAATTTTCTGGAAATTTTGTGGGCGGAATTGCCGTTTCGTCACCTTCAATTGGCATTTCGGCAGGATTCATGGATACGACGGACCGCAAACTCCTCGCCCTCCTGCGCAAGGACGGGCGCGCTTCGCTCTCCGCACTCGCGGCGGAGCTGAAGGTCTCGCGCGGCACGGTGCAGAACCGCATCGACAGGCTGGCGCGGGACGGCGTCATTGCCGGCTTTACCGTGCGGGTGACGGAGGCAGACGATCCCCACGCCGTGCGCGCGGTCATGATGATCGAGATCACCGGCCAGAAGACGCTGGCCGCGATCAAGGCGCTGCGCGGCATTCCGGAGGTGCGGGCGCTCCACACCACGAATGGCGCGTGGGACCTCGTCGCGGAAATCCAGACGGAGAACCTCGTCGAGTTCGAGCGGGTCTTGCGCGGCATCCGCGCCATGGACGGCGTTTCCAAATCCGAAACGAGCCTGCTGCTGACCACGCTCTGAGACGCCGGGACGTCACGGCGCGAAAAGGCGCTTTCCATTGCCGGTCAGCCGGTTACACTCCGCCCGCACACCCGGAAGGACCCCATGTCGCTACGCCTTGCCACCTTCAATATCGAAAATCTCATGACCCGGTTCGACTTCACGGGGTTTCGCAACCAGCTTCGCCAGGATCGCGTGCTGCGGCTTTTCGACATCCGCAACGAGGCGGAATACCAGCGGCTGGAGGAGGCGCGCACCATCGCGCATACGGACGACGCCCGCCAGCATTCGGCGCTCGCCATCGCGGATGCCGATGCCGACATCCTCTGCCTGCAGGAGGTCGACAACATGGCGGCCCTGCAGGCGTTCGAATACGGCTACCTCTTCCGCATGGTCGGCAACGGCTACCGGCAGAAATACCTCATCGAGGGCAATGACAGCCGCGGCATCGACGTTTCGGTGATGATGCGCGAGGAGACGCGTGACGGACAGCGCATCGAATGCGTGGACATCCGCAGCCATGCCGCCGTCACCTATCGCGATCTCGATCTCCACGCGCCGGGCCTCGGCCCGGGCATCAACCCGGACGACAGGATCTTCAAGCGCGACTGCCTCGAAATGGACCTGCGCATCGGCGGCCGGCCGCTGACGCTCTATGTCGTGCATTTCAAGTCGATGGGGCCGGGCCGGGACGGAATGGACGGCCGGCAGTCCACCATGCCCGTGCGCATCGCCGAGGCCAGCGCGGTGCGGCGGATCGTCGAGAATCGTTTCGGCGTCGGCCACACGGCGGACAAGGCCTTCGCCATCTGCGGCGACATGAACGACTACCAGGAAAAGCTCGCCATAGAGGGCGACCGGCGCAACGGCTACCGCTTCGTCCCGCAGAAGGAAGAGGCGAGCGCGCTCGACGTCCTCACCGTGGACGGCTTCGTGGTGAACCCGATGCAGCGCCGCCCGGTGGACGATCGCTGGACGCTCTACCACAGCCGCGGGCCGGACGAGCGCCACCTCTGCCAGCTCGACTATATCTGGCTCTCGCCCTCGCTGGCCGAGCGCAACGCCCATCATGTCCCGGAAATCATCCGTGCCGGCCAGCCCTTCCGCACGCTGTTTCCGCCGGGGCAGGAGGTGGAGCGCTATCCGCGCATCGGCTGGGACCGGCCGAAGGCCTCCGACCATTGCCCGGTGGTCATGACGCTCGACCTGTGAGCGGTCCGCCATGTTTTCCGCTTGCCCAAGGCGGGGGCCTCGGGCAGTTTGGGGCCGCCGCCCCGGGTTAAAAGATGAATAGGGAGAATGCCTTGTCCCGTCGCTACGCCATCTACGACGTCTTCACCGATACGCGGCTTGCGGGCAATCCGCTGGCGGTCGTCTTCGATGCCGAGGGTCTCGACGACGGCGCGATGCAGCGTATCGCCGGCGAGTTCAACCTGTCCGAGACCGTCTTCGTGATGCCGGCGGAAAACCCCGCGCACACCGCGCGCCTGCGCATCTTCACGCCCGGCCGCGAGCTGCCCTTTGCCGGCCACCCGACGGTGGGGGCGGCGGTTGCGATCGCCGAGGCGGGCGAGGGCGGGCTGGAACCGCGCGACCAGGTATGCGTGCTGGAGGAGAATGTCGGCCCGGTGCGCTGTGCGGTCAAGATCGGCGGCGCCGAGGCGGCCTTCGCCGAATTCGACCTGCCGCGCAAATCCGCGCGCCTCGACGCCACCTTCGACAAGCAGGCGCTCGCCGATGCCTTCAGCCTGAAGCCCGCCGAGATCGGCTTCGAAAACCATGCGCCCTCGCTCTGGAGCGCCGGCGTCGCCTTCGTGATGGTCCCCGTGCACGATCTTGCCGCGGCGGCGGCGGTGGAGTTCGATCCGGCGCTGTGGGAACGCTGCGCGCCCTTTGCCGAAGGCCGGCTGGCCTCCGCCTATCTCTACTGCCGCGGCGGCGTGAACCACAATGCGAAGTTCCACGCCCGGATGTTCGCGCCCGACATGGGCATCGCCGAGGATCCGGCGACGGGCTCGGCCGCCGCCGCCCTGTCCGGCGCCATCCATTACTTCGACAAGCTGGTCGATGGTCACCATCCGCTGCTCATCGAGCAGGGCGTCGAAATGGGCCGGCCGTCGCATATCCACCTGCATCTCGACATTTCCGGCGGGGCGATCGCCGGCGCCCGCATCGGCGGCCAAGCCGTGCGCATCGCCACGGGGATGCTGGATTTGTGACGGTTATTTTGCGCTGCGGAAGAAATTAGCGCCGCGACGCATTTTTTTCAAAGGCCGGTATGGACAAGCCCGGCGAACGTCTTTATACGCCCCGTCAGACCGCTGGAGCGGTCAAGTGGGTGATTAGCTCAGTTGGTAGAGCAGCTGACTCTTAATCAGCGGGTCCACGGTTCGAGCCCGTGATCACCCACCATTTTTCTCTTATGAGATCAATGGTTACGCTGATTTTCCAAACCATGCTCCTAGGTGCGATAGACGCTGGATTGCGCTTCAGCCACGGCGACATCCCGGCTTCCCGGGAGGCTCCGGGCCGTTCGTTGATCGCGGTCCTGCGGGCGGCGAACTAGCCGACCGCCATGGTCGCGACGTCGTCGAGATGCACGAAGCTGAAGCCGCGGGCCTTGAGCGCGAGGATGCCCGAGATCACGCCCGCGCCGGCCGGCCGGTGCGGCTGGTTGATGTGCGAGATGACGATGTCGCCGCTCTTTGCGCCGGCAATGCGCTTGTGCGCCATCCTCGCGGATGCGCTCGCACCGAAATCGCCGTTGAGCGAGAAGCCCGCGATGCGGAAGCCCATCGTGCCGATCAATGCCATGGCGTCGGGGCTGTAGAGTGCGGTCGCGTCGCGATACCATTTCGGGCTTGTGCCGAACGCGCGGGCGATCGCTTCGGCACCGCCGCGCACCTCCTCCGCCACCGCGGCCGCCGTGCCGGCCGGCACGAGGCCATAGGGCCGGCCGGGGCCGATGACCGCGGATAGGTGCTTCGCACCGTGGTTCTCGATGACGAACAGGTCGCGATGCTGCTTCAGCAGCCCGATCGTCGCCGGATTGCGGTCGAGCCAGCGCCTGGTCGCGAAGATGGTGACGGGGATTGCGTTCTCGATCAGCGGACCAAGGATGCGCATGTCGGTTTCGCCCATGCAGGCGTCCAGCGTTATCGCCACCTGCGGCGGCCCGGCCGCCGGGGTGAAATGCATGTGCGGCTCGATCAGGCCGGCGCCGTGCGCTTTCCCGGCGAAGGCGGCATAGCAGCAGGCGGCGATGAATTCCCGGCGACGCATGATAAATCCTTCAAAATCCATGCGATGCAGGTATCGAGCGCGTCGCCCTCCCGCCGCCCCGAAACCCGTGCACCATCCAACGTGCGTTCCAATCGCTCATCCGCACGATAATGTCGACCCGGAACGATTTTGCGGCAGACCATCGATCGGGCGGCCGGCGCATGCAGGCGTCGTTTCCGACGGCACGGTTTAGGAAGGCGCGCCTGCTGCGGACAAGCCTGTTATTTCGCGCAGCCGGAAGGATATTGAAGCGCCGCCGCGCGCGACCAGGACCTGACATCGACGCTGGTGAACATGCGTGGCTTGGCAGGTTACTATGCATTCGGAATTTAAAAGAGGTAAGAAGGAAAGGGGGGTGGAATTTACCTGATGATTATTTGGAGGCTGCCGCTATCTCTATTCCGGTCCTCGGATTTTTTTGGATTATTTCCCTTGCACAATATCTGAAAGTACCTATCTATAAGCCATCGAACTTTGCTTGTGACCTTTGTCTTCGCCCTCGCGGCCCGGTCGGATTTCCTCTCATCGTCGATCTATCTGGTGGCCATTCCGGCTGCCTCTCCAGCGATTGAAAGGAAATCGTTATGAATTCAGGCACTGTAAAGTGGTTCAACGGCACCAAGGGCTTTGGCTTTATCGCTCCGGATGACGGCGCCAACGACGTGTTCGTGCACATCTCGGCGGTCGAGCGTGCCGGTCTCGGCTCTCTCGTCGAAGGCCAGAAGGTCAGCTTCGACGTCGTGCAGGACCGCAAGTCCGGCAAGAGCTCCGCAGACAACCTGCGCGCCGCATAAGGAATTGTCGTTCCTCTTCGCTGACCACGGATGTACTGGCAGCGTTGACGGCGAGCGACAGGAAGAGGTCGGGGTAACGCCCGGCCTTTTTGTTTTCCGGCACGGTTTGCCGGAAGGAACTGGCCATGGGGCGTTCGACCTACGCAGTTGACGACATGGCCAAGTTGACGCCAGGCCCGTTCCGCCCTCGAAAAGCCGACCCGAACGGGATGCCGGCTGACGGCGAAACGCCTGGGACCAAAGGAGTTGATGGATGACGGCGACCAAACAGCAGTTCTTCAAGCCTACAAAGATGAGCGCGGAAAAAAAGGCGGCGGAGACCAATTCCGTGGCGCGCGGGATCGTCGAAAAGGAGGCCGCGGCGCGCGACAAGAAGACCGAGAAGCTGCGCGCCCTGCGCCTCGCGAAAGAGGCTGCCCAACCCGTTCCCGTGCCGAAGAAAAAGAAAAAATAGCAGTCCGGGACACGCACGGCCTCGCCACGCGAGGCGCGTGGCCATTTTATCCCTTTCAAATCCGTGGATTGCGGTTTCGGCGCGGCCTCAGGCAATGGCGGAGGCATGGAGCCGGATCGGTCCGGCCTGGGACATGATGGCGTCCCTGCGGCGGCAGGCGGCCGGCAACCGGCGCGAATATGCCGATTTCGGTATCGGCGACTTCTTCTAGATCAGGAGCATCGTCGGCTACGGCGATCGATATGACCCGAGGCACGCGGGTGGATGTCCGCGTGCCCCATGGGTGTCAGCGGGCGTCGTTCGTGCGTTTCAGGAGGACGCGCATTTCCTCGAAGCGTCTCTTGCGGTCGGCGTCGTCCTCGTTGAGGGAATAGCAGGTCCTCGAAACGCAGAACCGGAGCAGCGCATAGGGAGGCTGGGGCTGGTCGAATTCGCATTCGAAGGCATCGGACATGTCGGTCTTCTTGGCATCGGCGCGCTGGGAATAGGTGAAGCGGACGCCCGGCGGCTTGAGTTCCGGGAAGGACTGGATCACGCCGACATTCAGCGTCTCCGTCATGAAGAAGTTCTTGGCGACATCCGTGCACGTCGCCTGCAACTCCGGGCTCTGGGCATGGGCGGGCATTGCGGACAGCAAGGCGAGACCGGCAATCCACTTCATGGGTTTCCTCCAGCGGGAACGATCAACGGGATGCAGGCGGACCGGATCGCCGTTCCGCCTGCGAACGGGCTCGGGACGAATTCCCGTGCCGCGGATTTGTTCCGGCTACACGGCCTTGGATCGCAGGATGCCGCCTTGCGGGAGCGCCGCGCGATAGGCGCGCCGGGCGGTGCTGCCCGAGAGCTCGCCGAGGAAGGTATCGCACCAGGCGAAGACATCGTTTTCCCGCAGCGTCTTCATCATGCTTCTCCAGCGCTCGCGCCGTTCATCCACCGGCATGGCGAGGCTGCGCGCCATGGCCTCGGCCGTTCCTTCCACGTCGTAGGGATTGACCAGCACCGCCTCCTTCAGTTCCTGCGCCGCGCCGGCAAAGCGCGAGAGCAGCAGCACGCCGGGATCGTCCTCGCATTGCGCGGCGACATATTCCTTCGCGACGAGGTTCATGCCGTCGCGCAGCGGCGTGACGAGCGCGAGCTTCGCCATGCGGTAGAGACCGGCGAGCGCCGGGCGGCGCAGCGACCGGTTGACATAGCGTATCGGCACCCAGTCGACCGTGCCGAGCGCGCCGTTCACCCGCCCGGCCTGTTCCGCGACGGTTCGCTGCATGGCTTCGTATTCCGGCACTTCGGAGCGGGACTTGGGGGTGATCTGCAGCAGCGTCACGTTGCGCTGGCTTTCCGGATGGCGGTTGAGGAAGGTCTCGAAGGCGTCGATGCGCTGGGTGATGCCCTTGGAGTAATCGAGCCGGTCGACGCCGATGATCAGGGCCTTGCCGTCAAGGCTCTGCAGCATGCGCTTGTGCAGCGTGGTTTCAGCCGCCCGCTTCGCGAGGCCGGCGAATTCGTCCGTCTCGATGCCGATCGGGTAGGGCCTTGCCGTGAAGGTATGCTCGCCCACCATGAATTTCGACTCGCCGAGGCGCTTGCCGAGCCCCTGGCGTGCCAGGCATTCGGCGAAGTTCTCGCGGTCGTGGACGGTCTGGAAGCCGATCACGTCATAGGCCGTCAGGGTCTTCAGCAGTTCCTCGTGCACGGGCATCGCCAGGAAGACGTCCGGGGCGGGCCAGGGGATGTGCAGGAAAAAGCCGATGCGGTTCTTCACGCCCTGGCGGCGCAGCTCGTCGGCAAGGGGGATCAGGTGATAGTCGTGAACCCAGATCAGGTCGTCCTCTTGCAGCATCGGAAGAAGGCGGCTTGCGAAGAAGCGGTTGACGCGGAAGTAGCCGGCCATCTCCCGCCGGCCATATTCGGCAAGGTCCAGCCGGTAGTGGCAGATGGGCCAGAGCACGCGGTTGGCGAAGCCGTGGTAGTATTCCTCGACGTCGAGGTCCGTCAGGTCGGTCAGCGCATATTCGATATTGCCGTCCTTCACCGACCTCAGGGGGCCCACGTCCTCCTCGCCGCAGGACTGGCCGGACCAGCCAAGCCAAAGGCCGCCGCGTGCCGCCAGCGCCGATTGAAGGGCGACGGCAAGGCCGCCGGCCGGGGCCGTGCCCCGCTTGTCCGGAACGGGAACACGGTTCGATACGACGATTAGACGACTCATGCTTGCTATACCGATCTTTTCTCTTCGCGATGGACGGCTTCCCGCGGACGGGGCCCGGGATGTTCGGGGAATGGCGGGAGCGCATTGCCATCGGATTTGTTTTTACGACCCGAACTAAACCCTCCAGCGCCGGCAAGGTTCCATCGATGATCGACGCCGGGAACAAACCGTGGCGTCGGGGGTTCTGTGGCCGCAAAGGGGAACCGTCATGAAATGAAGCGTCGTCACCCGTCGCTTTCTTCATCCGGTTGCCCGCTGGAGGATGACATGATGAATATTCCGGATCTGCCGTGGTCGGTCCCGCTGCGTGTTCGGCTGCAATGCGGTGTCGAGCGGACCTTCTCGTCCGTCTACGAAGCCGTCGACTTTCTTGAAAACGAATGGCCCTTGCGGAACGGCGAATGGTACGAGCGCGCCATCGGCCTCTGCCGCGACGCATTGAACAGGCTGGCGCCGGCGGCTCTCGCCCGCGAGGCCTTCGCCGCCGCCTGCCTGGAGGCGGGAATGCCCATCGCGGCGCAGCGACCGGCAAGCCCGGCGCCGGCGGCGCGCCGCAAGGCCGCATGATGCGGCGGGCGAACCCCGCGCTTTGAACGGTATCTCGCGCCGGGCGAGGCGCTTGTGGGAGGGCAGGTTTCCCGTTCGCAGCATACGTGCCATTCTGCCTGAAGAGGGCTCTGGACGGGGAGACGGGTGAAACAGCGCGAAGAGCGAAATCCCGACCGGGCGATGCAGGATCTCGCGGAGGACATCCGCCGCGAGAGGGTGCCCGAGCGCCTTGCGGAACTTGCCCGCGCGTTGCAGACGGCGCTGGACGCACGGTCCGGCGGTTAGGCGCAGGCGCGCTATGGCGTCAGCGGGTTGCCGCCCAATTCCCGCGTGAGCGCCTCCCTTGCCCGGCTCAGCCGGCTCTTGACCGTGCCGATGGCGCATCCTGTCACGCCGGCCGCTTCCTCGTAGCTGAAGCCGAGGGCGGCGACGAGGACGAGAATCTGCCGCTGGTCCTCGCCAAGGCGGCCGAGCGCCGCCTGCACCTCGCGTTCGGCGGCCGACCATTCCTGGTTCGCCGGCATGGCCGGCTGGGCGGAAACGCACGCCTTCGCGCCCGGACCTTCCCGCATCCTCTTGCGATATTGCGTGTAGTAGGTGTTGCGCATGATGGTGAAGAGCCACGACTTCAGGCTTGTGCCGGGATGAAAGCTGTCCAGGCTTCTCAGCGCGCGCATCAGGGTCTCCTGCACGAGATCGTCGCCGTCGTTCGGGTCGAGCGTGAAGGACCGCGCGAAGGCGCGCAGCGCCGGTATCAGGTCGGCCACCCGCTCCTTCAGGGGCAGGGGCTCTTCATCCGGCAAGCGGTGCTGCGGCAGGGCCATCGTCTGGATCGTGTGATCGGTTCGGTTCGGGATTCAACGCGGCGCCGGGGCAAATGTTGCGCAGGCTTCCAGAAAGGTCTGTGCGGTGACCAGGTCGAGCTGCACGGAGAAGCGTTCCCCGAGGACCGTCAGCGACGCGTCGTGGGTCTCGTCCGCGCTGCCGCAGATGGCATCCTCCAGGAGAACGATGCGGTATCCGAGGTCGATGGCGCCGAGCACGGTCGCGAGAACGCACATGTCGGTCTCCCCGCCGGAGATCGCCAGCGCCGTGACGCCTTCCTGTCGAAGCGCCGCGTGCAGCCGGCCGTCCAGCCACGGCGAATAGCCCGGCTTGTCGAACACCTTGGCGGGCGGGACGAGATGCCGGAGATCCGGCAGGATGTCGAGAAGCTCGCCGGGCAGGCGCTCGCGGGTCATCATCCGCCATTTCTCGTAATAGTCCCGCCAGGCCCCGGCCGCCTCCTCTGCCGTTCTCGGCGGCATGAAGCGCGTGAAGATCGTGCGCCCGGCGTGGCGGGCGGACATCTCGACGACCCGATCCTTCACTTTGTCCATCCATGGAACGTGCCATGGCGTGGCCTCGGCGAACATGCGCTGCATGTCGACGCAGAGGTGACGCCAGTTGCCGGAGCAGAAGGAGGGAGCGTCCCAGGCGGCCAAGGTTTCCTCCGTCCTGCCCGCTAGCTGCCGGTCTGCGAATGGGGCGCGGCGACGGGTTTGGATTCCGGCGAGCCGCGGAACCTGAGGAAGATCGAGAGAACCACGATGACCGCGGTCGACAGGAATTCGGATTGCCAGTTCTGGAAGGATTCGAACCAGAACTGCGCGCTGGCGAGATGCTGGCGGATGCCGGGCGCCGCCTGCCCATGGAGCGCGGCTTCCGCCGCCTCCGCCGCCGCGCTGTTCTGGAGGTGCAGGGCGAAGCTCACGAGGAAGAGCGCGAAGAGGACGATGCCGAGCGAATAGGAATAGAGCGTGCGCGGCACGCCGCCATGGCGCACCGGAAGAGGCGCATCCGGGTCGTGGGCGTGGCGCGCGGGGTCCTCGTCTTCCTGCGTCTTCTCGTCGGGATCGCGCGATTCCGCCGAGCCGCGCTGGAACAGGAAGGCGGTCAGCACGACATAGGCCGACATCTGCAGGAACTCGCTTTCCCAGTTCTCGAAGACGGCGGACAGGAAATGGCCGCTGACGAGGTAGCTGGAGAGCGCCACTGCGGGAAGGTGGTGGCGGGCAAGGTCCTCGTTATGGACGGAAAGGCCGGTGAACAGCATTCCGGCCAGGGTCGCGAGCGTCGCGACCGACAGCACGATGGTCAGGCTGTTGTCTTTCAACCACTTCACGCTCTGCTCCTGCGCCATGGGACAACCGCCGGATAAACAGGTTCGAAGAAGCAATGTTCCTTGCGCGCGGGCGTCAGGGCCTCTTGCGCGCCGGACGGAACAAAGTGGCGTCTTGCCTGTTTCAGGGCCATCAGAAGGAGACAAGCCTTGAACAGCCACCGTTCTTCCCCCGCCGTGGAATCCCTCAAGCAGGAGCAGCGCAAGCGTTCCCCGAAAGACGACCTCGACGATGGCCTGAAGGAAACCTTCCCCGGCTCCGACCCCGTATCCGTGACGACGACCTCCATCCCGTCCGGACGGACGAACAAGAAAGAGGCGTCCAAGGTCCGCGACCGGGAAGAATAGCTTTTCCGGCCGTTCCTTCCGCCCCGACGGCCGTGCGCCGCCGGGGCTTTCCGTGTGCTTTCCAAGGAGTTTTGCAATGAAGCATAAAATGACCGTCCTCGTCGTCGAGGACGAGCCGATCGTGCGGTTCGATGCCGTCGACATGCTCGAGGCGGCGGGCATGGAGGCGCTGGAGGCGGCCAATGCCGCCGAGGCGATGACCATGCTGAAGCTGCGCCCCGATGTCTCGGTGCTCTTCACCGACGTCAACATGGAGGGCAACGTGGACGGGCTCGACCTTGCAAGAACCGTCGCGGCGAACTGGCCGCACATCCGCATCGTGGTCACGTCAGGACATGTGCGCTTGCGCGATGCGGATCTGCCGGCCGCGTCCTCCTTCCTTCCCAAGCCCTATCTGCGCGAAAGCCTCGTCGCCGTGCTCGGCGCGCGGGCCGCGTGATGGCCGGACACAACGCCGGCCGTGCGCCGGCCATGGCCGTGTGGTAATGCTCGCGGCATGAACGAGCAGTTCTTCGCACGGGACGCGGTGACCGTCGCCGCCGACCTCCTCGGGGTTTTCCTCCTGGTCGACGGCGTCGGCGGCATCATCGTGGAAACGGAGGCGTATCGCCGGGACGATGCGGCCTCGCACAGCTATCGCGGCCCGACACGGTCCAATGCCGCCATGTTCGGCGCGCCGGCACGGGCCTATGTCTACCGCTCCTACGGGCTGCACTGGTGCCTCAATTTCGTCTGCGAGACCGGCAGCGCGGTGCTGATCCGTGCGCTGGAGCCGACGGAGGGGCTAGAGGTGATGGTGGCGCGGCGTGCGGGCGCTCCGGTCCGGAGGCTTTGCGCGGGGCCGGGCAACCTCTGCAGGGCGCTTGCCGTGACGGGCGACATGAACGGCCTGTCCCTCTTCGCGCCGCCCTTTGTCCTGCAACCGTCCAGCGCCGCACCCATCGTCGCGAGCGGCGCGCGGATCGGCATCAGCAAGGCCGTGGAGCGGCCCTGGCGTTTTGCCGTGCCGGGCTCTTCCTGTCTCAGCAAGCCGATCTGACCATCTCCATTCGTCATGGAACATTCGCCCTGTCCCGACAGTTCGAGCATCCGTTCCCTCATATCCATGGAGATACCAATGGCAACCGAGAAGACACTGGACGACCTGTTCCTCGATACGCTCAAGGACATCTACTACGCCGAGAAGCAGATCCTGAAGGCCCTGCCGAAGATGGCGCGGGCGGCGCAGTCGGAAGAGGGCAAGCAGGGCTTCCTCCACCATCGCGACGAGACGCAGGGCCAGATCGAGCGGCTGGAGGAGGTCTTCGAACTCCTCGGCAAGAGCGCCCGGGGCAAGACCTGCGAAGCGATCCAGGGCATCATCGCCGAAGCCGACGAAATCATGGACAGCTTCAAGGGTACCCCGGCGCTCGATGCCGGCCTCATCTCGTCGGCGCAGGCGGTCGAGCACTACGAGATCGCGCGCTACGGCACCCTGATTGCCTGGGCACGCCAGCTCGGCCTCGACAAGGCGGTTCCGCTGCTTCAGGCCACCCTCGACGAGGAGGTGGCGACCGACAAGAAGCTGACCAAACTTGCCGAGACCTCCGCCAACCCGAAGGGCAAGAAGGCGGCCTGACCTCGAAGACGAAGGCGGCCCGCAGGGGCCGCTTTCCACACCCCTGGGCGGTCCCGCACCGCGTCTCTTTTCGACGGAACAAAAGGTTCCTCGCCGGGTTTGAGATTTGCAGGCGATTCCCATCAAACAGACCCGGACTGCCGCGCGCGGTCCTGTCAGAAGAAGACCGACGGGTGTCGCCCGCCAGATTAGAAGGGATGTTTCCATGGCCGATTTTGATGAACGCGTCCACATCGAAGCCTATCGCATCTGGGAGGCCGAAGGCTGCCCCGAAGGCCAGCACGACCGCCATTGGCAGATGGCGATGGAGCGGGTTCGCGCGGTGCCGCCGCCGGCCCGTGCACAGGCGCATGTCGTTCCCCTCCCGCTGATGCGTGTGACACTTTCGCCGCGCGCGAAAACCAGGCCGCAGTCGGCAGGATCGTTGCGCGCCTCCGCCTGACCGGCCCGTCGCTTTCTGCGTCCGGCGCGGTGCCGGACGCAGGGGTAGAGTTTTTTGTTCTGTCGAGCGGAGTGTACCCGGCGGGCCATGAACGTTCTTTCGATCGTTTCGGAGGTTTATCCCCTCATCAAGACCGGGGGACTGGCGGATGTGGCGGGGGCCCTGCCCAAGGCGCTGCGTCCCCACGGGATCAATGTATCGACCCTCGTGCCGGGCTATGGCCCGGTGCTGGAACATCTGCCGCGGCGAACCGAAGTGGGGCGCCTCGGCGGTCTCCTCGGCCACGACGCCGTCCTGACGCGCGCCACGATGGACGGGCTCGACCTTCTCGTCCTCGAAATCCCCGAACTCTATGAGCGCGCAGGCGGCCCTTATATCGATGGCGCGGGCCGGGACCATCCCGACAACTGGCTGCGCTTTGCGGTGTTCTCGCTGGCCGGCGCGAGGATCGCCCTCGGCGAGCTGTGCGCCGTGCAGACGGATATCGTGCACGTCCACGACTGGCAGACGGCGCTCGTTCCCGTCTATCTGCGCTATGCGTTCCGCAGTTCGCTTCCGGTCGTCTGCACCGTTCACAACCTCGCCTTCCAGGGACAGTTCTCCCCCGACATCGCCTCGCGGCTCGAACTGCCCGACACGGCGCTCGGCATCGAGTGCCTGGAATATTACGGCGGCGTCGGTTTCCTCAAGGGTGGGCTCGTCTGCTCGGACATCGTGACGACGGTCAGTCCCACCTATGCGCGGGAAATCCTCTCTCCCGAGCTCGGCATGGGCCTCGACGGCGTGCTGCAGACGCGGCGTGCGGCGCTGTACGGCATCGTCAACGGCATCGATTCCGAGATCTGGAACCCCGCATCCGATCCCGTCCCCGCCCGGCGCTACGACGCGCGCTCGCTGCCGCGGCGCCAGGCGAACCGGGCGGCGGTGCTGTCGCATTTCGGCCTGCCGGATGCGGGCGGGCCGCTCTTTTCGGCGCTGACGCGGCTGACCTGGCAGAAGGGCGCGGACATGATCCCGGACGCCGCCGAGGAGATCGTCGCGCATGGCGGCCAGCTCGTCGTGTGCGGGCAGGGCGATGCGGCGATCGAGGACGCGCTGAGGGATTGCGCCTGGCGGCATCCCGAGCGGGTGAGCGTGCATATCGGCTACAGCGAGGAACTCGCCCATCTCATCGTGTCGGGTTGCGACGTGCTGATGCAGCCGTCGCGCTTCGAGCCCTGCGGTCTCACCCAGCTCTACGCCATGCGCTACGGCGCCATCCCGCTGGTCGGGCGCACCGGCGGTCTTTCCGAGACCATCATCGACGCCAACGAGGCGGCGATGTCGCGGGCCGTCGCGACGGGGTTCCAGTTCCATCCCATCGAACCACACAGTTTCCGCGAGGCGGTGCGGCGTGCGTGCGAAGCCTTTCGGGATCGCGAAGCCTGGGCGGGCCTGCAGCGCCAGGCCATGAAGGCTGACTTTTCATGGGACCGCAGCGCCTCCCAGTATGCTCAGCTCTTCGAGGCGCTTCATGCAGCCTGGCAGACGGCGCAGCCGCGGGAGCGGCGGTCATGCTGAAGGGGGGCAAGGCGCCGGCGCCGGCCTTCCAGGAGCACGCGCAGGGCGACCTCGACACGATGCACGCGGCGGCGGCCGAGTGCCGGCGGTGCGATCTCTACCGCGATGCGACGCAGGTCGTCTTCGGGGAAGGGGCGAAGGATGCGCGGGTTTTCCTGGTGGGCGAACAGCCCGGCGACCGCGAGGACCAACTCGGCCATCCCTTCGTGGGGCCGTCGGGGCGGTTTCTCGACCGCTGCCTGGAGGAAGCCGGCATCGACCGGGCGGACTGCTACGTCACCAATGCGGTCAAGCACTTCAAGTTCAAGCGGTTCGGCAAGCGGCGGATCCATGAAAAGCCGAATGCGGGCGAGGTCCGGCAATGCGCCTGGTGGCTCGGCGGGGAGATCGAGCGGCTGAAACCGGCCCTTCTGGTCGCCCTCGGCGCGACGGCGACCTTTGCGCTCCTTGGGAAGCGCCACGCCGTCACGGCGGACCGCGGCCGGATCGTCGAGGCGGAGAACGGGGTGCCGACGCTGATCACCGTCCATCCGTCCTCGCTCCTGCGCAGCCGCGGGCGGCCCGACGCGGAACAGGAGCGGAAGCGTTTCGTCGCCGAACTCCGGCAGATCAGGCCGTTTATCGAGGGGTAGGGGCGTCGGTTACCGTTTCGGCGGAATCGACGACCTCAGTCTCCGGCCGATCACGGCCCGCCGCCACCTCGTTGTGCCACTTTCCGTCCTCCGACTGGTAGGAGATGAAGCGATCCTCGTCGGACCTTTCATGTCGTTCTGCGGCGATGCGGGCGGCGGCAAGGGCCGCTGCATGGTTCGGGAAGGCCTCGGAGAAGACGTCGTCCAGCCGATAGGCCCATCCGTCTTCGTGCGGCACGACATGATAGGTGATGGGCATGGAACGCTCCTCGATTGTTTTCGATGGGGGACGAACTGGTCATCGGCCGAATGGTTCCCCGGGAAGGGAACAAAGGCCGCCCCTTGCCGGTTCGTTCCTGCTCGAACAAGTGGAGAAGGTGATGAACGACCGCAAGCAAGGTTCCCGCGAAGACGATTTCCGTGACTACGAGCAGCGCGACAACCGCGACGGCTGGCCCTATTCCGACAACGACGCCGACCGGCGCGCCGGGCAGAACGCGCCCTATGGCGCACCCGGCGCCAATCTCGACGAGCGCGGCAACAAGGGCGTCGAGGTGGCCGCCGATCCCGATACGCAGGATGTCGACGGCGCGCCGCTGCCCTTTTCCGACGGCGGCGAGGATGCCATCGCGGACGACGACCTGGAGGAACGCATCGCGCAACTGCTCGAGGATGACGGAAGGGTCGATTCCGTTTCCATCGAGATCACGATCCGGGACGGTGTCGCCGAGCTCGACGGTGCGGTCGACAGCGAGGAGGACCGGCGTCATGTCATCGGCCTCGTCCGCCGGGTGGACGGCCTTCGCGGCGTGCGCGCGGACGGGCTTCTTGCACGCGGCGTCGACAGCCACATTCCGCGGGATGCCGACGAATAGGCGCGAGCGCAACGGCGTTCCCGGCGAGGGAACGCTTGCGGTTCGCATGTGCCGTCCCCTCAAGGAGATTGACATGGCCATTATTCCCAACGACCCCAATCCCTCTCCGGGCCCCGGCCCGAGCCCTATTCCGGACCTGCCGCCGATCGACAATCCGTCGCCGCCGGTCAAGGAGCCCGATCCCGACCTCTTGCCGGACGAGGAGCCCAACCCCAATCCGGACGAGAACGACGAGCCCGCAAAGCACGCCCGCGCGTTGCGCTGATCAGTGGATGGTGATGGCGATCTTCGCCTCGTGCGCGGCGGCCAGGAAGGCGCCGCGCACTTCCTCCTCGCCCGCGTCGCCGTCGAGGGCGTCCGCGCAGATGCGGATCGCCTTGCGGAAGGCGGTGCCGTGCTGTCGCGGCCAGAATTGCAGAAGATAGGCGGCGGCTTCGAGGGAATTGCGCACCACCACGAAGGATTGCGCCTCGGTGTTCGCCAGCACGACGGGCTTGTTCCAGTTGTCAGCGCTTTCCATGACGAAACCTCGCTCGGTGATCTCAATCTACAATCAGGAATGGCGGGAAATGTTCCGGCGCAAGGCATTTGGCCGGCCCGGCTGCGCCCCGCACTTGCAACCCTGCCTCCCTCCGCCATATTGCAGCGGAGACGAATGGAGGCTTTGGCATGGATGGAATGAAGCGGCCGGAAGAGGTGGTGGGCTATTGGTGCGAGACGCTGACGGCGAAGGACTGGTGGCAATCGACGCCCGAGCTCGATGCGCGGGTGCGCGAGCAGTTCGCCGCCACCCATCTCGCGCTTTCCCGCGAGGTGACGCCGGAATGGCGGGCGAGCCCGCAGGCGCGGCTGGCGGCGATCATCGTGCTCGACCAGTTTCCCCGCAACATGTACCGCGCCTCGCCGATGGCTTTCGCGACGGACTGGATCGCCAGGCGCGAGGCGCGGCTGGCGCTGGAGGCGGGAGCGGACACGCTGGTCGAGTACGGCCGCCGGCATTTCTTCTACATGCCCTTCGAGCATTCAGAGGAACTGGCGGACCAGGAGCTTTCGGTTTCGCTGTTCGAGGCGCACGGGGACGAGATGTATCTCGACTATGCCGTGCGGCATCGGGACGTCATCGCCGAATACGGCCGCTTTCCCCACCGCAATCCCTTCCTCGGCCGCCCGTCGACGCCGCGGGAGGAGGCCTACCTGGCCGAACCGGGCGCCGGGTTCTAGCACTCGTGGCAAGCCGGTTTAAAATGGCCGCATTCATGGCTAGAAAGGTGCGGAATCGCATGGTTGCGATGCGTCTGTTTCCGTCCAGCGAGGGGCCTGTGCCGATTTCCCGCCTTCTGTCCGTCCTTCTCGCAGTCATGCTGCTTGCCGCGTCGCCCGCCCTTGCGCAGACCGCATCGGCGCCTGCGGCCGATACGGCGACGCAACTCCAGCAGGCAAGCGCCGATCTCGACAAGGCGGGCGCGCAGCTCAACTCCATCCGCGAGCGGGTCGAGAAGTACCGCGACGACGATGCCCGCCTCGTCGACCTGAAGGTCGAGGCCGAGGCGCTGAACCGGTCCATCCTCGCGATTTCAGTCGCGACGCGGCCCCGCCTGGAGGCGATCAAGGCACGCCAGACGGAGCTTGGCGATCCGCCGGCGGAAGGGGCGCCGCCCGAGGCCGACGTCGTCGTCGAGGAGCGCAAGAAGCTCGCGGCCGAGCGCAACGAGATCAACGCCCTGACGGGGGAGGCGGAAAACCTTTCGATCGAGGCGACGAAGGTTTCCAACCGCGTCACCGAAATCCGCCGCCAGCTCTTCACCGACGCCATCCTCAAGCGCACCGAAATCAGTGCCGACCTCTTCTCCGACGCCGGCGGGGCATTCGCCGCGGAAACGCAGACGCTCAGCCGCACCGTGACGGCCTGGCTGCAATTCGTCTGGAAGTTCAAGCGCATGCAGCTTCTGGGCGCGGTGACTCTGTCGCTGATGGCCGCCCTGGTGCTGCTGTCCGGCAGCTACCGGCTGTTCTCGCCCTATATCACCCGCGCCGCCCGGCAGGAGAAGCCACACTATATCACGCGCCTTTCCGTCGCCTTCTGGTCGACGATCCTGCCGACGATGGCCGCGGGCGCCTTCGCGGGGGCAAGCTACTTCTTCCTCGACGCCTTCAAGGTGCTGCGCACCGACATCGCGCCGATCGTCGCCATCGCGCTCGGCGTGGTGGTCGCGGTCTATTTCGTCGCGCAGCTCGCCAATGCGGTGCTCTCGCCGGGCGACGGACACTGGCGGCTGGTGCGGGTTTCCGACCGCGGGGCGCGGCGGCTGTGGCTGCTGATCTTCAGCATGGCGATCGTCAACGGGGCTGACTATTTCCTCGGCACGATCAGCGAGGTGCTCGGCTCGCCCGTGGTTCTGACGGTGGTGAAGAGCTTCTTCGCCTCGATCGTCATCGGCGTGCTGCTCGTCGTCACCGCCTTCGTCAAGCCCGTGCTGCACCGCGGCGAGCCGCCGAATTCGCCGGGGCGTCCATGGCCGCGCTCGATCTTCGTCCTCCTGATCCTGATCGGCCTCGGCCTCGTGCTCTCCTCGCTGCTCGGCTACGTCGGCATGGCGCGGTTCGTCGCCACGCAGATCGTCGTGACGGGCGCGGTGGTGGTGACGATGTATATCGGCTTCCTCTCCGGCCGCGCCGTCTCGGCGACGAACGCCTTTGCCGAAACGGCGGTCGGCAAGCGGCTGGAGGAGCGGTTCGGCCTCGGCCAGGTGGCGCTCGACCAGATCGGCCTTGCGGCGGGGCTGGCGATCTATCTGCTGATCTTCGTGTTCTTCGTGCCGCTGATCCTGCTGCAATGGGGCTTCCAGGTCGCCGACATCGAATCCTGGGCCTACCGCATCTTCACGGAAATCCGCATCGGCACCATCACCATATCGCTGGTCGGGATCCTGGCGGGCATCGTTCTCTTCGTCGTCGGCCTCGTCGTCACGCGCTGGTTCCAGAAATGGGTAGACGGCAACGTGCTGGCGCGCAGCCAGGTCGATGCCGGCGTGCGCAATTCCGTGCGCACCGCGGTCGGTTATGCCGGGGTGGCGCTTGCCGGCCTCGTCGGCATATCGGCGGCGGGCATCAACCTTTCCAGCCTCGCGCTCGTCGCCGGTGCCCTCTCGCTCGGTATCGGTTTCGGCCTGCAGAACATCGTGTCGAACTTCGTGTCGGGCCTCATCCTGCTCGCCGAGCGTCCCTTCAAGGTGGGCGACTGGGTGGTGGCGGGCACGACGGAAGGCTTCGTTCGCCGCATTTCCGTGCGCGCCACGGAGATCGAGACCTTCCAGCGCCAGACGGTGATCGTGCCGAACTCCGTGCTCATCAACGGGCAGGTCGGCAACTGGACGCACCGCAACAAGCTCGGCCGCGTCGAGGTGGCGATCAGCGTCCATGCCGGCAACGATCCGCGCCTGGTGCAGGAGCTTCTGGCGGAGGTCGTGCGCGCGCAGCAGGGCCTCCTGCGCAATCCCGAGCCGACGGTGGTGTTCCAGGCCTTTTCCGCAGCGACGCTCGACTTCGAGATCCGCGCCTTCCTTGCGGACATCCTCAACGGCACCGGCGTCAAGTCGGAACTGCGTGCCGCCATCCTCGAGCGCTTCCGCGCCGAGAACATCGCCATCGGCGGGCCGGCAGCGCCGGAGGTGCCCGTCAAGATTTCGAAGGAAGGCGCCGAGCTCATCACCGCGCTTCTCGACCAGGCGACGCAGAAGGTTCGCCCGGCCGGCGGTCGCAAGCGTCGCGGCCCCGACGAGGAGACCGCGAAGACCTGAGGCGGATGCCCGATTCCCGGCACATGAACGCCGCATTCACGCTGCATTCAGCACGACCCGCATAAAACACATGCAAATCCGGGCAGGGAACGTTAGTGTTCCATCCGAGGGTTTGAACAGGGGCGGCGCGCAGGCGCCGGGCGAAAATGAAGCGAATGATCATGATGCTGCTGGTGTCGGCTGCAATGTCCGCTCCGGCCATGGCTGCCTCGGTCACCAACAAGGATGCCGATACGCAGGTGCTCGTCGTCGTCGAGGGCGGCAGCCGGATGGAAGTGGCGCTGGAACCCGGCGCGACTGAGACGATCTGCCCCTCGGGCTGTTTCCTCACCCTGCCGAACGGCGACCGCATCGCGCTCAACGGCGGCGAGAGCGTCGAGATCGAAGGCGGCGCCGCCTCGGTCAAGTAATCTCCCGGCGAAGTTTCACGAAAGCGGCGTGGAAGAAAAGCCACGCCGCTTTTCTTGTGCGCGCAAGACTGGCTGCCGACAGGGCAGGGATTTTACCCCGCGCTTTCATGCCCTGCGAACTTAACGCTTTCGCAAAAGGTTGCCGCTACCCCTTAATCTGGGGAAAATCCATATGACGAAGGCATATCATGGCGTTTATCGGCATTTCCGGGATGCAGTATTCCGGCGCGTCTCTCTCGCACCATCGCATTCTTGTTGCCGAGGACTCGAATGTCTTCACGTCCATGATCTCGAAGCGGCTGAAGGAGCTTTTCGGCATCGACGTCGAGATCTGCCGCAGCTTCGAGGACCTGGAGCTCGCCTATGACAAGTCCAGCGAGAAGATCACGCTGGCGATCTCCAACATCAACCTGCCGGGCGCGGAGAACGGCGAGGCGCTGAACTACCTGGTCGACCTTTCCATTCCCACCATCGTCTTCACCGGCACCTTCCAGCAGAAGACGCGCGACCAGCTCCTCTCCAAGGAAATCGTCGATTACATCATCAAGGACAATATCTTCGCGGTGGACATGCTGGCCGAATCCGTCTGCCGGTTCCTGACCAACCACCAGCACCATGTCCTGATCGTCGATGACAGCGCGACGGCCCGCGCGCTGCTCTCCACGCGCCTCAAGCGCTACAACTTCCGCGTCAGCGTCGCCGAGAACGGTGCCGGCGCGCTCGCGCTGCTCAAGGCGAACCCCGACATCGGCCTGATGATCACCGACTACAACATGCCCGACATCGACGGCTTCGAGCTGACGCGGCGCATTCGCGGCACGACGGGCTCGCATCAGTTGCGCATCATCGGCGTGTCCTCCTCGACGGACCGGCTGCTTTCCGCCCGCTTTCTCAAGGCCGGCGGCAACGATTTCATCATGCGGCCGTTCATCGACGAGGAGTTCTACTGCCGCGTGAACCAGAATCTCGATACGCTTACCCAGATCAGGACGGCGCAGCTCAAGCTGGCAAGCTAGGTGGCGATCCACCCGGTTCTGTCCCTTACGTTACGTGAGATATTTCTGCCCGAGTTAACCACTTGGTAAAACCGGTGGTTTGTAATGCGCGCCAACGGGAGCATTAAAGGTACTGGACGACGTGGGAGTGGATCCAAATCCGCAGCGAGGGCCTGCATTTCTGCGCCATTGCGGCCAGCAGGTCCTGCTCGTGGAAGATTCCCGCATGTTCTCCACGGCGCTCACCTACCGGCTGGAGAAGGAACTGGGCCTTTCCGTCATCCATTGCGCGAGCATGGCGGCGGTGCGAACCATCTTCCAGTCCGAAGCGCCGGAATTCGCGCTTGCCGTTCTCGACCTCAACCTGCCCGACGCGCCGAACTGCGAGGCGCTCGACTACGTGATCTCCAAGGGCATCGCGCCGCTGGTCTTCACCGGCTCGTTCAGCGAGGCGACGCGCGACCAGATTCTGGCCAAGAACGTGCTCGACTATGTCGTCAAGGACAGTCCGGCGGCGATGCAGCAGCTCGTGCTGGCCGTCGACCGCATCCTGACGAGCGGCAAGACGCAGGTGCTGGTCGTCGATTCGGACCCGGAAAGCCTCCAGCAGCAACTGGGCCTGATCGCCAAGCAGCGCTTCCAGATCGTCGCCGTCGAAAACGGCACCGCGGCGCTGGAAGTCCTGGATTCCCATGGCGGGATCGACATGGTGGTGACAGACCTCGATCTTGCCGACATGGACGGCTTCGCGCTGCTGCGGGAAATCCGCCAGAGGCACGGCGACGACATGGTGCGCGTCGTCGGCCTTTCCCGGTCGGAGGACCGGATGGTGGCCGCGCGGTTCCTGCGCGCGGGCGGCGACGAATACATCCAGAAACCCTTCCTCGTGGAGGAGTTCAACAGCCGCATCTTCCATGTGGCGGCCATCCAGAAGCGGGTGCAGTCGCTGCATCGCATCGCCGCGCGGGACTACCTGACGGACATCTACAACCGCCGCTACTTCTTCGAGGCGGGGCCGCGGCTCGTCGACCAGGCGCTGCGCCGCGGCGAGGCCATGTCGATCGCCATCCTCGACATCGACCATTTCAAGCGTCTCAACGACACCTACGGCCATGAGGTCGGCGACGTCGTGCTGAAGGCCATATCGCGCCGCCTCAGGCATCGGGTGGGCGACCGGCACCTCCTTGCGCGTCTCGGCGGCGAGGAGTTCGGCATCATCTTCCACGGCCTCGGGCTGGAGGAAGCGCTGGCGAATTGCGAGCGGCTGCGCGGGGAACTTGCGGCACAGCCCATCAATGCCGACGGCGAGCCGCTGACGGTCACCGTCTCCGTGGGCCTTGCGGCCATTTCCGGGCGGGAAACCTTCGACAACTATCTGAACGCGGCCGACCAGTTCCTCTACATGGCCAAGCATGCCGGCCGGAACTGCGTCTTCTCCGAGCTCTCGCTGATGAGCGCGCTGGCGAGCTGAGCCCAGCCGCGAAGGCGAGGCCCGCCGCTCGGGTGGTCAGCGCGCGATGGCCGAGAGCGTCAGCTTGCGCTCGGCGCGCTCCTGCTGGGGCGAGCGGTTGTAGAGCTCGCGATAGCACTTGGAAAAGTGCGATGCGGAGACGAAGCCGCAGGCGACGGCCACTTCCACCACCGGCATGGAGGACTGCACCAGCAGGTGGCGGGCGCGGTCGAGCCGGATTTCCAGATAGTAGCGGGCCGGGGAGCGGCCCATCTCCTGGCGGAACAGGCGTTCGATCTGGCGGCGCGACAGGTCGGCCCCGTCGGCGATCTCCAGCAGCGACAGCGGCTCGGAGAGGTTCTTTTCCATGAGCTCGATGATCGACAGCACCTTGGCGTTCTGCACGCCGAGGCGGGCGCGCAGCGGCAGGCGCTGGCGGTCGTGCGGGCCGCGCACGCGGTCGGTCAGCGCCTGCTCGCAGACGCGGTTGACGAGGTTCTCGCCGAAATCCTGGTCGATCAGGTTCAGCATCATGTCGAGCGAGGCGGTGCCGCCGGCACAGGTGTAGATGTTGCTGTCGATCTCGTAGAGGTCGGCATAGACGTCGGCCTGCGGGAAAGCCTCGGCAAAGCCCGGCAGGTTCTCCCAGTGGATGGCGCAGCGCTTGCCCGAGAGAAGGCCGGCCTGGGCCAGGACATGGGCGCCGGTACAGAGCGAGCCGACGGCGATGCCGCGATTGTAGACCTCGCGCAGCCAGGCGTTGACGGACTTGTTGGAGAAGTCCTCGACATAGATGCCCGAGCAGACCAGCACCATGGAGGGCCGGTTCTCGCCACCGAGATACTTGCGCTCGTCGGCAAGCGAGGAATTGACCTCGATGCCGATGCCGCTAGAGGACAGCACCTGCTGGCCGTCCGTGGAGGCGAGGCGCCAGGTATAGGCCTCGTAGCCGAGCATGCGGTTGGCGATGCGCAGCGTCTCGATGGCCGCCGAGAAGGGCAGCATGGAGAAGTTGGGCACAAGGAAGAAAACGAGAGAGCGCTTCTTGACGTTTTGCTTGTTCATCGGAGTGTCCATGCTGGGGCCGGAATGTCGCAATCGTCGCAGGCAAGACGGTGGGCGCGGTAGCATTTTTGCGACGGCGGCGAGGATGGTTGCGACTGTGACAGGTGGCGTATCGCTGAAATGCCAGTATGTTCGGGCGGAATTGTGACAAAGGCCCACGGCTTGCATATTTGCGACCCCTCCCAAGGCATCGTCCGATTGCGACAGCCGAAAGGCGACGATTCCCGTTTGACAGGCCGGTGCGGGCGCGGCCACATGGAGGCGCATTCTTGGAAGGGACATCAATGCTTTCAGACGGATATTCGGACGTGCCGGCGGGAAAGCTCGCGGCGGTCGTGACCTCACTGGAGATGACGGCGCCGCCGGCGCCGCGCGCCGATCCCGAACAGCCGGGCATCGTGCTCCAGCGCGTCGAGAGGCCCGACGTCGCCTGGTATCGCGACCTCTACAGCCGTATCGGCACCGAATGGCTCTGGGCGTCGCGGCTTGTTCTTCCCGAAGACGCGCTGGCCGCCATCCTGCGTCATCCCGACGTCGAGGTGTATGCGGTCGTCAAGGACGGGCGCGGGGAGGGGCTTCTGGAGCTCGATTTCCGGGAGGAGGGTGCCTGCGAACTCGCCTTCTTCGGCCTGACGGCATCGGCGATCGGCACCGGCACCGGGCGCTGGCTGATGAACCGGGCGATCGCGCGCGCCTGGTCGCGGGAGGGACATTCCGCCATCCGGCGGTTCTGGGTGCATACCTGCACGCTGGATTCGCCGCAGGCGCTCGGCTTCTACATCCGCTCGGGCTTCACGCCGGTGAAGCGCCAGATCGAGATCTTCGACGATCCGCGGCTGACGGGCGTCCTGCCGCTTGCCGCCGCGCCCCAGGTGCCGATCCTGAAGGCCTGATGCAAAACCGCCGGAGAGACCTTCCAGTCAGCTCCGGCGGCAGGGGGCGTCGTCTTCCTTCGGCGTACAGCCGCCAGCGGCGTCCGTCATCGTGTCGTCCTGTCCGCTGCACGAAAACCGATGTCCTTGCGCAGGTCGTAGGGCATGCTCTCCAGCTCGCGCTCGGCGCGATGGCGTTGCCAGGCCGATACGACCCGTTCGGCCACGTCCCGGAGGAGATGGATGAGGCTGCCGGAATCGCGGGTGCTCAGGGCACGCCGGACCGGGCGATGTTCCAATGCTATTGCCATTTCAGGGTCCTTTCGAGCTTGGGAGGATCGAAAGGTCGCGACCTTGATCGTGACTATCTCCCGATCTCATGCATCAATCAAACGAATATATTTGATTGGATCGATCAGTCTTGTTCATGGTGGACGACGGCGGGCCAGTCGATGTCCCGCCTGAGATAGGCCGGCAACTGGGCCAGTTGCTCGGCCGTTTGGCGGGCCGAAGCGCGCTGGCGGCGTGCCTCCAGGGCTTCGCCCACGAAGCGCCGTATTGCGTAGTAAAATCCGTTTCCACGGGCGAGAACGGCAAGATCGGCGCCGTTTTTCAACGATTTTTGCGTTTTCATGGCGTTTTTCCTCACATGCGTTTGCTTTGCAGGTTGACTATCCGCCTGTCTCGGTTTTCAATCAAACGAAATGATGTGACGCTTTTCTTCAGTTTTTCTGATCCATGGAGGCGGATATGAATCTGCTGATGCGCCAGACGCTCCCCCTGCTGGAGCTCGATATTCTCAGAACCTTCGTCGCGATCGCCGAGACGGGTAATTTCACGACCGCGGCCGAGACGGTGCACCGCACGCCCTCGGCGGTCTCCATGCAGATCAAGAAGCTGGAGGAACTGCTGGGCTGCACGCTGTTTCGCCGCGACGCGCGCTCGGTGGTGCTGACCCATCACGGCGAGGTGCTGCTGTCCTATGCGCGCCGGCTGATCGCGCTCAGCAACGAGGCGGTGTCACGCTTCATGATGCCGGAAATGAACGGCGTCGTGCGGCTCGGCGCGCCCGACGACGTCGGCGAGCTCATCCTGCCGGAGGTGCTGAGGCGCTTTGCCGAGACTTATCCGTCCATCGCGGTCAACGTGTCGATCGAGACCAGCGCGAACTTGCGCCGCGCCGTCGCCGAGCGCCGGCTCGACCTTGCCATCTTCAATGCGACGGATGGCACGATCCCCATTCCCGGTGAAGTCCTGCTCAAGGAACAGCTCGTCTGGGCGGGCAAGAACTGCGGCAATGCGCATCTGAAGAACCCTCTGCCCGTCTCCGTCTGGGAGGAGGGCTGCATCTGGCGCGCCCGCGCGCTGGAGGAACTGAGCCGGTCGGGCCGGGACTTCCGCGTCGCCTATTTCTGCGCCCATCACATGGGCCAGCGCGCCGCGATCCGGGCGGATCTTGCGGTTGCCCCGCTTGCCCGCTTCCTCGTCGGCGACGACATGGTGGCGCTCGGCGAGAAGGACGGCCTGCCGGAGCTCGGCCATTATCTCATCGGGCTCGTCGTCAACGAGGAGGCCGAAGCACCGGCGCTTGCCGTGGCTGACTACATCCGCGCCGCCTTCGCCCGCATGGAGCGCCGGCCGATGGACATGCTGCAGGTCGCCTGCTGATTTTCCGGCCCGGCGCCTATTCGTAGGTGTAGGAGGCGCACATGTCCTCGTCGCTTTGCGGCGCCTCGGGCGTTGCGAAGACGGCGAGGATGGTGCTGCTGCCGTCGTCCGTTTCCCAGGAGGCGACATAGGTGACGGGCGCGCCGCACAGCCTGTTGCCGTTGAGGAGAACCGGGTCGCGCGGCTCCGCCAGGCTGTAGACGAAGGCTTCCACCGTCTTTCCATCGACCGTCAGCCGGTCGCCGACGCGTTCCTTGAACGTCACCTGCTCGCCGTTTTCGAAGGTGATGCCGGTCTCGTCGAGCTCGATGTCGCCGGTGATCGACATCGCCGTGTTGCTGACGGCCGCATAGGTTTCGGCGAAAGCCGGCGAGGCGAGCACCACGCACAGGGCGAAGGCGGAGATGGAGGAGCTGGTCATGACGGTTCCCGGTTTCTGGCGCAGCGCGAATCCCTCGTCCTGCGTCTCCAGCATGCCGATAAACCGCCGAAAGCAAAACCGAATTCGTGAAGCCGGGCCACCTATTCGCGGCTGCGGCGCCTGCGGCGTCCGCCACCTTCGCCGCCGCCGTCGTCGGCGGGCACCTTGCGCTCGGGCAGGGCGACGACCTTGGCCAGTTCCGGGAAGGGATCGACCTTGTTCGGCAGCGCCATGGCGTTGACGAAGAGCTGCTGGAAATGCGGCTCCAGCGCGGTCTCGATCTTCTCGATGCGGGCGACCGTCTTCTCGATCTCGCGGCGGTGGTCGCGGTTGAGCAGGGCCATCAGCGCGCCGGTGCCGGCGGCGTTGCCGACGGCCTTCACCTCGTCGAGGTCGCAGTCCGGGATGAGGCCCAGCACCATGGCGTATTTCGGATCGATGAACGAACCGAAGGCGCCGGCGAAGCGGATCGTGTCGACATGGTCGACGCCCTGCTTTTCCATCAGCAGCTTGATGCCGGCATAAAGGGCGGATTTCGCGAGCTGGATGGCGCGGATGTCGTTCTGCGTGACCGTGATGCGCGGCTCGCCGTCATGCAGCAGGTAGGAGAAGGTGCGGCCGTTCTCCAGGATGCGCGGGCTGCGCTCCGCCATGGTGCCATCGACCACACCGTCCTCGGAAATGATGCCGGAAAGGTACATTTCCGCGACGACCTCGATGATCGCCGAACCGCAGATGCCCGTGACGCCGACGCTGGCGGAGGCCTCCGCAAAGCCGTCCTCGTCCGACCACTTGTCGACGCCGATGACGCGGAACTTCGGCTCCAGCGTCGCCGGGTCGATGCGCACGCGCTCGATCGCGCCGGGGGCGGCGCGCTGGCCGGAGGAAATCTCCGCGCCCTCGAAGGCGGGGCCGGTCGGCGAGGAGGCGGCGACGACGCGGTGCCTGTTGCCGAGGACGATCTCCGCATTGGTGCCGACGTCGACAAGCAGCATCATGCGGTCCTGCCGGTAGGGGCCTTCGGCGAGCGTTGCGCCGGCCGCGTCCGCGCCGACATGGCCGGCGATGCAGGGCAGCGTATAGAGCCGCGCGCCGCGGTTCACGTCGATGTCGAGATCGTGCGCCCAGTATTGCAGGGCGCCGGAGACGGCGAGCGCGAAGGGCGCCTGGCCGAGTTCCGTCGGATCGATGCCGAGGAAGAGATGGTGCATGATGGGGTTGGCGACGAAGACCATGTCGAGGATGTCATGCCGGTCGACCTCGCCTTCCTCGCAGACCTTGCCGATAAGGCTGTTGACCGCCTCGCGCACGGCCTTCGTCATGGCTTCCCGGCCATCGGGATTCATCATGACGTAGGAGACGCGGCTCATCAGGTCCTCGCCGAAGCGGATCTGCGGGTTCGACGTGCCGGAGGAGGCGACGATGCGGCCGGAGAGCAGTGAGACGAGATGCATGGCGATGGTCGTCGAGCCGATGTCGCAGGCAATGCCGTAGGCCTCGTTCTTGAGGCCCGGCCAGAGGTCGACGATGAAGGGGCGCGAGCTGTCCATGTCGCGGTGGATGGCGGCGGTGACGCCCCAGTTGCCCTTGCGCAGCACCGACTGGACGCGCGGAATGAGGTGCGGGGCGATCAGCAGGTCCTTCCAGCCCCAGTCCTTCTCCAGCATCGCCTTCAGCCGGTCGAGGTCGCCGAGCGGCTTGTGCATGTCCGGCTCGTCCACCTCGACATAGCAGAGCTGCACGGCGGCGTTGCGCTCGATGACGCGGTCCGTCGCGGCCTTGCGCACGACCTGCGCGTTGATGACCGTGTCCTGCGGCACGTCCACCACGAGGTCGCCGAGGATGAGCGCGGAACAGGACAGGCGGCGTCCTTCGGGAAGGCCGCGGATCTTCTCGTAGCGCTCCTCCTTCGGGCCCTTTTCCGAGATGTGGTCGAGCGAGGAGACGATCTTGTGCTTGGCGAAATTGCCTTCCTGCACCTCGATCTGACAGCGCCCGCAGGTGGCGCGCCCGCCGCACACGCTCTCGACATAGACGCCGAGTTTTCGCGCGGCTTCCAGCACCGGCGTGCCGACCGGGAAGCGGCCGCGCTTGCCGGAGGGCATGAAGAGGACGAGCGGTTCCTTTGCCGAGGCTTCCGTCATGTTGATCTCGTTCTCACCTTCGATGCGCATGGCTCGTACTCTCTTCTGCCGGCAAGGCCGGGCCTGTCAATTCTTCCGGGCGGCGAGGCGCCGCGCATTGCGGCGCACGCGCTTGCCGTAGGGCTTCATGGCGGCCTCGGATACGGCGCGGGCCGCAGTCCCCGGCGAGGCCGCCGTCATCATGGCGCTTGCCAAAGCAAAATTGGCCGCCACGACGCTCTCCGCCGCGGCAGCCATCTTTTCCGTCACCATCCGGGTCATCTCGGCGCTGTTCTGCGTCGATCCCGTCAGCGCCGCAAGGCCCATCTCGTGGCAGCGCAGGGCGATCACGAGGGGCGCCTCCAGCCAGAGGCTGAAGGCGTCGCGGCGAAGCTGGCGCCCGCCCGCCACGTTATTCCCGTGCCGCGCCGGCGCCGGCGCGGGCTGCACGACCGCCACGGCGTCCGCCGCCGGCTGCCGGGGCCGCCGCCGAAGCGCCAGCCGTTGCACCGCCCTCGGCGGGCTTGTGGTCGCGATAGGTCATGATCCAGTTGGTGCAGTTCGCATCCGTGCCGTTGAGCACGTTGGCGGCGCGCACCGCTTCCATCTCCTGCGGGCGGCAGGGGTTCATGATGGCCGAGGTCATGCCGGCGCCGATGACCATGGGGATGAAGCCGGCATTGATGCCGTGGCGGTGCGGCAGGCCGAAGGAGATGTTGGACAGGCCGCAGGTCGTGTTGACCTTGAGCTCGTTACGCAGGCGGTAGAGCAACTGGAAGACCTGGCGGCCGGCGTCACCCAGCGCGCCGATCGGCATGACGAGCGGATCGACGACGATGTCATGCGGCTTGATGCCGTGGTCCATGGCGCGCTCGACGATCTTCTTGGCGACGGCGAAGCGCACGTCGGGATCCATCGAGATGCCCGTCTCGTCGTTCGAGATGGCGACGACCGGCACATCGTACTTCTTGACCAGCGGCAGGATGGCTTCGAGCTTTTCTTCCTCGCCGGTGACGGAATTGACCAGCGGGCGGCCCTTGGCGACCTTGAGGCCCGCCTCGATGGCGGCCGTGACCGACGAGTCGATGGCGAGCGGGATGTCGACGAGGCCCTGCACGATCTCCAGCGTCTGGACGAGCAGGCCCGGCTCGGTCTCGTTCGGATTGACGGAGGTCACGCCTGCGTTGATGTCGAGCATCGTGGCGCCGGCGGCGACCTGCTCCAGCGCGTCCTTGATGACGGTCTCGAAATTGCCGGCCTGCATTTCCGCGGCCAGCTTCTTGCGGCCGGTCGGGTTGATGCGTTCGCCGATGACGCAGAAGGGCTGGTCGAAACCGATGATGATTTCGCGGGTGGCCGAGGCGACGATGGTGCGTGTCATGTATGGTCCTCTGGGGCAGGGCGCTCGATCGGGTCCAGCGCGCGATTTTCCGTTTAGAAAGCGGTCGGCCGGCGCAGCGCCGGCCAGCGGTCAATGGGGGTGCTGGGCGGCCTTCTCGGCCATCTGCTGCTGGTCCTGTTCCTGGCCGCTGCGGGCCATCTCGATGCGTTCGGCGACGAGCTGGTCCACCGGGTTCGGCTCGCGCTTCCAGGGCCTGCGGCCCTTCAGCACGCCGGAATCATGCACCATTTCCGCGACATATTCTTCCTGGCGGTAGGCCATGACGTGGATGCCGGACACCCCCTCGATCTCCTTCACCTCGTTGATGATGTCGATGCAGAGCTGCTTGCCTTCCTTCTTCTGGTCCTCGGCGCCTTCCAGGCGCTTGATGATGGCGTCCGGAATGTGGATGCCCGGCACGTTGGAGCGGATCCACTTGGCCGTCTTGGCCGACGCCATCGGGCCGACGCCGACGAGGATATAGCACTTCTCGTGCAGGCCGAGGTCGCGCACCTTCTTCATGTATTCGCGGAACATAGGGACGTCGAAGCAATACTGGCTCTGCACGAACTGCGCGCCGGCCTCGATCTTCTTGGCGAGGCGGAAGGGGCGGAAATCGTAGGGCGGGGCGAAGGGGTTGATCGCCGCGCCGAGGAAGACCTTCGGCGGCGTCGTCAGCTTGCGGCCGGACAGGAATTTCGAATTGTCGCGCATGACGCGGACGGTCTCGAGCAGCGACATGCAGTCGAGATCGAAGACCGGCTTTGCTCCCGGCTGGTCGCCGGCCTGCACGCCGTCGCCGGTCAGGCACATGATGTTGCACACGCCCATGGCGGCGGCGCCCAGCACGTCGCCCTGGATGGCGATGCGGTTCTTGTCGCGGCAGGCGATCTGCATGATCGGCGCATAGCCCATGCGGGTCAGGAGCGCGCAGATGCCGACGGAGGACATGTGGCAGTTGGCGCCCGAAGCATCGACCGCGTTGATGCCGTCCACCCAGCCGTCGAAGATCGCGGCGCGCTCGTAGACGTCTTCCGGGTTGGCGCTGTCCGGCGGGTTGAGTTCCGTCGTCACGGCGAACTCGCCGCGCCTGAGGACGCGCTCGAGGCGGCCGAGCGAGGCGTGCCCGGGCAGCGGGTCGAGCGGGAGGTGCGCGCCGAGCGGGTTTTCGTCGATATGCGCCATGGTCAGGCGTCCTTTCCGGCGGCGGCAGCCGCTTCCCGTGCCGCGGCGGCCTCTGCCGTCACGCGCAGCCAGGAGGAGGTTTCGCGCAGCGACTGGTTCACCGGCTTCTGCACGTTCATGATGGCGTTTCCCTTCACCATGTTCTGCGACCCTTTCCACGCCTGGACCCAGACGCAGGGCATGTCCGGCTCGACCTCGCAATTGCCGTTGGCCCGCACGCCGCCGCAAGGGCCGTTGCGAAGCTGCTTGGGACAGTTCATCGGGCAGGACATGCCGGTCGAGGACAGCGCGCACTGGCCGCACATGCGACAGTCGAAGAGGAACCCCTTCACATGGCGCTCGACGAAGGTGACCGGCCGCTCGACACGCTGGTAGCCGAAGAGCTTCCAGACGGGGTGCAGCAGCAGGAAGCCTTCCGCGAAACGGTTGTAGAACCACTCGAAGAAGCGGGAATTGCGCACGGCCCACAGGCGGATCGTGTATTTGCGGCGGGCGCGGCGGCTCGGCGAGACGCCGGATGGCGTGAAGGCGCCGGTGGCGGCCTTCTTGGCCGGTGCAGCGTTGCCGGGTTTCTGGACGGCGTCAGCCATTGTCGCGGCCTCCGGCCTTCACGAGGGCGACGAGCCGCTCGCGGTCGTAGGCGGCTTCGAGTTCCGCGGCGGCCGCATCGGCTTCCGCCTCCAGGTCGTCGGAGACCGGCACGGGATCGGCCTTGCGCCATTCGGCGAGGTAGTCGTCCGTCTCCGCGGCGCCGGTGCGCATGGCGCACATGTCGATCGCCTCGGTGAAGCGCAGCGACAGTTCGCGCTTTGCGCTCGCGCGGCCCTTCTTGATGATGACCTGGGCGGGGATGTCGCGCCAGTAGACGATGATGCGGTCTGCCATGGAAAAATTCTCCTCGCGCTGACAATGCTGCTTGGCCGCGTCCGGGGCTTCACTCGCCACGACTGCCCCATGCTCAAAAACGACGCGGGATTCGTCCGGGCTTGAGGATTTACCAGATGCCGCGGGTTACGCCGTTCCAGAGCCAGGTCCAGATCGGCGGATGATACCATTGTCGCGATGGCGCCGCTATTTTCAACGGCTTGAGGTTCCCCGCCACCGCATCGCGCAGGGCCGCGACGACGATGCCGGTGGAGGATGCCGTCTGGAGCAGGGGATAGGTGTGCATCGTGTCGCGTTTGGAAGGTTTCATCCTGTGCTGGTAGAGCACGCCGCCGGTATCGACGCCCGCGTCGACGAGGTGCACCGTCGCGCCGAAATTCTCCTCGTCCGACAGGACGCGCGACCAGTAGCCGCCCTGCAGGCCGCGGTATTGCGGGTTGATCCCGGCATGGAGGTTGAGGACCGGGCAGGTAATGGCCGCCAGCGTTTCAGCCTTCAGCATGCGGGTGCTGACGAGCAGCAGCGCGGCCGGCCGGATGTCTTGGAGTGCGCTCAGGAGGTCCGGGCTGTTGGCGGAGGGAACGGCGAGGCGGCGGATTGACGAGTCGATTCCGGCATTTGCGCCGAATTCCTCAAGGATTTCGGCAGCGCGCGCAGCGGTGAAGCGCTTGCCGTATCTGGAGACCAGCATGGTCGCAAGCTGGCCGAGCGCCTGCACCCATCCGAGCTTTCTCGCCCGCCGCCGGATGAAGAGCCCTTTCGATTCGGGTTGTTCCTCGATGACGACGAGGTTGGGGAAGGCGGCCTTGACGGCGTTGGCGACGATTTCGGGGTTGGGGCCGGGCTGGATCAGCATCGCCACCGTTTCCATCCGCGTTTCGCGTTCTGTCATCTTCATGCCTCGCCGGGATATGGCGCGCATCATCGCGGGGAAGGGCTTAGGAAGCGGTAACCGGGATCGGGGATTTGCCGGCAGGGCTAAGGATCGGTTAGCGGGCGCGCAGCAGCTCGCCCGTCAGGTCGCCGTAACCGGTATAGCGGTACTCGTAGACGAGGCCGAGATAATCGGCGGCTTCCTTCGCCTTGCGCTGCAGGGCTTCGTCCTCGATCTGCGAGAGATAGACGAGCTTGGTATAGTTGCCGAAATACATGTCCTTCAGTTGCGGATGGCGGTGGAGGCCGAGCGGCTCGATGACGAAGGCGCGGAACTGTCGGGCGAGGAAATCGGTGAGGAAGAAGGAGGTCACGTCGTCGTCTTTCGCGGCGAAGGCCTCGTTGCCGGCGAAGAACGAATAACAGTGCGGGCCGGCGATGCGCTCGACGCCGTGGCGTTCGCAGACCTTGTCGAGCAGACCGCCGGTGCCGCAATCGGCATAGCCGACGAAGATGCGCGAAAAGCCTTCGGCGCGGGCCTCCTCGATCGCCTTTTCCACCCCGGGCGCGATCTTCTCGGGATGGGCGTGCCAGATGGCGGGGAGACATTGCAGGTCGATATGGCCGAGGCCGTTGGTGTCCCGGATCGCCAGCACTTCACGGGCGATCGCGCCGCAGGCGATCACGCGAACCTTTTCCGCTTTCGCGCGTTCATCGCTCGGGCTTTCGAGCCGAATGTCTGCGTCAACCACATCCATGAAGAGGGACTCCGACCATGACTGGCACACACCTGACCAGGATCAGCATCGTTCTCGCGGCGCTTCTTGCGCTCAGCGCCTGCGGCAACACCATTCGCGGCATGGGTCGGGATACGGCCAATGCCGTGGATGCGACGCAGGACGCCGGACGAAGCGTCGAAAGAGCCGCAAACTGAAGATCGTAGTCGGACGGCGCCGATTCAAGCCCGGCGCCGTCCGGAAATCATTGCTCAGCCCGCAAGCATGTTGTGCTTGCGCTTCATGAATTCCTTGGCCGTCTCCACGGCTACGGCCGCGTCGCGGCAGTAGGCGTCGGCGCCGACGGCCTTGCCGAATTCCTCGTTCAGCGGCGCGCCGCCGACGAGCACGACGTAGTCGTCGCGCAGGCCCTTTTCCTTCATCGTGTCGATGACGACCTTCATGTAGGGCATGGTGGTGGTCAGGAGGGCGGACATGCCGAGGATGTCCGGCTGCTCGCGCTCGATGGCTTCCAGGTAGTTCTCGACCGGGTTGTTGATGCCGAGGTCGATGACGTCGAAGCCCGCGCCTTCCATCATCATGCCGACGAGGTTCTTGCCGATGTCGTGGATGTCGCCCTTGACGGTGCCGATGACCATCTTGCCCTGCTTCGGCGCGCCGGTGGCGGCGAGCAGCGGACGCAGGATATGCATGCCGGCCTTCATGGCGTTGGCCGAAAGCAGCACTTCCGGAACGAAGAGGATGCCGTCGCGGAAGTCGACGCCGACGATGCGCATGCCTTCGACGAGGGCCTGGGTGAGAATGTCGTAGGGCGCCCAGCCGCGTTCGAGCAGGATGTTCGTGCCCTCTTCGATTTCCTCCTTGAGGCCGTCGTAGAGGTCGTCGTGCATCTGCTGCACAAGCTCTTCGTCGGAGAGATCGGCGAGAATGATTTCGTCGTCAGACATGTTGGTTCCTCGTCTCCATTGGCGCGTGCCGGGCGGCAGGCTCGTCGTACAAGGAATATCCTTCCTCTTCCGCGAACCCGATTTTGAAAGCGACGTCGCATACAGCGAAAAGCGACCCGCCGAACGCTTGTTGCCAGGATAGCCTGCAAGACGGTGAATTGACAGCGTAAACAAGACAATGGCGCTATGGGGCGCGTCGCAATTCCGCTAATGTCGCGACCGAGCCGGTATCCAGCGTGCGCCACCGCTTGGCGCTTTGAGAACCGCCCCGCCCCGATGGCTTGCTAGCATAGGACGAGTGGTGCCTTCCGGCGCCGGAATAACAAGGAAGACGGATCATGAGCGAGGATATTCAGCAGGTGGCAGGCGAGGGCGGCGGGCGCCGCTCGCGCGAGGGGAGAGGCGCGGCCGCACGGCGCGCATCGCGTACCGGGGGCGGCCCGGGTCCGTCGCTGCCTTACATCACCCGCAAGATCAGGGAATACGAGGTTCTCGATGAGGAAGGCCTGTCGCTGATCGAGGCAAATGCCGACCGCGTGCTGGAGGAGATCGGCATCGAGTTCCGCGAGGATGCGGAAGCGCTGGCGCTCTGGAAGGAAGCCGGGGCCGACGTGCGCGGCGAGCGCGTGCACTTCCCGAAGGGCCTGTGCCGCGAGCTCCTGAAGACCGCGCCGTCCGACTTCACCTGGCATGCCCGCAACGCCGAGCGCAATTGCCATATCGGCGGCAAGGCCACCGTCTTCGCACCGGTCTACGGCCCGCCCTTCGTGCGCGACCTCGAAGGCAACCGCCGCTATGCGACCATCGAGGACTTCAGCAACTTCGTGAAGCTCGCCTACATGGCCCCGTCGATCCATTCCTCGGGCGGCACGGTCTGCGAGCCGGTGGATGTTCCGGTGAACAAGCGTCACCTGGACATGATCTACAGCCATATCAAATATTCCGACAAGCCGTTCATGGGCTCGGTCACGGCGCCGGAGCGCGCGGAAGACACGATCGCCATGGCCAAGCTCGTCTTCGGCGAGGACTTCGTCGAGAAGAACACGGTCACGCTCAACCTCATCAACGCCAACTCGCCGATGGTCTTCGACGAGACCATGGTGGGCGCGCTGAAGGTCTATGCCCGTCATAACCAGGCCTGCGTCGTCTCGCCGTTCATCCTGTCGGGCGCCATGAGCCCGGTCACGGTCGCCGGCACGCTGACGCAGATCCTCGCCGAGGTGCTGGCCGGTGCCTCCTTCACCCAGCTCATCCGCAAGGGTGCGCCGGTGCTGTTCGGCACGTTCGCCGCCTCGATCTCCATGCAGTCGGGTGCGCCGACCTTCGGCTCGCCCGAGCCGTCGCTGGTCTCCTACGGCGCCGCGCAGCTCGCCCGCCGTCTCCGCCTGCCGTTCCGCACGGGCGGCTCGCTCTGCGGCTCCAAGGTTCCGGACGCCCAGGCGGCGCACGAATCGGCCAACACGCTGAACATGACGCTGCTGGCCGGCACGAACTTCGTCCTGCACGCGGCGGGCTGGCTGGAAGGCGGCCTCGTCTCGTCCTACGAGAAGTTCATGATCGACCAGGACCAGCTCGGCATGATGCAGAAGTTGGCCGAAGGCGTCGACCTGTCGGAAAACGCCCAGGCCCTCGACGCCATCCGCGAAGTCGGCCCCGGCAGCCACTATCTCGGCTGCGCCCATACGCAGGCCAACTTCCAGAGCGCCTTCTACCGCTCGCCGCTCGCCGACAACAATTCCTTCGAGCAGTGGGAGATCGAAGGCCAGAAGCGCATCGAGGAGCGTGCCAATGCGCTCTGCCGCACCTGGCTGGAGAGCTACGAGGCGCCCCATCTCGATCCGGCGATCGACGATGCGCTCCTCGACTTCATCGCCAAGCGCAAGGAATCGATGCCCGACGCCTTCACCTGAAAGGGTCCCGATCGCGCCAGGGAGCAAGGCGGAGCGTTCCGGGTGGCAGACATGATCCAGAAGGAGGTCTGGCGCCCGCATTACGAACTCAAAGGGGACGTGACCCGGTGAGGGCGTCGCGCCCCGACATGACGAACCTCCGTGCGGCTCTTGAGCCGCACGGTCTTTTTTTGCGCGGCTTCGTGAATTTCGCGGACGGCGAGGCGGCGCCCGCCCTTTCGGACGGGCGCCCCGCCGCGAGCGTCCTTCTCGTCGGCAATATCGGCAGCTCCATCTGGCCGGCCTTTTGCCGCTGGCGGGAAGGGCAGGCGGACAGCGGCGGCGCCGATCCGCTCGACGCCTGGTCGAAGGCGATCATCGGCGCGGCCGCCGTCTCTGTGGGCGCGACCGCCTGGTTTCCCTCCGATCCGCCATGGCAGCCCTTCCAGCAATGGGCCATGCGCGCGGAAGGCCTGAAAGCCTCTCCGCTCGGCATCCTCATCCATCCCGTCTACGGCCTCTGGCACGGCTACCGCGGTGCGCTCGGCTTTTGCCGGCCGGTCGACGGAGAGCCGTTGATGGCAGAGGCGCATCCCTGCGACCACTGTCCGGACAAGCCCTGCCTCACCGCCTGTCCCGCCGGCGCCGTCCGCCCCGGCACCTTCGACGTGCCGGCCTGCCGGGCGCATCTGCGCACGCGGCAGGGGCAGGGCGGCTGCATGGCCTCCGGCTGCCTTTCCCGCGCGGCCTGTCCCGTCGGCGCGGACTATCGCTACGACGATGCCCAGCTCCGCTTCCACATGGCGGCCCTCTCGCTTTAAGCCCGGTCGCTTTGACCTTTCCGGCAGAATCGCCGCTAAATTCGCCGCATTGCCGGCGGAGCCAAAGGGCCATGCGCACGTTTCTGTTCTTTCTGTTCCTTAGCCTTGCCCTGCGGAGTGTCGCCATGGCCGAACCGCCGAAATGCGCCGAGATCGAGCATCTTTCCGCCCGCTACACCGTCTGCACATTCGATCCCGCGAAGGACACGATAAAGCTCTACGGCGCGCAAACGCTCGGCATGGGCGGGGCGACCTATGACGGGCTCAACACGCACCTGCTGCGCAACGGGCAGCACATGAGCTTCGCCATGAACGGCGGCATGTATCATCCGGACTACGGCCCGGTGGGCCTGCTTGTGGAGCAGGGCAGGCAGACCGGGGCGCTTAACCGCGACGACGCCTTCGGCAATTTCTTCATGAAGCCGAACGGCGTGTTCTTCGTCGGCGATGGCACGGCGGGCGTGATGGAGACGGAGGCCTATGCGAAGGCCGGTCTTTCGCCGCGGGAGGCGACGCAATCCGGGCCGATGCTGGTGATCGACGGACAGATCCACCCGCGTTTCCTGCCGGATGCCACGAGCCTGCAGATCCGCAACGGCGTCGGCATCCTGCCGGACGGGCGCGTCGCCTTCGCCATCTCGAAGGACCGGGTGCGTTTCCACGACTTCGCGACGCTCTTCCGGGACCGGTTGCAATGCCGCAACGCGCTTTTCCTCGACGGCAGCATTTCCAGCCTTTATTCCCCTGAAATGCGGCGGCACGACCGCCGCGCCATCATGGGCACCATCATCGCGGTCGTGAAAAATCTGCCCTGGTGAGAAAAATACCGACTCGCCACCCAAGGATTGCCGTCCGGCGCGCGTCTGAAGGAATAGTGCACGCAATCGGGATGGACCCGTGGAAACAGAACTCGTCGAAAAGGCGGCCCTCGGGGATCGGCAGGCATTCGCCGCGCTGATCGAAGGCCGCTATGATTTCATCCATGCCGTCGCCTGGCGATGGTGCGGCGACCGGCAGGATGCCGAGGATGTGGCGCAGGAGGTGTGCATACGCCTCGCCAGCGCCATCCGCGGCTTCAAGGGCGCGAGCCGCTTCGGCACCTGGCTCTATGCGGTGACGCTGAATGCCGCGCGCGACCAGATGCGCAAGCGGCGGCGGGCCGAGTGGCGCGATGCCGCCTATCTTCGCGAAAAGGCGGTGCTGGAAGACCATTCCGCCGACGATGGCGGCGAGGAACTGTGGCAGGCGGTGCGCCGGCTTCCCGACAAGCAGCGCGATGCGGTGCTGCTGATCTACGGCGAGGGCCTGACCCATGCGGCGGCGGCCGATGTGCTCGGCTGCGCCGAAACGACGATTTCCTGGCATGTGCACGAGGCCCGCAAGCGCCTGAAGGTGCTGCTGCGCGATGCGGCCGCGTGACGGAAGGACAGATGATGACCGATCTCGACCTCGACAAGCTTTCCCGCCGCCAGCCGCCGGCAGCCGATGCATCGGCCCGCGCCGCGGCGCTCGCCGCCGCCATGCAGGCTTTCGACGAAGCGGAAAAAAATACGCAGGCCGCCCAAGGTTTTACGGGGGGCGGGCGTCCAAGCTCCATCTTCAACCGGATATGGAGCCCCATCATGAACCGCAAATTTCTCGCCGGCTCGGCGCTTGCCACGCTGCTCGTCGTGCCTGTCGCCGGCCTCGTCACCTATGAACTGGTGCGAAACGGCACGGTGCCGCTGAAGAGCGAAGCCGGGATCGCCGCCGGGCCGGCCGATGCGGACCAGCGTGCCCGCAAGCCGGTGGCGGAAAAGGCGAAGGCCGAGGCCCAGCTTGCCGCGAAGACGGATGCGAGCGCGAAGGCCGCCGCCGATACGGCCGAGAGCGCCGGCACGCCTGCGGCCGAGCCCGCGCCGCTTGCCGAAAGCCGCGACGAGGAGGTGATCGCCGCCATGCCGCAATCGCTTGCCGTCGGGGGAGCGGCCAACGGGCAGGCATTGAGCCGGATGGCTGTGCCGCCTTCGGTCATCGCCATGCCGGCGCCGGTCGAGGATCGCGAGCGTTTCGCCTCGGCCGATCCCAATCCGGTGAAGAGCGTCGCGAGCGATCCGGTCTCGACCTTCTCGGCGGATGTCGACACCGCCTCCTATTCCTATGTCCGCCGGTCGCTGCTCGGCGGCAGCCTGCCCGATCCCGAGGCGGTGCGCGTCGAGGAGATGGTGAACTACTTCCCCTATGACTGGAAGGGGCCGGAGACGGCGGAAAAGCCGTTCAACGCCACCGTCACCGTCATGCCGACGCCGTGGAACAAGGGCACCGAGCTCCTGCATATCGGCATCAAGGGGTTCGACACCGCGCCGGCGGAGCAGCCTTCGGCCAACCTCGTCTTCCTCATCGACGTCTCCGGTTCGATGGACGAGCCGGACAAGCTGCCGCTCCTGAAGAGCGCCTTCCGCCTGCTGGTCGGCAAGCTGAAGGATACCGACACCGTCTCGGTCGTCACCTATGCGGGCGATGCCGGCGTGGTGCTGGAGCCGACGGCGGTGAAGGAGCGGCAGACGATCCTCGATGCGATCGACACGCTCCGGCCGGGCGGCTCGACGGCCGGGGCCGAGGGTATCGAGATGGCCTACAGGCTGGCGGAGAAGGCGTTCAGGAAGGACGGCGTCAACCGCGTCATGCTGGCGACGGACGGCGACTTCAACGTGGGGCCGGCGAGCGACGAGGACCTGAAGCGCATCATCGAGGCGCACCGCAGGAGCGGCATCTTCCTCTCCGTGCTGGGCTTCGGCCGCGGCAACTACAATGACGGCATGATGCAGACGCTGGCGCAGAACGGCAACGGCACGGCCGCCTATATCGACACCCTTGCCGAGGCGCAGAAGGCGCTGGTGGAGGAGGCGGGGTCCTCGCTCTTCCCCATCGCCAAGGACGTCAAGTTCCAGATCGAGTTCAATCCGGCGCGCATCGCCGAATATCGCCTGATCGGCTACGAGACCCGCGTGCTCAACCGCGAGGATTTCAACAACGACAAGGTGGATGCCGGCGATATCGGCTCCGGCCACCGCGTCACCGCCATCTACGAGGTGACGCCGAAGGGCAGCCCCGCCGTGCTGAACGATCCGCTGCGCTACGGCAAGGGCGAGTCGGCCGCCACGCCGGCAACGGACGGCGGCGAGCTCGCCTTCCTCAAGATGCGCTGGAAGAAGCCGGACGGCGACACCAGCGAGCTGGCGACCATGCCGGTGACGGACGCCGACGCGGTCGCCGATGTCGATGCGGCCTCGGTCGACGTCCGCTTCTCCGTCGCCGTCGCCGCCTTCGGGCAGAAGCTCAAGGGCGTGACGGCCCTTCAGGACTATGCCTACGGCTCGATCCTCGGCCTTGCGGAAGCCGCAAGGGGCAACGATCCCTTCGGCTACCGGGCGGAGTTCCTGAAGCTCGTGCGGCTCGCCTCCGGTCTTTCCGGCGAGAAGGCGCAGTAGGTCGGGCGGCCCCTCGTCCGGCCTGTCGGCCGGCTTCTTCCCCCAAGCGGGGAGAAGGAGATATGCCGCGCTGCTTTTCTCAAGCAACACGCTGCGGGGCTGTATCTTGCTGCAAGGCTGTCGCACATCAAAGGAAAGCATTGCCCCATCTGCCTTCTCCCCTCGGGGAGAAGGTGCCGGCAGGCGGATGAGGGGGATGCCGAAGGCAAGAAGGAAAAGTCTTTCCGTCCCTCGCCCCCCTCAACCGACCCTTCGGGCCACCTTCTCCCCGAGGGGAGAAGGGAAGCGCGGCAATGTCGAACTTCGATAGCCCGCCGAATGCGGTTGGATCATGCGGCGGGCTTTTCCCGCTCCTTGCCCGGGGACGCGCCTGCCACATCGCCTTCGTCCCGCTTGCGGGGAGGCGGCGGCAGGCGGAAGAGAGGCGCGGTCCAGCGCCTCTCCCTCGTCTGCGGCAGGGGCTCGCAACGCAGGACCTCGTTTTCCGCCTCGATCAGGTTCAGCCCGACATCGCGCAGCAGCCGCCGGTCCCGGCGGGCGACGAGCAGCCGCAGCGCCTCCCGCTCCGCCCTTGCCTGCCGCCATCGTTTCCATCTTTCCAGCGTGTCTTCCCAGATACCCATGGCCATGCCTTCCCTTGCTGCCTGCAAGCCAAGCAAAGCCGTAGACATTTCACAAACGAATAGCGATGATGGCAGGTATCAGGAAAAGCGATGGCGCCAATGTATCCTCCTCTCGAAAGCGATCTTCTCAGAATCTTCGTTGCCGTCGCGCAGGCCGGCAATGTCACCCATGCGGCCGACCGGCTGGGGCGAACGCAGTCCGCCGTCAGCATGCAGGTGCGCAAGCTGGAGGATTCCGTCGGCGCGGTGCTGTTCGATCGCGGCCCGCGCGGGGTTGCCCTGACGATGGAGGGCAAGCGCCTGCTGCCCTATGCCCGGCGCATCGTCGGGCTCGTCGACGAGACGACGGCGGCCATGCGCACGGCGCCGCTCGACGGGCCGGTGCGCGTCGGCATTCCCGAGGAATACAACCAGACGGTCCTTCCCAACGCGCTTGCCGCCTTTGCGGAAATCCACCCCAATATCGAGGTGACGGTGCTGTGCGGCTACACGGCGCAGCAGCTTGGCGCGCTCGAAGCCGACCAGCTCGACCTCGCCATCATCTTCGACTGGTGCGACGGCATTGCCGGCGAGGTGCTGGCGGTCGATCCCACCGTCTGGGTGGCCTCCGTCGCGCATGACAGGCATCTGGAGCGGCCGGTGCCGGTCGCGGTGTACTGGCGGTCGAGCTGGTGCCGGGATTTTGCCATGCGCTCGCTGGAGCGGCACTCGATCCCGTACCGCGTCGCCTATACCTGCGACACCAGCGGGGGCCTCCGTTCGGCCGTCACCAGCGGGCTGGCCATCGCGCCTTTGTCGCGCAGCAATGTCCCGCCCGGCGCGCGGGAGCTGACCATTGCGGACGGCTTTCCGCCCATCGATTCCTCGCGCGTCGTGCTGAAGCGCAATCCGCGCCGCGGCGGGCCGGCCATCGAGGGCATGGCGGACATGATCCGCAAGTCTTTCGGGCCGCTTGCGGCTTCGGCGGATCAGGCTTTCGGATAGGCTCGGTCGAGGCCGCCGGAGCGCGTGAGGCCGGTGCGAAAGGCGCCGTAGGCGGCATGCCGGCTGGAGCGCGCGGTTTCCATGAGCCGGATCTGCAGCCGCGCGGGCGCGGCGCTGCCGAGCCATTCGCCGAGCCTTTCGAGTTTCAGTGCGTTGAGGAAGCGGGCGGCCGCCGCGCGGTTGAGGTAGAGGTCGAGACCTTCGAGAAGGTTCTCGTCCTGCTGGGCGTTTTCCATCAGCAGGCCGAGATAGGCCTTCTCGGCCTCGCCGAGCGCACCGAGCTTGTCGGCTACGGTCTCCCGGTCCGGAAAGGCTGCTGGATCGGCGCTCATCGTCATCCCCCATGAATCATGTCCCACTGGATAGGACGCGCGAAAAGGCCTCGCAAGCGCGCGGGACGGATTTGGACTGAAAATCCAATATTGACAAAACATCCAAGATTGGATTGTTTGTCGCGATGCTCGATACCCAAAACGCCGATACCCTCCTTCGCCGGCATTCAGCCACGGCCGCCGCCATCTCCACGCTCCTTTACCCTCATGCCGAGGTCGTGCTGCACGATCTCGAAACGGGGCTGATCGCCGGCATCTGGAACGCCTTTTCCGGCCGCAAGCCGGGCATGGAATCGCTCGTCGAGGACGAACTGGAGCAGGCCGGCGAGGGCGGGGTCTACGGTCCCTACGAGAAGACCGGCGGGGACGGCCGGCGGCTCAAGTCGGTGACGGCGGTGCTGAAGGACGATTTCGGCCAGGCCGCCGGCCTCCTGTGCGTCAACATGGACGTCTCGCATTTCGATGCGGCGGCGAAGCTGCTTTCCGCCTTCACGGGCGCCGCCGCGCCGCGTCCGCCGTCGCTTTTCGCCGGGGACTGGCGGGAGGCGATCAACATGGCGCTCAACGAGTGGCTGCGCGGCAGGGGCCTTGCCCTGCCGGCGCTGAGGAAGGGCGACCGGGTGGCGCTCGTCGCCGAGCTCGACCGGCGCGGCCTGTTCCAGACCCGCAACGCCGTCGATCATCTCGCCGGCCTCATCGGCGCCTCGCGCGCCTCGATCTACAACTATCTCGCCGATGCCCGGCGTCAGACCCGGAAGGACAGAACCTCGTGACCACGCTGCCGGATTTCCGCCTCGAAACCCATTTCTCGCGCTGGGAATTCGAGGCCCGCCATCACATGACGGCGAGCGACGCCGAGACCATGACCATGTCGGACCTGCTCGCGCTCGCCGGTCCCGAGGACCGCGAGGCGTGGGACCGGGTCTCGCTCGGCTATACGCAGACCTGGGGCGCGCCGTCGCTGCGCGAGACCATCGCCTCGACCTACGATACGCTGTCCGGCGCCGACATCCTCACCTTCGCGGGGGCGGAGGAGGGGCTCTATTGCGCCATGCTGGCGCTGCTCGGGCCGGGCGACCATGCCATCGTCACCGTGCCCAACTACCAGTCGATGGAGACGTTGCCGGTCACCATCACCGGCAATGTCACGGGCGTGGCGCTCCGGCCGGAGAACCGCTGGCAGCTCGATCTTAAGGAGGTGCGCGCCGCCCTGCGCCCGGAAACGAAGCTGATCGCCGTCAACTTCCCCAACAACCCGACCGGCGCCATCGCCGACCAGGACATTTTCCGCGGCCTCGTCGAACTCTGCGCCGGGCGCGGCATCCACCTGTTCTCCGACGAGGTCTATCGCGGGCTGGAGACCGATGCGGCCAAGCGTCTGCCGCAGGCGGCGGATCTGTTCGACGGGGGCCTATCGCTCAACGTCATGTCCAAGGCTTACGGGCTGCCGGGCCTTCGCATCGGCTGGATCGCCAGCCGCGACCATGCGCTCCTCGCCCGCATGGAGAAGATGAAGCACTACCTTTCCATCTGCAACGCGCGCCCGTCGGAGGTGCTGGCCGGCATCGCGATCAGGGCGCGCGAGACGATCTTCGCCCGCAACCGCGCGCTCTGCGCGCAGAACATGGCCAGGCTCGACGCCTTCTTCGCCGAGCATCCGGGCCTTTACGAATGGACCGCGCCCGATGGCGGCTGCGTCGCCTTCCCGCGCTATCTCGGTGAGGACGGCGTGGAAGAGCATTGCCGCCGGCTGGTGGAGGAGAAGGGCGTGCTGCTATTGCCCTCCAGCCTCTACGTCTCGGATCTGCTGCCGGTTCCGATGGACCGTTTCCGCGTGGGGGTCGGCCGCCGCAACATCGATGCGGGGCTGGCGGCGTGGCGGGAATTCCTGAACGAGGGCTGAGCCCCAGGTCCATGAAAAAGCCGCCCGCGGCGTGGCCGGGGCGGCTGGGGATGTCCGGCGGTAGAGTCTCAGCCCCGGCGGCGGCTGCGTTCGCGGGCAGGGGCGGAAGCGCCCGCATTGGCGGTCTTGTTGCGCAACGGGCCGATCTTCTCGACGATGGTTTCCAGCGTCGGGCGCTTGCGCGGCTCGTGGGCGTCGAGCGCGACGCGCATGGCGGCGAGGTGCTCGCAGGACGTGCCGCAGCAGCCGCCGATGATGCGCGCGCCGGCATCGCGGGCAAGGCGCGCATATTCGGCCATCAGCGGCGGCGTGCCGGAATAGTGGATTTCCGCGCCGCGATATTCGGGAATGCCGCAATTGCCCTTGACGACGACGGTGGCCGAGGGATCGGCGTCCGTTATGTCGAGCAGCGAGGAGAGGATGTCGGACGCGCCGACGCCGCAGTTCGCGCCGACGGCGAGGGGGCCGTCGCCGATGTCGCCGGCAACGCCGTGGATGTCCTTGGGGTGCAGGCCCATCATCGTCTTGCCGGCCGTATCGAACGAGCCGGTATAGACGAAGGGCATGCCGGCCTTGCCGGCTGCTTCCGCCGCCGCGCGGATTTCCTCCGGCGAGGACATCGTCTCGATCCAGGCGACATCCGCGCCGCCGGCCTTCAAGCCCTCGATCTGCTCGGCGAAAGCGGCGACCGCGTCGTCATAGGTGAGGGCGCCGAGCGGGATGAGCAGTTCGCCGGTCGGGCCGACGGAGCCGGCGACGATGACCTTGCGCGGCGCCTTGTCGGCGACGGCGCGGGCGATCTCCGCGGCTTTCCGGTTGAGCTCGAACACGCGGTCATCCGCGCGGTGCAGCTTCAGGCGATGGCGCGTGCCGCCGAAGGTGTTGGTGAGGATGATGTCCGCGCCGGCATCGACGAAGTCCTGGTGCAGCTTCGTGATGTTCTCGGGCTTTGCCTCGTTCCACAGTTCCGGCGCTTCGCCCGCCTCGAGCCCCATGGCGAAAAGCGAGGTGCCGGTCGCGCCGTCGGCAAGCAGGAAGGGCTTTTCGGCAAGAAGCTCGGCAAGCGGGTTCGTCGCGGTCATGGGGAAATCCTTCTGTTCGCCGCATCATATAAAGATTTCCTTATGTGATTGCAACGATGCGATGGCCATAAAGGCAAAGGGCGCCCCGAAAGGCGCCCTTCATGTCCGTTCCGGGAGAGGGCGTCAGGCCGCCTTCGCCTCGTGGCTCGTCTGCGTCACCATGGCGGCGATGATCGCGCTGAGGCTGACGGCGCCGATCGGCTTGCCGGCCTCGTCGACCACATGGGCGAGCGTCTGGTTGGCGGCGGTCATGGCGCGGGCGGCGGTTTCCAGCACGGTGCCCTTGGTGATCGGCATGCCTTCCGGGTTGCCGGAGAGCGGGGCCATGATCGTCTCGACATTGACCACGCGGCCGCGGTTCACTTCCTTGACGAAGGCCGTGATGTATTCGTCCGCCGGGTTGAGCACGATCTCCTGGCCGGTGCCCTGCTGCACCACCATGCCGTCGCGCAGGATGGCGATCTTGTCGCCGAGTCGCAGCGCCTCGTCGAGGTCGTGCGTGATGAAGACGACCGTCTTCTTGAGCTCCTTCTGGAGGTCGAGCAGCACGGTCTGCATGTCGACGCGGATCAGCGGGTCGAGCGCCGAATAGGCTTCGTCCATCAGAAGGATGTCGGCATCGTTGGTCAGCGCTCTGGCAAGGCCCACGCGCTGCTGCATGCCGCCCGAAAGCTGGTTCGGATAATGGTTCTCGAAGCCGGCGAGGCCGACGCGGGCGATCCATTCCTGGGCGCGCTTTTCGCGCTCGGCGGCGGCGACGCCCTGGATCTCCAGGCCGTAGACCGTGTTTTCCAGAACGGTGCGGTGCGGCAGCAGCGCGAACTTCTGGAAGACCATCGCCGTCTTGTGGCGGCGGAAGTCCCTGAGGTCGCTCTCGTTCATGCGACACACGTCGACGCCGTCGTAGAGCACTTCGCCGGCGGTCGGGTCGATCAGCCGGTTGATGTGGCGGATCAGCGTCGACTTGCCGGAGCCGGAAAGGCCCATGACCACCATGATGCCGCCGGCGGGCATGGAGATGTTGATGTCGCGAAGCCCCAGCACATGACCGTACTTCTGGTTCAACTCCGCCTTGCCCAAGCCGTTCTTCACGGCATCGACGTAATCCGCGCCGCGAGGTCCGAAGATCTTGTAGAGATTGCGGACCTCGATTGCATGACTAACCATGAATTACCTCCGAATGCTTCTGCAGCCGCCGGCCTGAGGCCCGGCTTGTGCGGTCGAAAATGATGGCGATGGCCACGAGCGCGAACCCGGTGAGGAACCCGACCGTGAGGAACTGGGTGTCGATGGCCTGGAGCACGTCGTTGCCGAGCCCCCCGACACCGGCCATCGAGGCGACGACCACCATGGCGAGCGACATCATGATGGTCTGGTCGATGCCGGCCACGATGGCCGGCAGCGCACGCGGTGTCTGCGCGTTGCCCGGCGTCTGCCAGACGGACGAGGCGGAGGCGCCGGGCGCCTCGCACTTTTCCTCGCCGACGGGGCGGATGCCGGGATCGGCGAGACGGATCATCGGCGGCGAGCCGAAGCCGGCGTCACCGAAGGCCGGAAGTCTGCAAAGAAAGCCTGGCAACATTCGCATAGGCCTGCCATCTTTTTCCCCTTTTTCTACCGGAAGCGAGTGCCCGCACTGCAATGAAACGATAGCATGCAGGACGGCGCATTCAGGTATATTCTTGTTTTGGTTCCCGGCTCGCCCCTCGTCATTGCACGAAGCGCTGCCCGATATTGTACTGTTTGCGACTTCTTCGGTTTCCTGGCGCGCGTCGAAGCATTGATACGCGCCGCGGAAGGCCGGCAGCCGGGGCGCCGGCTTCATGCGCGTCAGAGAGCGGCCTTGACCTTCCCGGCGACTTCGGGGCTCACCCATTTGGTCCACATGTCCTCGTAGTTCTCCAGGAAGTACTTCGCCGCGTCCTCGTTCGTGCCCCCGTTCTCACCCATCCAGGCGAGAACCTTGCCGACCGTGTGGTTGTCCCATTGGCGCGTCTTCATGTAGTCCATGGCGATGCCGGCCTTTTCCGAGAAGGCCCTGGTCACGACCGTGAAGACGTCGGAGGTCGGATAGGAGTTGACCTTCGGATGCGGGCAATCCGGCACGGCCGTGCAGGTGTCCCATTCGGCCTTGTCGTGTTCCACGCCGAAGGAGAGCTTGGTCATCTCGTACTTGCCGAGGATGGCGGTCGGCGCCCAGTAGTAGCCGAGCCAGCCGGTCTTCGTCTCGAAGGCATTGGCGATCGAGCCGTCGAGGCCGGCAGCCGAGCCCGTCTCGACGAGATCGAAGCCGAGCTTGTCGGCCGCGAGCGCACGGTAGAGGTTGTCGGTCGAGACCTGGCAGTTCCAGCCGGAGGGGCAGTTGTGGACCGCGCCCCTCGACGGATTTCCCGGCGCGGGGAAGAGGTCCGGGTGCTTCAGCGCGTCCTGCACCGTCTTGATGTCGGAATGCGCATCGGCGAGGAATTTCGGGATCCACCAGCCCTCGACGCCGCCTTCCGAAAGGAGCGGGGCGAGCTGGATGAGGCGGCCTTCGGCGATGGCCGCGTCGAGCGGCTTGCGCACCGCGTTCACCCACATTTCGGGCGCCACGTCCGGCGCGCCCTTCTCGTTCATGGAGGTGAAGGTCGGCATGGTGTCGCCCGCCACCAGCGTCACCGTGCAGCCATAGCCCTTTTCCAGGATGAACTTGTCGAGATGCGCGGCGACGCCGGCCGACCCCCAGCTCATTTCGGCGATCGAGACCTCGCCGCAATCCCCCGCCCAGGCGGAGCCGGCCAGGCCATGGAGGCCGGCGGCCAAGAGAGCGGAGGCAAGGAGCTTCTTCATAAGGTTAAGACCTCCCAGTCTTGTGATGCAGCCTTCCCCGGAAGAAACGCAGGCCGCTGCGCTGTCCCGGCTACCCGAAAGTTTTGCGACAGCCACGGAGGCGCGATGCCAGGTGAGGCGAGCCAATCCCCTGCTGCAACGGACGCCGATCGTTCTTGTGGTTCGCCGGTGGATGCTCTCGCCGGCGACGTTTCTTCGTGCGTCACCGGTCAAGCCTACGGGTTCCGATAGAGAAATCAACCTGCTGGACGGCACAAGCACGCGGCGGGGTGCGGGGCGGCGGCCGAAATGCCCGGAATTCGACAGGCGCGCGATGGGAAAACGAGCGTGCGCCTCCGGTGCGCACGCATGCCCGCGGCCCCGGATATGCGGGAGCCGTGCACGGTTGCGGAAAGCGGGCACAGGCGCTTGCGAATGCGCCGCTTTCACATCTTCGAAATTTTTCGCGATCTTTCAAAAAAGAGCGCGATTCACCTTTGATTAATCTTCAGATAACGGTCCGGTAAGGATGTACCGCTATTGCTTTGTCACGGCGGGGGACACCGCCGCCTGCTCCGGAAAGGTATTGCGTACCGGGGTGCCTGGGCTTCGATGCGTTCTTGTCGAAAGCCGCCATGCGTATTTTGGCAAGCCGTGCATTCCCGAAAGGGATGCACGGCTTTCGCCGTTTCAGGGGACGGCGGACGAAAAACGCCGCCTCCCGGAGAGAGGCGGCGCTGGATGCGAGCGGACCTGACGTCGCGCCCGAAAGATCAGCCGATGCTGCGCGTGCGGATGAAGCCGAGCGGGCCGAGCGGGGCGTCCATGACGACGTTGCGCACGCGGGATTCGCTCTTGGGGGCTTCGCCGTTCCAGGCGATCTGAACGAAGTTCGGCTTGCTGAAGATGTACAGCATGTCTTTGTTCCTTGAAACCCGAAGCCACGAGCCTCGGCTGGGTGATGGATTGGATATAGGCCTGCCGGCACCGAAAGTCATGGTCGTTCACGGCGCGACATGTCGCAAAAAGGACATCACGACAGCCATGCTCGAAATGCATGGCGCACTGTGGCGAAACTGCATCTCCCGGGCGGTCTCGATTGCGGCAAGATTGTGGTAAATCAGGGCTTTTCGGCGATATGCCGGAATGTTAGGAAGGGCGCATGACCAGAACGATCATGCTTCAGGGCACCGGCTCGGATGTCGGAAAAACGGTATTGGTGGCAGGCCTCTGCCGCATCGCCGCGAACCGCGGGCTCAAGGTGCGTCCCTTCAAGCCGCAGAACATGTCAAACAACGCTGCCGTTTCCGCCGACGGCGGGGAGATCGGCCGCGCCCAGTGGCTGCAGGCGCTCGCCGCGCGCGTTGCCTCTTCCGTGCACATGAACCCCGTGCTCCTGAAGCCGCAATCGGACACCGGCAGCCAGATCGTCGTGCAGGGCAGGGTGTTCGGCCAGGCGAAGGGGAGAGACTACCAGGCGCTGAAGCCTAGGCTCATGGGCGCGGTGCTGGAAAGCTTCGAGACGGTCTCGGCCGGCGCCGACCTCGTCGTCGTCGAGGGGGCCGGTTCGCCGGCGGAAATCAACCTCCGGGCGGGTGATATCGCCAATATGGGCTTTGCCACGCGGGCGAACGTGCCCGTCGTGCTCGTCGGCGACATCGACCGCGGCGGCGTCATCGCCTCGCTGGTCGGCACACATGCCATCCTGCCGGAAGAGGACCGGCGCATGGTCGCCGGCTACCTCATCAACAAGTTCCGCGGCGACGTCACCCTCTTCGACGACGGAATTGCCGAGATCGGCCGCTTCACCGGCTGGCCCTGCTTCGGCGTCGTGCCGTGGCTCAGGCAGGCGGTGCGGTTGCCGGCGGAGGATTCCGTGGTGCTCGAGCGGCTTGCCGGGGGAGGTGGGGGCGCGCTCAAGGTCGCCGTGCCGGTCCTGCCGCGCATCGCCAATTTCGACGATCTCGATCCGCTGGGGGCCGAGCCGCAGGTCGATCTCGTCTTCATCCGGCCGGGCGAGAGGCTTCCGGCCGATGCCGGCCTCGTCGTCCTGCCCGGCTCGAAGTCCACCATCGCCGATCTCGGCGATTTTCGGGCTGCGGGCTGGGAGCAGGACCTTGCCATGCACATGCGGCGCGGGGGCCGCGTCATCGGCATCTGCGGCGGATACCAGATGCTCGGCCGGCAGGTCACCGATCCGCTCGGCATCGAAGGCAGCACCCGCGCGGTGGCGGGCCTGGGGCTTCTCGACGTCGAGACGGAGATGGCGCCGGAAAAGACCGTGCGCAACAGCACGGCCCGCTCCCTGCAATACGACGTGCCGCTCGAAGGCTACGAGATCCATCTCGGCCGCACCGCCGGGCCGGATGCCCTGCGCCCCGCCGTCAGCATAGACGGGCGGCCGGACGGCGCTCTTTCGCCCGATGGCCGGGTGATGGGCACCTATCTGCACGGCCTTCTTTCGAGCGATGCCTATCGGGCAAGGCTGCTTGCCGATTTCGGCATCGAGGGGGGCGGTTTCGACTACCGCGCGGGCGTCGACGAGGCGCTTGACGGCGTCGCGGCCGAACTGGAGGCGGTTCTCGACCGCCGGTGGCTCGACGGCCTTCTGGGGACCGCTGATTAAACCGCCGTCCTGAAACGTACAGCCATTGGGTTTCTCCTTCGCCGGCCTGCCGCACCAAAGTTGCGCCAGAATTCGGGTGCAAGGAGTGGGGAAGTCTGCCCGGCCTGCGGGCGCTGATGCCTTCGCGCGATCCGAAAGGGTGACATATATGGGTTCTGGATCTCTCGCACGTTCCGTTCTGGCCGGCCTGGTGGGGCTGTCGCTGGCCGGCCCCCCGGCCGTCGCCTTCGCCCAGGGCGCCAAGGAGGCCACGAGCGCCGGCAAGCGCTGGGAAGAGGAATTCTCCTTCTGGCAGAGGGCGTCCTCCGGCAACGACGTCGCGCAGTACGAGGCCTATCTGAAGCAATATCCGAACGGCACCTTCGCCTCGATGGCGCGCCTGCGCGTCGCCGAATTGCAGGCGGCCGCCCGCACCAAGGAGGCCCAGGCCGCCACCGACGATGGGGCCGCCAAGGCGAAGGCCGCGGATGCGCAAAAGGCCGAGGAGGCGAAGAAGGCTGCCGAAGCCGACAAGGCGAAGGCCGACGAGGAGGCCCGCAAGGCCGCCGAGGCCCGCAAGGCGGAAGAAGAGGCCGCGCGCCTGAAGGCGCAGGCCGAGGCGAAGAAGGCCGGGGAAGCCGCCGCCGCCCGCAAGCTCGCCGAGGACAAGGCCGCGGCGGACGCAAAGGCGAAGGCCGAGGCCGCCGCCGCGGAAAAGGCCCGCGCGGATGAGGCGGCCCGTCTCAAGGCTGAAGCTGCGAAGACGGAGGCCGACGCCCGCAAACGCGCCGAGGAGCAGGCTGCCGAGGCCGAGCGGCTGAAAAAGGAAGCGCAGGCCGCCGCCGACAAGGCCAGGGCGGAGGAAGCCGCGCGCGTGAAGGCCGAGGCGGACCGGAAGCAGGCCGAGGAGGCCGCCGCGGCCGAAAAGGCGCGTGCCGAACAGGAAGCCGCCGCCCGCCGCGAGGCCGAGGCAAAGCGCGCCGAAGCGGAAAAGGCCGCGGCCGCCGAGAAGGCGCGCATCGAGCAGGAAGCCGCTGCCGCCCGCAAGCTTGCGGACGAGAAGGCCGCCGAGGTGGAGCGCCTGAAGGCGGAGGCCGCAAGGGCCGCGGCCGATGCCGAAGCCAAGGCCGCCGAGGCCGCCCGGCTTGCGAAGGAAGCGGAAAAGCGCGCCGAGGAGGCTGCTGCCGCCCGCCGGAAGGCGGAGGGTGCCGCCGCCGGGGGCACGTCGCAGGACGTGCGCAGGACAGACGGCGCCGCTGCCGCCGGGAAGGCGGATGCGGCCAAGCGCGAGGAAGAGACCTTCCAGAAGGCCGTGGTCGACGGGTCCGAGAAGGCCTTCCGCGGCTATATCGCCGCCTATCCGAACGGCCGCTTCGTCGCGGATGCCCGCGAGCGCCTCGCCGCGCTTTCGAAGGCCGGGACGGAAACCACGGAGACCCGGCGCAAGGTGGAAGAGCCGGTCGTCGATCCGCGCGAAGCCTATATGGACCGCTCGGTCCGCATCCAGGCGCAGCGCTGGCTGAGCGCGCTCGGCTACAACACCTATGGTGCCGACGGCGTCTTCGGCCCGCGCACCCGCTCGGCGATCGCCGCCTGGCAGGGCTCGTCCGGCTATCGTGCCAACGGCTATCTCACCCGCCAGCAGTACCGGATGCTGCGCGAGGCGGCGCAATATGCCGAGACCCGGCAGAATCGCCAGCGGCGCTACCAGCGCGGCTACGACGTGCTGGAGGGCCCTGTCGACGACTACTATGACGGCCCGTACTATCGCGACGACGGCTATTACCGCCGCCGTGGCGGGGTGGTGATCATCCCCGGCTATTGAGATTGCGACGGGCGGACGGCGGTTTCAGCACAGGCGATGGCGCTGCCTGTCGATTGACTTCCCGGGGGCGGACGCATAATCATCCGCACTATTGGATGGTTCCCGGGTCCGGAAACGGATCGGGGAGTAAATGGGAATGTGACGTGGTGGACCCAACCAGGGCGCTGCAATCACGGCCGACCCCGCGACTGTAGAGTGGCGAGGGACGCTCATCCGGGTGGAGGGGATGGCTGCGGCAAAGGGCAATGGTGCCCCGGACGCGGTTTGTCGACCAGCCGGAAAAGCCACTGGGTGGCATCGCGATAAGCAGGGGTTGGACGCCTCCATTTCTACGAATCGTCCGCCTTTCGCGATGCCTTTCCCGGGAAGGCGAGGGCAACCCGCAGGCGTGCGAGCGCCGGACGCCGCGAGCCAGGAAACCTGCCGGCCAATGCGAAGGGCATGTTGCCCGACCCGGGGAGGGGCTTCCCCAACGCCTGCACGGAGGTTGTCATGGCTGTTTCCAACACGTCTTCTATTTCCCTTTCTGCAAACGACCGCCTCGTCGCCGGCATTTTCGCGCTGCTGCTCGGCGCCTTCCTCGTGTTCGGTGCCGGCCTTGCGAATTCGGCCGTGCTGCACGACACGGCGCACGACACGCGTCACTCCTACGGCTTTCCCTGCCACTAAGGAGTTTTCGACATGATCGTTCGTTATCTCCTGGCCGCCCTGGTGGCCGGGCTGTTCTCCGGTGCCCTCATGACCGCCGCCCAGGAGGCGCGTGTCGTGCCGCTCATCCTGCACGCCGAGGAATTCGAGGGTGAGGCGGCGGCTCCGGCCGGCGAGGGCACGACGCCGTCGGCCGACGGTGCCGTCCAGACGCAGGAGCATTCCTCGCTCGGTGCGGCCATCCTCGACGTCGCCGCCTATCTGTCGCCCGTTTCCGTCGCCCAGGCCCATGACGGCGAGGGCCACGAGGAGGGCGGCATCATGTTCGGCATGAGCCGCTTTTCCGGCACGCTGCTTGCAAATCTCGTGACGGGCACCGGCTTTGCGCTCCTGCTCGCCGGCTTCAGCCTGGTTTCCGGCCATCCGATCACCGTTGCCAACGGTGCGCTGTGGGGTGCCGCCGGCTGGCTTGCCGTGCACATGCTGCCGGCCATCGGCCTGCCGCCGGAACTGCCGGGCTTCCCGGCTGCCGATCTCGGCGACCGCCAGGTCTGGTGGATCGCGACCGTCGTCCTATCGGCGGCGGGGCTCTACCTGCTCTTCCTGAAGGACGGGATCGTCGCCAAGGTCGCCGGCATCGTGCTGGTCGCCGCGCCGCAGGTCTACGGTGCGCCGCAGCCGGGTGACATCTCCAGCAACGTGCCGGCGGTTCTCGGCGCGGAGTTCGCCGTCGCAGCCCTCGCCACGACGCTGTTCTTCTGGATCGTGCTCGGCCTGTCGCTGGGCTTTGCCAACGAGAAGATCGCCAGGGCGGACTGACATGAAGACGACATCGCCCGGAGCCGTCCTGGTTCTGGGCGGTGCACGTTCCGGAAAATCCGCCTTTGCCGAAAGACTGGTCGCCGAAGCCGGCCTTTCGCGCCATTATATCGCCACCGGCCGCGCCTTCGATGACGAGATGCGGCAACGCATCGCCAGGCACCGGGAAGATCGCGGAAGCGGGTGGCAGACGCATGAGGAGCCGCTGGCGCTCGCCGATCGCATCGCCGCGGTGGCGCGCGCGGACCGCGCGGTGCTGGTCGACTGCCTGACGCTGTGGGTCACGAACCTGATGCTGGAGGAGCGCGACATCGCCGCCGAATTTACCGGCCTTCTCGCCGCGATCGCGGCGGCGCCGGGCCGGCTGGTCTTCGTGTCGAACGAGGTCGGCCTCGGCATCGTGCCTGACAACCGCATGGCGCGCGAATTCCGCGACCATGCCGGGCGGCTGCACCAGAAGGTCGCCGCCCTCGTGCCTGAAGTCTATTTCGTCGCGGCCGGACTGCCGCTGAAAATGAAGGGTTGAGCCATGCTGCAACAGAAAATCCCCGCCACCGTCATCACCGGCTTCCTCGGCGCGGGAAAGACGACGATGATCCGCAACATCCTGCAGAACGCCGGGGGCAAACGCATCGCGCTCATCATCAACGAGTTCGGCGATCTCGGCGTCGACGGCGACGTGCTCAAGGGCTGCGGCGCGGAGGCTTGCACGGAGGACGACATCATCGAACTCACCAACGGCTGCATCTGCTGCACCGTCGCCGACGATTTCATCCCCACCATGACGAAGCTCCTCGAGCGCGAGAACCGCCCCGACCATATCGTCATCGAGACCTCCGGCCTTGCGCTGCCGCAGCCGCTCGTCGCCGCCTTCAACTGGCCGGAAATCAAGACGCAGGTGACGGTCGACGGCGTCATCACCGTGGTGGACAGCGCGGCCGTCGCCGCCGGGCGCTTTGCCGACGACCACGACAAGGTGGATGCGCTGCGCGTGACGGACGAGAACCTCGACCATGAAAGCCCGCTCGAAGAACTCTTCGAGGACCAGCTCACTGCCGCCGACCTCATCGTCCTCAACAAGACCGACCTCATCGACGCCGCCGGCCTTCAGTCCGTGCGCGACGAGGTCGCCTCCCGCATTTCCCGCAAGCCCTCGATGATCGATGCGAAGAACGGCGAGGTTGCCGCCGCCGTGCTGCTCGGCCTCGGCGTCGGCACCGAAGACGACATCGCCAACCGCAAGTCGCACCACGAACTGGAGCACGAGAACGGCGAGGAGCACGATCACGACGAGTTCGACAGCTTCGTCGTCGAACTGGGTCCCGTCGCGGATCCCGCCGCCTTCATCGAGCGTCTCAAGGGCGCCATTGCCGCGCATGACGTGCTGCGCCTCAAGGGTTTCGCGGACGTGCCCGGCAAGCCGCTGCGTCTGCTCGTCCAGGCCGTCGGCAGCCGCGTCGACACGTATTTCGAACGCGCCTGGGCGCCGGGCGAGGCCCGCGGCACCCGCCTCGTCGTCATCGGCCTGCACGACATGGACGAAGCCGCCGTGCGGGCCGCCATCGCCGCAGCCGTGTGATTGCGGCATGAGCATGCGGCTCCTCTCTTCGGCGCATCGGGTTCGGCAGGGCCGTTTTCGGCCTGCCGTGCCGGTTGATCCCCGGGTCGAGCCGGAGGATGACGAAAGAAGGAAGGGATGGTTGCCAACAGCAACGGTTCTGCATGCCGCACCGGTCGACAGGCTTCATAACCTGTCCTCCTCTCCGTCATCCTCGGGCTCGACCCGAGGGGCCACCGGCACGGCACGCCGCAGAACGGGAGGTGCCGCATGCATCTCCTGCTAGCCCAGAAGGGCACCATCGCCGACGGCAAGGAAGCCATCGACCTCGGCCAGACGCCGGGCGACATCCTCTTCCTCTCCGCCGCCGACACGGAGCTCGCCTCCATCGCCGCCGCCCACCGTGCGCGGAGTGGCGATACGCGCCTGCGCCTCGCCAGCCTTGCCGCGCTGTCGCATCCGATGTCGGTCGATACCTATGTCGAGCGCACGGCGCGGCATGCCAGGCTCATCGTCATCCGCGCGCTCGGCGGCGCCAGCTATTTCCGCTATGTGCTGGAAGCCCTGCTCGCGGCGGCCGTCGCCAACGGCATCCGGCTCGTGGCGCTGCCCGGTGACGACCGGCCGGACGAGGGCCTCATTCCCTTCAACCGCATTGATGATGTGGACCGCCAGCGGCTCTGGGCCTATCTCAACGAGGGCGGCGCGGAGAATGCGGATCGCCTCCTCGCCTACGCCGATGCTCTGGTCTTCGGCGGCGAGAAGCCGGAACCGGCAACGCCGCTGGAAAAGGCGGGCATCTGGTGGCCGGGGCGGGGTGTCGTCGATATCGAGACTTGGCGGCAGGTCGCTGCCGTTTCATCCGCCTCCGACCTGCCGGCCATTTCCCCCACAGGTGTGGAGACCGATGGGGAGGCGGTTTCCACTATGACGGCAGGGGCGAACCGGCTGCAAATCTGCCCCCCTGCGGGAGAAATGGCCGACAGGTCGGAGGCGGGGATCCCCACGGCCGCCGTCTGCTTTTATCGCGCCTATGTGCAGAGCGGCGAGACGCGCCCGGTCGAGATGCTGATCGAGGCGCTGGCCGCCGAGGGCGTTCGCGCCCTGCCGCTCTTCGTCTCCAGCCTCAAGGACCCCGTCTCCATAGAGACGGTCCGCGCCGCCTTTGCCGAGGCCCGCCCCGAGATCGTGCTGAACGCCACGAGCTTCGCCGTTTCGGCGCCCGGCGCCGGCCGCAAGCCGACGGTGCTCGACGAGACCGGTTCACCGGTGCTGCAGGTCATTTTCTCCGGCTCCTCGCGCGAGGCCTGGGAGGCGTCGGGGCAGGGGCTGACGGCGCGCGACCTCGGCATGAACGTCTCGCTGCCGGAGGTCGACGGGCGCGTGCTCTCCCGCGCCGTCTCCTTCAAGGCTGCGGCGCGCTACGACGAGCGGGTCGAGACCAATATCGTCAGCCTCGATCCGGCGGAGGACCGCATCCGCTTCGTCGCGAAGCTCGCCGCCGGCTGGGCGCGGCTGCGGCGGGCCAGGCCGGCCGAGCGCCGCATCGCCCTCGTCATGGCGAACTATCCAAACCGCGACGGCCGCCTCGGCAACGGCGTCGGCCTCGATACGCCGGCCGGCACGATGGAGGTGCTGCGCGCGATGGCGGCGGAGGGCTATGCGGTCGCCGATCTGCCGGAGGACGGCGATGCGCTGATCGCTCATCTCATGGCCGGCCCGACCAATGCGGCAAGCGACGGCCGCGAGATTCGCGAAGCGCTTTCGCTGAGCGATTACAAGGCCTTCTTCTCTTCACTTCCGAAGTCGATTCAGGCGGAGATGACGGCGCGCTGGGGCGCGCCGGAGGACGATCCCTTTGTTGCCGGCGACATCTTCGCCCTGCCGCTCGCCCGCTTCGGCGCGACGCTGGTCGGCATCCAGCCGGCGCGCGGCTACAATATCGATCCGAAGGACAGCTACCATTCGCCGGACCTCGTGCCGCCGCACGGCTATCTCGCCTTCTATGCCTTCCTTCGCCTTCACTACGGCGCCCACGCCATCGTGCACATGGGCAAGCACGGCAACCTCGAATGGCTGCCGGGCAAGGCGCTGGCGCTGTCGGAAGCCTGCTATCCCGAGGCCGTGCTCGGCCCCGTGCCGCATCTCTATCCCTTCATCGTCAACGATCCCGGCGAGGGCACGCAGGCCAAGCGCCGCTCCGCCGCCGTCATCATCGACCACCTGACCCCGCCGCTGACGCGCGCCGAGACCTACGGTCCCCTCAAGGACCTCGAAGCGCTGGTCGACGAGTATTACGAGGCTTCCGGGGGCGATCCGCGCCGCATCAAGCTGCTCTCGAAGCAGATTCTCGACCTGGTGCGCGACATCGGCCTCGACCGCGACGCCGGCATCGCGAAATCCGACGGCGAGGAAGCGGCGCTCCAGAAGCTCGACGCCTATCTCTGCGACCTCAAGGAAATGCAGATCCGTGACGGCCTGCATGTCTTCGGCGTCTCGCCGGAAGGGCGGCTGCTCACGGACCTGACGGTGGCGCTCGCGCGCGTTCCTCGCGGCCTCGGCGAAGGCGGCGAGGCGAGCCTTCAGCGGGCGATCGCGGCGGATGGGCTGGATGGCTTTGCCTTCGACCCGCTCGATTGCGTCGCCTCTGACCCGTGGGGCGGCCCGCGCCCGCAAATTCTCGCTTCCCGTTCCGATGCGCCCTGGCGCAGCACGGGCGACGCGGTGGAGCGCATCGAGCTGCTCGCCGCCGGGCTGGTGGACGGCTCGCTGGCCTGCCCCGAGGGCTGGGACGCCACCCGTGCCGTGCTCGATGCCATCGATACGAGCATCCGCCCCGCAATCGCCGCCTGCGGCCCGGCAGAGATTTCGGCGCTCATGCGCGGGCTCGACGGACGCTTCATCGAACCAGGCCCCTCCGGCGCGCCGACGCGCGGGCGGCCGGACGTGCTGCCGACGGGGCGCAACTTCTATTCGGTCGACAGCCGCGCCGTGCCGACGCCCGCCGCCTGGGAACTCGGCCGGAAATCCGCCGAGCTCATCGTCACACGCTATGCGCAGGACCACGGCGAATGGCCGACTTCCTTCGGCATCACCGCCTGGGGCACCTCCAACATGCGCACCGGCGGCGACGACATCGCGCAGGCCATGGCGCTGATCGGGGTCAGGCCCACCTGGGACATGGCGTCCCGCCGCGTCACCGGCTTCGAGATCATTCCCCCCGCCATGCTGCGCCATCCGCGTGTCGACGTGACGCTCCGGATTTCCGGCTTCTTCCGCGATGCCTTCCCGGAGCAGATCGCGCTCTTCGACCGCGCCGTGCGCGCTATCGGGGCGCTCGACGAGGACGATGCCGACAACCCCATCGCCGCGCGCATGCGCGCCGAGGCGGCGGTGCTGGCGGCCCGGGGCGCCTCGCAGGACGAGGCGGCGCGGCAGGCGGGTTTCCGCATCTTCGGCGCGAAATCCGGGGGTTACGGCGCGGGTCTCCAGACCATGATAGACGAGGGCCTGTGGACCGAGCGCGGCGACCTTGCCGAGGCCTGGCTCGCCTGGGGCGCCCATGCCTATGACGGCGTGGGCGATGGCGTGCCGATGCGCGAGCGGCTGGAGGCGCGCATGAAGAGCCTCCAGGCGGTGGTCCAGAACCAGGACAGCCGCGAGCACGACCTGCTCGACAGCGACGAATACTACCAGTTCGAGGGCGGCATGGCCGCGGCCGCCGAGCACCTTTCCGGCAAGCAGCCCGTCGTCTACCACAACGATTTGTCGCGGCCGGAAAAGCCCGTCGTGCGCACGCTGGAAGACGAGATCGGCCGCGTCGTGCGCGCCCGCGTCGTCAATCCGAAGTGGATCGACGGCGTCATGCGCCATGGCTACAAGGGTGCCTTCGAGATCGCCGCGACGGTCGATTTCATGTTCGCCTTCGCCGCGACCACCGGCGCGGTGAAGGACCATCATTTCGAGGCCGCCTATCAGGCCTATGTGCTTGACCAGCGCGTGCGCGACTTCCTTGCGCGGAAGAACCCGGCGGCGCTCGCCGAGATGGCGGCGCGCTTCGCCGAGGCGATAGACCGCGGCCTGTGGACGCCGCGCTCCAACTCGGCGCGTTATGAGCTCGACATGCTCGGAAAGAGGAGGGCGTCGTGATGGATCTTACGGGCCGCTGCCTTTGCCGTTCCATGACATTTTCTATTTCCGGCGCTGTCGTCAGCACGGGCCACTGCCATTGCGAGAGTTGCCGGCGCGCCACGTCTTCGCCGGTCACGACCTTTTTCTGCGTGGCGGCCGGCGATGTGGCGTTCAAAGGCGAAACGCTGCGGCACTATGCATCCTCGCCGGGCGTACGGCGCGGCTTCTGTGGCAATTGCGGCTCGCCGATGAGCTACGAGAGCGAGAGGCGGCCCGGCATCGTCGATCTCTATGTCGCCTCGCTGGACGATGCGACGGGCGTCGAAATCACCCAGCACGGTTTTTGGAACGAGCGGGTTTCCTGGCTGCATTGCGAGGACGACCTGCCGAAACGGGAAGACTGACATGACAGACAACCAGGACGAAACCGCCGGCATGAGCGAAGCCGAACTTGCCCGCCACTCGGAGAAGATGGCGAAGAAGAAGCAGGCGCGCGAGAAGATCATGGCGACGAAGACGGACGAGAAGGGCCTCGTCATCGTCCACACCGGCAAGGGCAAGGGCAAGTCGACCGCCGGCTTCGGCATGATCTTCCGCCATATCGCGCATGGAAAGCCCTGCGCCGTGGTGCAGTTCATCAAGGGCGCCATGGTGACCGGCGAGCGCGATCTCATCGAGACGCATTTCTCTAATCTCTGCCAGTTCTTCACGCTCGGCGAGGGCTTCACCTGGGAAACGCAGGATCGCGCCCGCGACGTGGCGATGGCTGAGAAGGCCTGGGAGAAGGCGAAGGAACTCATCCGCGACGAGCGCAATTCCATGGTGCTGCTCGACGAGATCAACATCGCGTTGCGCTACGACTATATCGACGTCAACGAGGTCATCGCGTTCCTCAAGACCGAGAAGCCCTACATGACCCACGTCGTGCTGACCGGCCGCAACGCCAAGGAAGAGCTGATCGAGATCGCCGACCTCGCGACCGAGATGGAGCTTCTGAAGCATCCGTTCCGCTCGGGCATCAAGGCACAGCAGGGCGTCGAATACTGACGGCGGCCTTGTCCTCATGTTCCTTTGCCCGGTGCGGCCCTACCAGCCGAGCCACACCCTTATCGGATGGCCGGGATCGGCCATCAGGCGGATGGCGAGGGCGATCGAGGTGACGACGAGGAGCGGCTTGATGATCCTCGCGCCGTTCTTCATCGCCACGCGCGAGCCCGCCTGGGCGCCGAGGAACTGTCCAGCGCCCATGACGAGCCCGACCTTCCACAGGACGACGCCGTAAAGGAGGAAGACCACGAAGGCGCCGACATTGGAGCCGAAGTTGAGGAGCTTCGTGTGTGCCGTCGCCTTCAGCACGCCGAAGCCGGCAAGCGTGACGAAGGCCAGCATGAAGAACGAGCCGGTGCCGGGTCCGAAGACGCCGTCATAGAAGCCGATTGCCGGCACGACCGTGACGGTGAAGAGGAAGACGCTCATGCGGCGGTGCTTGTCGACGTCGCCGATATTCGGCTTCAGCCCGAAATAGACGGCGATCGCCACCAGCAGGAAGGGCAGGATCACCTTCAGCACGTCGCCCGGGACCACCGTCGCGAGCAGGGCCCCGAAAACCGCGCCCAGCGCCGAAAGCGCCGCCATCGGCAATTGCTCGCCGAGCCGCACATGGCCGGCGCGCGCATAGGCGAGCGTGGCCGAGCCCGAGCCGAACAGCGACTGCAGCTTGTTGGTGCCCAGCGTTTCGAGCGGCGGAATGCCGGCGAGCAGCATGGCGGGAATGGTGATCATGCCGCCGCCGCCGGCAATGGAATCGATGAAACCGGCGAGGAACGCGGCGAAAAACAGGAAGACGAGAAGATGGAGGGCGAGATCGACCACGGCGGACCCGGCAGGAGCGAGAGGAAGGACTGGCCGTTCTTCTGTCAGACTGTGCGACAAAAGCAAGGCCCGCGGGGTGCGCTTGCCGCATCCGGCGCGCTGCATGCCGCAAACCGGTTTGACCGGCCTTTGCCCCTCCGGTACTAAAGGGGAAGCGACGGTGCCCCGAGCGGGCCGAGCGGTGTCCGGTGCGGCCGACCCAGAGGGGCCTCATCCGGAACCGTCGGAAACGGCAAGGCCGGGCCCTTTCGCGTGGAATTTTTGCGAGAGACCGCCATGCGAGACGAGGCCCCATCCCCCGACACCGGACGACGATCGCTCGTCCTCGGCCTCGGTTGCGAGCGCGGCACGCCGCCCGCCGAGCTCGTCGATCTCGCCGTTTCCGTCATCGACCGCCCGGAGGCCGTCGCCTTCGTCGCGACGCTGGACGCGCGCGCCGCGGAGCCGGCCATGCACGCGGTCGCGCGCCATTTTTCCGTCGCGCTGGTCACCTTTTCCGCCGCCCGGCTGGAGGCCGAGACGCCGCGCCTTGCCAATCCCTCCGACCTCGTCTTCGCCCATGCGGGCTGCCATGGCGTTGCCGAGGCCGCCGCGCTCGCGCAGGCGGGCGATGGCGGGCGGCTCGTCGTCGAGAAGACGAAATCCGCCCACGCCACCGTCGCCGTCGCCGTCGCCGTCGCCGTCGCGGAGTCTTTTCAGTCGCTTGCGGGCGTTTCCTCGCAAGGCGATTCCGCGTCCTCGCATTCTGATTCACGTCCGGAGCACGCCTGATGCACGCCCTGTTCTCCGCCCTTGCGCCGATGGAAAAAGGCAGCGTCTGGCTCGTCGGCGCCGGGCCGGGCGATCCTGGCCTCCTGACGCTGCATGCCGCAAATGCGCTGCAGCAGGCCGATATCATCGTGCATGACGCGCTGGTCAATGCCGAGTGCCTCTCGCTCGCCCGGCCCGGCGCCGTGCTGGAGTTCGCCGGAAAGCGCGGCGGCAAGCCCTCGCACCGGCAGCGCGACATCTCGCTCAGGCTCGTCGAGCTCGCCCGCGCCGGCCAGCGCGTGCTGCGCCTCAAGGGCGGCGATCCCTTCGTCTTCGGGCGGGGCGGGGAAGAGGCGCTGACGCTGGTCGAGCACGGCATTCCCTTCCGCATCGTGCCGGGCATCACCGCCGGCATCGGCGGGCTTGCCTATGCCGGCATCCCGGTGACGCATCGCGAGGTCAACCACGCCGTCACCTTCCTGACCGGCCACGATTCCTCCGGCCTCGTGCCGGATCGCATCAACTGGGAGGGCATTGCTAAGGGCTCGCCCGTCATCGTCATGTACATGGCGATGAAGCATATCGGCCAGATCGCCGCGAACCTCGTCGCCGGCGGTCGCTCGCCGGACGAGCCGGTCGCCTTCGTCTGCAATGCCGCCACGCCCGATCAGACCGTGCTGGAAACGACGCTCGCCCGCGCCGAGGCCGATGTCGCGGCCGCCGGCATCGAGCCGCCCGCCATCGTCGTCGTCGGCGAGGTCGTGCGCCTTCGTCCCTCGCTCGACTGGATCGGCGCGCTGACGCAAGGCCGCAGGCTTGCGCCCGATCCGTTCGGCTCGCGCGAGATGAAGGATCCGGCATGAGCGGACTGCTCGTCGCCGCCCCCGCGTCCGGCTCCGGCAAGACGACGGTGACGCTGGGCCTTGCCCGGGCGTTCGCCGATGCGGGCATGCGCCTCGTCTCCGGCAAGGCCGGCCCTGACTACATCGACCCGGCCTTCCACGCCGCCGCCAGCGGAAAGCCCTGCCTCAACTACGATCCCTGGGCAATGCGCCCGGACCTCATCCGCGCCAACGCCGCCCATCAGGCGGGCGAGGGGGATTTCCTGCTCATCGAGGCTATGATGGGCCTCTTCGACGGTGCCGCCGACGGCACCGGCGCGCCGGCCGATCTGGCCGCGACGCTCGGCCTGCCTGTCGTGCTCGTCGTCGATTGCAGCCGCATGTCCCAGTCGGTCGCTGCGCTGGCGAAGGGCTACAGGGATTATCGCGCCGACGTGCATGTTGCCGGCGTCATCCTCAACAAGGTCGGCAGCACCAGGCACGAGGCCATGTTGCGCGGCGCGCTGGAGGCGGCCGGCATCGCGATTTTCGGCGTATTGTACAGCGATCCGGCGCTTGCCCTGCCGGAGCGGCACCTCGGCCTCGTGCAGGCCGGCGAGCATGGCGCGCTCGAAACCTTCATCACCCATGCGGCCGGGGTCGTCTCGCGCTGCTGCGATCTCGACCGTCTCGCCGCCGTCGCCGCCGGCCGCGCCGTCCTTCCACCGGCCGCCGCCGTCCCGCATCTGCCGCCGCTCGGCCAGCGTATCGCCATCGCGGCGGACAGGGCCTTCGCCTTCAGCTACCAGCACCTGCTGCTCGGCTGGCAGAAAGCGGGCGCGAGCCTCTCCTTCTTCTCGCCGCTCGCCGATGCCGCGCCGGCCGGCGATGCCGATGCCGTCTATCTTCCCGGCGGCTATCCGGAGCTCCACGCCGCCACCCTTGCCAATGCCGGCCGTTTCCGCCAAGGCATGCTGGAGGCGGCGCGCCGGGGCGCGCGCATCTATGGCGAATGCGGAGGCTACATGACCCTTGGGGAAGCGCTGATCGCGTCGGACGGAACGCGCCATGCCATGCTCGGCCTCCTGCCGCTCGTCACCAGCTTTGCCGAGCGGCGGCGCCATCTCGGCTACCGCCGGGTCACGCCGCTGGCGGGCTCGGGCTTTGCCGCGCCGATGACGGCGCACGAGTTCCATTATTCCACCGTCGTTCGGGAAGGGGCGGCGGAACGCCTCTTCGCCGTGACGGACGCCATGGGTGAAAACCTCGGGGAGGCCGGCCTTCGGCGCGGCGCTGTCTGCGGCTCCTACATGCACGTGATCGACCTCGCGCCGGAGGCGGCATGAGCGCGTCGCGCATCGTCCATGGCGGCGGCATCGCCGCCGCCGCCGCACGTTATGGCGGCCGGCCGGAGGACTGGCTGGACCTTTCCACCGGCATCAATCCCAATCCGGTCGCCGTTCCCGACGTGGACGTTGCCGCCTGGCACCGCCTGCCGGATCGCCACCGCCAGGATGCGGCCCGCGCCGCCGCCCGGCACTATTACGGAACGCCGGATGCCCTGCCGCTTCCCGTGCCCGGCACGCAGTCGGTCATCCAGCTCCTGCCGCGCCTCGTTTCCTCCGGCCGCCGCGCCGCCGTGCTCTCGCCGACCTATGGCGAATATGCCCGTGTGCTCGCCAATGCCGGCGTGGCGCTGGATCGCGTCGCCGGCCTCGATGCCGTGAGCGAAGCGCACGGCATCGTCGTCGTCGTCAATCCGAACAACCCGGACGGCCGGCTTTTCCCACGCGACAGGCTCCTCGATCTTCATGCGCGCGTTGCCGCGAAGGGCGGTCTCCTCGTCGTCGACGAGGCCTTCGGCGACATGCGCCCGGAGGATTGCCTCGCGCCGCTGGCGGGTAACCTGCCCGGCCTCCTCGTCTTGCGTTCCTTCGGCAAGTTCTTCGGCCTTGCGGGCCTGCGCCTCGGCTTCGTCATCGGCGAGGCGGCGGTTCTGGATCGCATCGAGGACGGGCTCGGCCCCTGGGCCGTATCGGGGCCGGCCCTGGCGATCGCCGCGACGCTCATGGCTTCCGACACCGCCGCCATCCGCCGTGCCATCGCCGGACGCAAGGCGGCGCTCGACAAGGCGCTTGCCGGTGCGGGGCTTGTCGTCGTCGGCGGCACCGGTCTCTTTTCGCTGGTCGAGCATGCCGAGGCCGCCGCCATCCATGAAGGCCTCTGCCGTCACCATATGCTGGTGCGGCCTTTCGACTATAATCCCCGCTGGCTGCGGTTCGGCCTCGCGCCGGATGCGGCTGCGGATGGCCGGCTTGCCGCGGCGCTGGCGGATGTGATGGGCCGATGACGCAGACGCTTTCGATCCTGTTCCTTGCACTGGTGCTGGACCGCCTTGTCGGCGATCCGGACTGGCTCTGGCGGCGCGTGGCCCATCCGGTCGTGCTGTTCGGCCGGGCGATCGGCGCGATGGACAGGCTGTTCAACGGCAAGCGCCTTTCCGCCCAGACCCGCCGCTTCAACGGCGCGGCCGGCATCGCCGTGCTGCTCGCCGCCAGCGTTTTCCTCGGCTTCGTCCTGCATCGGCTTCTTGCGCCGCTCGGCCTGGCGGGCGCGGCGGTCGAGGTCGTCGTCGTCGCCGTCTTCCTCGCGCAGAAGAGCCTCCACGATCATGTGCGCGCCGTCTCGGCAGGCCTTAAGGAGGGCGGCATCGAGGGCGGGCGGCAGGCCGTGTCGATGATCGTCGGGCGCGATCCGGCAACGCTGGACGAGCCGGCCGTCTGCCGTGCCGGCATCGAGAGCCTTGCCGAGAACTTCTCCGACGGCGTCGTCGCCCCGGCATTCTGGTATGCGCTCTTCGGCCTGCCGGGTCTTTTCGCCTACAAGATGCTGAACACGGCCGACTCGATGATCGGCCACAAGAACGCAAAATATCTCGATTTCGGCTGGGCCTCCGCCCGGCTCGACGACCTCGCCAACTGGCCGGCCGCGCGCCTGTCGATCCTCTTCATCGCCGCCGGCGCATGGCTGGCGAAGGGCAGGGCGGCCGCCCGCGCCGCCATCGGCACGGCACTGCGCGATGCCGGCCTTCACCGTTCGCCCAATTCCGGCTGGCCGGAAGCGGCGATGGCCGGCGCCGTGGGCATCGGCCTTGCCGGCCCCCGCATCTACGGCGGCGCGCGCGTCGACGAACCCATGATGAACGCCGCCGGCCGCACCGTCGCCACGGCCGCCGACATCGACCTGTCGCTGCGTATCTTTTCCGTCGCCTGCGCCGTTCTTGCGGCTGGCGTGTTGCTGGCAATGATTCCCGCCGCCTTGTTTTGAGCATGCGGAAAGCCGGAAGATAGAATTTTAAGCCTTAACTTCGATTTCTTTTCTTCTTCCTCGTCAATATTGTGGAAGGCTCATACGTCTATAGTCTGTCCTGCTCTCGGACATGGCGCCGAAGCCTGGCGCAATTCAATAAAGGGGAAGTCATGCGTGCCTTGCTTGCGACTGCGGTCGCGTTCCTTGTCGTCCTGTTTCAGGCCGAGACTGCGCTCTCCGCCAATCTTCTGGCGGAGGTCAGTCTTTCTTCGCAGACCATGATCGTGATGCAGAACGGCATCGTGAAACACCGCTGGCGCGTTTCGACGGGCCGCAAGGGCTTCGGCACGCCGACGGGGAGCTGGAAGGCGAAATGGGCCTCGCGCGACCACCGCTCGCGCAAATACGACAATGCGCCGATGCCCTATGCGATCTTCTTCAACGGCGGCTATGCGGTGCATGCGACGTTCGACACCAGGCGCCTCGGCCGTCCCGCCTCGCATGGCTGCGTGCGGCTGCATCCCTCGAATGCGGCAACGTTCTTCCAGCTCGCCAACCGCAACGGGCTCTCGAACACCCGCATCGTCATCACGCGCTGAGGCTTTCGCCTCAGTCGTTGCCGGCGTAGCGCATCAACCGGTCCATGTCGGGGACGGTGACGTGGCGGTTGTTCTCGATGCGGATGACGTTTTCCTTGCGCAGCTTGGTGAACTGCCGGCTGACGGTCTCGATGGTCAGGCCCAGGAAATCGGCGATGTCGGCGCGCGAGAGCGGCAGGTCGAAGGACGACATGTCGATGCTCTCCGGGTCGATATGGGTGGCGATGAGGTAGAGGAAGCTCGCGACCTTCTCCTGCGCCGTCTTGCGGCCGAGGGTCAGCATCCAGTCGCGCGCCTCGTCCAGCTCCTTCAGCGCCTGGCGGTGCAGCTTGTGCTCCAGTTCCGGCGTCTTCTTGACCAGCCGGTCGAGCACGTTGCGCGGGAAGTTGCAGACCTCGCTTTCGGTCGCCGCTTCCGCGGTGATGGCGCTTTCCTCGATGAAGGGGCGGCCGAGGAAATCGGGGGCGAACTGCAGGCCGACGATCTGCTGGCGGCCGTCCGCCATCACCTTCGTCAGCTTCACCACGCCGCGCATGATGTTGGAATAGTTCACAACCGTCTCGCCCTGGCCGATCACCTCAGCGCCGCTGTCCAGCCGGTGGCGGGAGGAGTGCTTGTTGAGTTCGGTCAGTTGCTCGGGCGTCAGGGCGCCGCAGACGCCGCCGTGGCGTGCCTCGCAGGCACGACACACGAGCGGAATATCGGAATTATGGACATCCTGGCGGCGAACTTCCATATCGGCTTTTCCTTTCGCCTGATGAGGCGGCGCAACGATGGCGTGCTAACGCATACGGGCACGAATATAAAGCGTGTCGCCTCGCGGCAAAATAGCGCTTCCTGACTATTGTCAAATCCTAACGCAGTGCCACGGTCTTTCAATTGATCAAAATCAAATGCCGGAGGCCGTTTCGGGGGTATTTCCCTTTCAAGAAGGAGAGACCCATGCAGGATGCACTCGTAGAACGCCTTTCTTCGCCGGTTCCCCGCTATACAAGCTATCCGACGGCGCCGCATTTCGACGAAAGTATCGGCCCGGAGGTCTATTCCGAGTGGCTGGGAAGGCTGGGGCCGGCGAATCGCCTGTCGCTCTACGCGCACATTCCCTATTGCGACCGGCTCTGCTGGTTCTGTGCCTGCCACACCAAGCAGACGCTGCGCTACGAGCCGGTCGAAGCCTATCTCAAGGGGCTTCATGCGGAGATTGCGGCCGTCGGCCGGCGCGTTTGCCGGGATGCGCCCGTGACGGCGCTGCATTTCGGCGGCGGTTCGCCGACCATGCTGCGGCCGGACGACATGGTGGCGCTGAAAAGCTGTCTCGAGCAGAATTTCACCTTCTCGCCCGATGCCGAAATCTCGGTGGAGATGGATCCGAACGATCTCGACGATCTCAGGCACGACGCGCTGGCCGCGATCGGCATGACGCGCGCCAGCCTCGGCATCCAGGATTTCGATCCGAGGGTGCAGAAGGCGATCAACCGCATCCAGACCTTCGAGCAGACGCGGGGCGTCGTGGAGGCCGCGCGGGCAAGGGGCGTACGCTCGGTGAACTGCGACATTCTCTACGGCCTGCCGTTCCAGACGATGGAGACGCTGGCCGAGACCGTGCGCGCCGTCATATCGCTCCGCCCGGACCGCATCGCGCTCTTCGGCTATGCTCATGTGCCGTGGATGAAGAAGCATCAGACGATGATCGACGAGGCCGCATTGCCGGGCGTCGTCGCACGTTTTTCCCAGATGGCGATGGCGGCGGAGATGCTTGTTGCCGCCGGCTACGAGGCCATCGGCATCGACCATTTCGCCCTGCCGGCCGACAGTCTCGCCGCCGCCGCGCGGGACGGCACGCTGCGCCGCAATTTCCAGGGCTATACCGACGACCAGGCCGACGCCCTGATCGGCCTCGGTGCCTCCGCCATCGGCCAGTTGCCCGAGGGCTATTTCCAGAACATGCCGGCGACGGGCGAATATCTGCGCCGGGTGGAGGAGGGCGGCGTCGCGGTGGTCCGCGGCTATGCGCTGACGGACGAGGACCGCGCCCGCGCCTTCGTGATCGAGCGCGTGATGTGCGATTTCGGCTTCTCCTTCGCCGATCTTGCCGCCCGCCATCCGGCTTTCGCCGCCGCGATCCGGGCCGAGGCCCGCGGCTTTGCCGCTTCGGACAAGGACGGCCTTTGCCGCATCGAAGGCGAGAGGTTCGATCTGACGGCGACGGGCCGGCCCTTCGCGCGCACGGTGGCCGCGGTCTTCGACGCGCATCTGTCGAGCGGGCGCGGGCGGCATTCCATCGCGGTGTGACGGCGGGTTCCGGCATGTTCTTTGCGCAACACAGGGGCGTAGATCATGCAGGGCCCTCATCAACCCCATTGGCAATCGCATCGGATTTCCATATAGGATCGCCCAACTATAGATTCATGAGGTATGGGCGTGACTGCTACATTCGACAAGGTTGCCGACATCATTGCTGAAACGAGCGAGATCGATCGCGAGACGATCACGCCGGAAAGCCACACGATCGACGATCTCGGCATCGACAGCCTGGACTTCCTCGACATCGTCTTCGCGATCGACAAGGAATTCGGCATCAAGATCCCGCTGGAACAGTGGACGCAGGAAGTCAACGAAGGCAAGGTCGCGACGGAAGAATACTTCGTCCTGAAGAACCTCTGCGCCAAGATCGACGAACTGCGGGCCGCCAAGGCCTGATCATAAGGGCCCGGCCGCCGTTGGCGGCCCTGTTCCGGACGATCCCGGCGCAAGGGGCTATCGGCCTGCCGTCCTCGGCAGGCCTTTCGGTTTTCGGCGGAGGCATATCCGATGCTGCTAGAATATTTCCAGATGATCGACCGGGTGGAAGCCGTCGATGGCGCGCGCCGCACGCTTACCGCCCGCTCCGTCGTCCCGTCCAAGAGCCCGGTCTTCGAAGGGCATTTCCCCGGCATGCCGCTCGTTCCGGGCGTGCTGCTCATCGAGACCATGGCGCAGGCCTCCGGCTTCCTCGTGCTGGCGGCATCCGATTTTTCGGCCATGCCCTTCCTGATGAGCGTCGACGGGGCCAAGATGCGCACCTTCGTCGAGCCGGACGCGGTGCTCGACATCGAGGCCGTGCTGGAGCATGACGGTTCCGGCTATGCCGTGACGAAGACGAGGATCACGTCGGCCGGCAAGAAGGTGTGCGATGCGCAGCTCAAGCTGCGCACCATGCCGTTTGCCGAGGTGCCGCTCGCCGATATCGTGCGCAAGCGCGCGGGCGAGGTGGGTTTGTTCGAGGCGCTGGCAGCGTCCGCTGAAGGGAAGTGAGCATGGCGAAGGCGAAGAACGATGTGGTGATCACCGGCGTCGGCATCGTCACCTGTCACGGTGTCGGGGCCGAGGCCCATGTGCAGATCCTGGGTGCCGCGAAGGCGCCGGAGCTGAAGATCGATACGGAGCGCTTCGCGCCCTATCCGGTCCACCCGATGCCGGAGATCGACTGGAACCAGCAGATCCCCAAGCGCGGCGACCAGCGCCAGATGGAGAACTGGCAGCGTCTCGGCGTGTTCGCTGCCGGCCTCGCGCTCGACGATGCCGGCTTCAAGGACAATGTGGACGCCTGCGGCACGATGGACATGATCGTGGCGGCCGGCGGCGGCGAGCGCGACATCAATGTCGATTCGCTGATCGTCGACGAGGGGCTGAAGCGCAACGACCGCGAGCGCCTGCTCAACGAGAAGCTGACGACGGAGCTGCGCCCGACGCTCTTCCTCGCCCAGCTTTCCAACCTCCTCGCCGGCAACATCTCCATCGTGCACAAGGTCACCGGCTCCTCGCGCACCTTCATGGGCGAGGAAGCCGCCGGCATCAGCGCCGTCGAGACCGCCTTCCACCGCATCCGCGCCGGCCAGTCGACGCATACGCTCGTCGGCAGCGCGCTCGTGGCCGAGCGGCAGGACGTCATCCTGCTTTACGAGGCCATCGGCGCGCATGCGACGGGCGGCTGGACGCCGCTCTGGTCGCGCGACCGGAACGCCGGCGGCGGCATCGTCACCGGCTCGGCCGCCGCCTTCCTCATCCTCGAATCCCGCGAACATGCCGAAGCCCGCGGCGCGCGCATCTACGCAACCATCGACGCCATCGGCGGCGACCGCGGCTCGCGTGACGAAGGCAAGCTTGAAGCGCGTCTTGAGCGCCTCGCCGAAAGCGCTTCTGCCGGCAACGAGACCGTCGTCTTCTCCGGCGCCTCCGGCGCACATGACGTGACGGCCCGCGAAAAGGCCTGGCTCGACAAGCGTTTCGCCGGCAGCGCCCTGCGCGGCTACAGCGCCGTCATCGGCCAGTCGCTCGAAGCGCAGTTCCCGCTCGGTCTTGCGCTTGCCGCGCTGACGCTCGGTTCGGGCGTCAAGGTGGCGCCCTTCGACACGGCCGCCGAAGCCGCCATGAGCGCACCCGCCGCCACGGCCGTCGTCACGACGGTCGGCCATTCGCGCGGCGAGGGCGTCGCAATCCTTTCCGCAGAGAAGTGAGGTTCCGGCCATGACGAATGCCGCTTACAGGGATCATCTCGGCCGCCCCATCGTCGCCGTGACAGGCATGGGCGTCGTCACCTCGCTCGGGCAGGGCCTTGCGGACAACTGGGCCGCGCTCACCGGCGGCGTCTCGGGTATCCATGGGATCACCCGCTTCCCGGTCGACGGGCTGAACACCCGCATTTCCGGCACGGTCGATTTTATCGATGTGCCGGTCGAAAACCCGGTCGAGCGCTCCTATGCCTATGCCCGCGAGACGACGGATGAGGCGCTGGCGCAGGCCGGCCTTTCCGGCGAATTCGGCGGCCCGCTCTTCCTCGCCGCCCCGCCGATCGAGCCGGACTGGCGCGACCGCTTCGCGCTCGCCGACCGCGCGCCGGCCTCGCAGCGTCCGGGCGATGCCTATGACCGTTTCCTGGCCGTGCTGCGCGAGCATCCAAGCCAGGCCCTGCACGAGGCCTGGGCCTTCGGCTCCATCTCCGAGCGTCTTTCCGACCGCTACGGCACGCGCGGCCTGCCGGTGACGCTCTCGACCGCCTGCGCCTCCGGCGCGACGGCCATCCAGCTCGGCGTCGAGGCGATCCGCCAGGGCCGCACCGAGCGCGCGCTCACCGTCGGCACCGACGGCTCGGTCACCGCCGAAGCGCTGATCCGTTTCGCGCTGCTCTCGGCCCTTTCGACGCAGAACGACCCGCCGACCAAGGCATCCAAGCCGTTCAGCAAGGACCGCGACGGCTTCGTCATCGCAGAAGGCGCGGCGACGCTCGTGCTGGAATCGCTGGAATCGGCCATCGCGCGCGGCGCCAAGGTGCTCGGCATCCTCAAGGGTTGCGGCGAGAAGGCGGACCATTTCCACCGCACGCGCTCCTCGCCGGATGGCGGTCCCGCCATCGCGACGATCCGCGCGGCGCTGGAAGACGCTGGTATCGACGAGAGCGGCATCGGTTATATCAACGCCCACGGCACCTCGACGCCCGAGAATGACAAGATGGAGTATCAATCCATGTCGACCGTCTTCGGCGACACGCTGGCGAATATTCCGGTCTCTTCCAACAAGTCGATGATCGGCCACACGCTGACGGCGGCCGGCGCGGTCGAGGCGGTGTTCTCGATCCAGACCATGCTGACCGGCACCCTGCCGCCGACCATCAACTACACGAACCCCGATCCGACGATCCAGCTCGACGTCGTGCCGAACGTGAAGCGAGACAAGCAGGTCAGCGCCGTCCTGTCCAACTCCTTCGGCTTCGGCGGCCAGAACGCCAGCCTGGTGATGACAGCCGAACCGGCATAGGGATCTGTTGGATTCGGCAGTAATTTTTGACGTCATCCTCGGGCTTGTCCCGAGGATCTGCCGACGTTACTCAATGACCGCTGGCAGATGCTCGGGACAAGCCCGAGAATGACGGCGATGTAGGTGAAGAAAGAACAACCCAATGCGCGCCCTGCAACTCCTTGACGACCGCAAGCTCGAACTCACCGACATCCCGGAACCGGAAGCCCCCGGCCCCGGCGAGGTGACGCTACGCGTCAAGGCTGTCGCCCTCAACCATATCGACGTCTGGGGCTGGCGTGGCATGGCGTTTGCCAAGCGCAAGATGCCGCTGGTCATCGGCGCGGAAGCCGCCGGCGTCGTCGAGACGCTCGGCCCGGGCGTTTCCAACGTGCTGCCCGGCCAGCTCGTCTCGATCTATGGCGCGCGCACCTGCGGCCTCTGCAAGCCCTGCCGCGAAGGCCGCGACAATCTCTGCGAACATGTCGGCGGCGTGCACGGCTTCCATCTCGACGGTTTCGCGCAGGAGAAGGTGAACCTTCCCGCCCGCCTGCTGGTCCCGGCGCCGCCCGGCATCGATGCTGTCGCCGCGGCGCTTGCGCCCGTCACCTTCGGCACGGTGGAGCACATGCTGTTCGACAACGCCAAGCTCGAATCCGGCGAGACGATCCTCGTCCATGCCGGCGGCTCGGGCATCGGCACGGCGGCGATCCAGCTCGCCAAGAAGATCGGCTGCACCGTCATCACCACGGTCGGCTCTAACGACAAGATCGAGAAGGCGAAGGCGCTGGGCGCCGACCACGTCATCAACTACCGCGAGGACAGGTTCGAGGGCGTCGTGCGCAAGCTGACGAAGAAGAAGGGCGTCGACGTCGTCTTCGAGCATGTCGGCAAGGATACCTGGGCGGGCTCCATGCTCTGCCTCAAGCGCGGCGGGCGCCTCGTCACCTGCGGCTCCACCTCGGGCGTCTCGACCGACATGAACCTGATGATGCTGTTCCAGCAGCAGTTGAAGCTCCTCGGCTCCTTCGGCTGCCGCATGGAGAACATGGCGAATGCCATGCAGAAGATGGCGCGCGGCATCGTGCATCCGGTCATCGACACGGAAGTCACCTTCGACGGCATCGCGACGGCGCTGGAGCGCATGGAATCGCGCCAGATCTTCGGCAAGATCGTCCTGAAGCTGGATTGACGCCGTTGCGGATGCTGATCACCCGCCTCGTCCTGGCGCTGCGCAATTCGAAGGACTGGTTCGTCGCGCAGTTCGCCTTCGGGCTGCTCAGCCTGCTGAAGCTCCTGCCGGCCGATGGCGCGATCAATTTCGCAGACCGGGCGCTGCGCTGGATCGGGCCGAAAACCAGGCGCCACACGCTGACGCTGACGAACCTGCGCAACGCCTATCCGGAGAAATCCGAGGCCGAGATCGAGGCGATCGCGCTCGATGCCTGGGGCAATATGGGCCGGCTGGCCGCCGAATACGTCTTTCTCGACGAACTGTTCGATTTCGATCCGGAAAATCCGGAGCCGGGCCGCATCGAGGTGTCGGGCATCCCGCTCTTCCTCGACCTGCGCGACAATCCGCGGCCCTTCATCGTCTTCACCGCACATACCGGCAATTTCGAGCTCCTGCCGGTTGCCGGAGCGGCGTTCGGGCTGGATGTGACGGTGCTCTTTCGCCCGCCGAACAATCCCTATGTCGCCGAAAAGGTCTTCGAATTCCGCAAGGCGCGCATGGGGAACCTCGTGCCCTCTCACGCCGGCTCCTCCTTCACGCTCGCCCGCAAGCTGGAAGCAGGGAAGCCGGTCGGCGTTTTGGTGGACCAGAAGTTCGGCAGGGGCCTTTATACGAAATTCTTCGGCCGCGACGTGCAGACCAACCCGCTGCTTGCCAAGCTCGTCCGCCAGTTCGACTGCGAGGTCTACCCGGCGCGCTGCATCCGCCTTCCGGGCAACCGCTACCGGCTGGAACTGGAGCCCGCGATGGCGGTTCCCCGCAAGGCGAACGGCGCGGTCGATGTCGATGCGACGGCCCAGATGCTCAACGACACCGTGGAGCGCTGGGTGCGGGAATATCCCGGCCAGTGGCTCTGGTATCACGACCGCTGGAACATCAAGCGCAGCCTTATTACTTGATCGCCTGCCATTTCTTTCTTCCCTTTGCAAAAATGAATACGTTCAGTTTGGCGATTCATGCGAATTTTGACGAATTATGGGTTTGACATCTCCCTTCGCGCTGTTAACATTTGCTAATGTAAGCGCTTTGAACGGCGGGATTTGAGGGGGAGAAGGTCAAACCGATCCTATTTCTGAACAGACTGAATAATACGATGATGCGATTGCTGTAGATTTCAGCAATTCAGGGAGCATGAATTGAAAGCTCTTGTAGAGTTGTTCTGGTTTAAGTATTCACAACTCCAGCATGCGGTCAAAGCCGGAAACAGGAAGCTCGTTTCCATGCTGGACAAGGAAATCGAACCGGCCCTCATGGCCGTGTTGCAGAAGGAGGCGGGCGATGCCTCCGAACTCCGCTCCCAGTTCCAGTTCGTGGTGGATCTTCTTCGGGAAGAGGCCGACGACAGGTCCTGCGTGCTGCGGCAGGCGCATAATTTCAAGCTCCTGCTGGACCGCTATTTCGGCACGGAGGAGACCGCAAGGCCGTTCGGCCTCGGTCTGGCCGAGGGGCCTCGGCCCGCGCTTGCGCCGCGCCTGGTGGAGGATGGGCTGCTCAACGAGGCGATCCTCGACAGCCTGCCGGATCGCGTGGCGGTCATCACCCCGGATTACCGCTATCTCTATTCCAACCCGCGCAATGCCGAGCGGCTGAGCGAGAAGCCCATCGATCTGGTCGGGCGGCATATCGTCGAGTTCATCGGCATCCAGCGGTTCGAGGGCCGCGTGAAGCGGCATCTGGATCGCTGTTTCGCCGGGGAAGTGGTCGAGTACGACTATACTTCCTCGCGCCGGGGCAATGCCCCCATGCGCTGTCGCATGACACCCTGCATGTCGGCCGCCGGCAACGTGCTCGGCGCCATCCTCGTGCTCCAGGAGGTCCTGGAGACGCGCGATCCGATGGCGGCCTGAGCCCTATGAGGCGAGCCTGGGCCCGCGCAGCATGAACTGCTGCTCGAAGGCGATGTGGCGCCGGATCGATTCGAAGAAGCCGCGGAGCATGTAGCCCGCGGCTTCCGCGTTCACGGTCCCGTCGCCGCTGCCGAGCCGCGTCAGCGTGTCGGTCAGCTCCTCTGCGAAGCACTCGTCCTCGACATGCTCGAACTTCAGCCGTGCAATGGCGTCGGCCAGTTCCTGGTTGCCCGAACCGGTGGTCTGCAGCATCGGGAAGAGGGCCTCCTCTTCATAGCGATGGATGCCGTTTATAAGCGGAATCAATGACTTGGCGGCGTAGATGCATTTCTGCCTGTTGATGTTGGCCGGCAGGCTGTCGGCGATCTCCTCGAGCGCCGTGCAGAGCGTCAGTTGGGCGTCGTGGGCCTTTTTCAGCCAGTCGAGCGAAACGGCGTCCGTCGGGCGATCCGAAAGCAGCCGGGAGATGCCTGTGTAATCCGTCATGTCGTGCTTCCTCGTTTGGGAAGAGCCGCGGCTGTCTCGACGCGCGGCTGCGTCAACCTGTCCCTTGATGCCGCTCGCTTCCGTTCCCCGCCTTGATCCATATCAAGGATGCTGGCGAGCGCATCTGCGAAGGCTCAATCGAGCGCAAGGGCCGATTCCGCGCGGGAGCCGGTGATTGCGGGACTTTGAAAAGTTGGGGGATGCCAACGTGAAATATGTGACGGAAACGATCGTCCTGGCTGTGGGAGCGTTCATCGCGCTGCTCGGCGCGGCTTTTGCCCAGGACAAGCTCTTCGGGGCCCATATGTGGGTTCTCTTCTTCGTGCTGCTCGCCAGCACGCTCCTCATGGTGCGGCGCATTTCCTTCGCGCCGGCCGCTCCGGCCCGGTCCTCGCAGGATGACGCCGGCTACTTCGACGAAGTCGTCAAGTACGGCGTCATCGCGACGGTGTTCTGGGGCGTCGTCGGCTTCCTGGTCGGCGTCTTCGTGGCGCTCCAGCTTGCCTTCCCCGATCTCAACATCGAGCCCTGGCTGAACTTCGGCCGCACGCGCCCGCTGCACACCTCGGCCGTGATCTTCGCCTTCGGCGGCAACGCCCTGATCGCGACATCCTTCTACGTCGTGCAGCGCACCTCGCGGGCCCGCCTCTTCGGCGGCAATCTCGGCTGGTTCGTGTTCTGGGGCTACCAGCTCTTCATCGTCATGGCCGCCACCGGCTATCTGCTCGGCATCACGCAGGGCAGGGAATATGCCGAGCCGGAATGGTATGTCGACCTGTGGCTGACCGTCGTGTGGGTCGCCTATCTCGTCGCCTTCCTCGGCACGATCATGACCCGCAAGGAGCCGCATATCTACGTGGCGAACTGGTTCTACCTGTCGTTCATCGTGACGATCGCCATGCTCCACATCGTCAACAACCTGGCGATCCCGGTCTCGTTCCTCGGCGCGAAGAGCTATTCGGCCTTCTCGGGCGTGCAGGACGCGCTGACGCAATGGTGGTACGGCCATAACGCCGTGGGCTTCTTCCTGACGGCCGGCTTCCTCGGCATGATGTACTACTTCATCCCGAAGCAGGTGAACCGTCCGGTCTATTCCTACCGCCTGTCGATCATCCACTTCTGGGCCCTGATCTTCATGTATATCTGGGCCGGCCCGCACCACCTGCACTATACGGCTCTGCCCGACTGGGCGCAGACGCTCGGCATGGTCTTCTCGGTCATGCTCTGGATGCCCTCGTGGGGCGGCATGATCAACGGCCTGATGACGCTCTCGGGCGCCTGGGACAAGATCCGCACCGACCCGATCGTGCGCATGATGGTCATGGCCGTCGCCTTCTACGGCATGGCGACCTTCGAAGGCCCGATGATGTCGATCAAGTCGGTCAACTCGCTCAGCCACTACACGGACTGGACCATCGGCCACGTTCATTCGGGCGCGCTCGGCTGGAACGGCCTCATCACCTTCGGCGCGATCTACTTCCTCGTTCCGAAGCTGTGGAACCGCGAGCGGCTCTACTCGATCCGCATGGTCAACTGGCACTTCTGGCTCGCCACCCTCGGCATCGTCGTCTACGCCTCGGTCATGTGGGTCGCAGGCATCCAGCAGGGCCTGATGTGGCGCGAATACGACGAACAGGGCTTCCTGGTCTACTCGTTCGCCGAAACCGTCGCCGCCATGTTCCCCTACTATGTGCTGCGTGCCGTCGGCGGTGGGCTGTTCCTCCTCGGAGCACTCATCATGGCCTACAACGTGACCATGACAATCCTCGGCTACCAGCGTGACGAGGCCCCGATCCCGGGTGCCGCGCCGACCCTGCAGCCGGCCGAATAGGAGGGGACACGATGTCCATTCTTGATAAACACGCAATCCTCGAACGCAACGCGACGCTTCTCCTCGTCGGCTCCCTCCTCGTGGTCACCGTCGGCGGCATCGTCGAGATCGCCCCGCTCTTCTACCTCGAGAACACCATCGAGAAGGTGGAGGGGATGCGGCCCTACTCGCCGCTGGAGCTCGCCGGCCGCGACATCTATGTCCGCGAGGGCTGCTACGTCTGTCACAGCCAGATGATCCGGCCGTTCCGCGACGAGGTGGAGCGCTACGGGCATTACTCGCTGGCGGCGGAGTCGATGTACGACCATCCGTTCCAGTGGGGCTCGAAGCGCACGGGGCCGGACCTTGCCCGCGTCGGCGACCGCTACTCGAACGAGTGGCACGTCCAGCACCTGACCGAGCCGCGCTCGGTCGTGCCGGAATCGGTGATGCCGAGCTATGCCTTCCTCAAGGAAACGCCGCTCGAGGTGAAGAACGTCGCCATGCACCTGACGGCCAACCGCAACGTCGGCGTGCCCTACACCGACGAGATGATCGCGAGCGCCGAGGCCGACATGAAGGCGCAGGCAGACCCGAACGCCGACACGTCCGGCATCGAGGCCCGCTATCCGAAGGCCAAGCTCGGCGACTTCGACGGAGACCCGGCGAAGCTCACCGAAATGGATGCGCTCGTCGCCTATCTGCAGATGCTCGGCACGCTGGTGGACTTCTCCACCTACGACGACGCCGCCGGTTACCGCTGAGGAGGACGCCATGGAAACCTATACCGCCATGCGCCACTTTGCCGATAGCTGGGGCCTGCTCGTCATGACGCTGTTCTTCCTGGCCGTCGTCGTCTTCACCCTCCGCCCCGGCGCCCGCAAGGCCGCCGAACGGGCCGCTGAAATCCCTCTCAAGGAGGACTGATCATGGCCGAGAAGCATATTGACGAAATCTCGGGCGTCGAAACCACCGGCCACGAATGGGACGGCATCCGCGAACTGAACAACCCGATGCCGCGCTGGTGGGTCTGGACGTTCTACGCCACGATCATCTGGGCGATCGGCTACACGATCGCCTTCCCGGCATGGCCGCTGATCTCCGACACCACGAAGGGCATGCTCGGCTGGTCGAGCCGCGCCAACATCGCCACCGAGCTCGCCAATGCCAAGGAGGCGCAGGCCGGCTTCGTCGACCGCATCGCCAAGTCGTCGCTCGAGGAGATCCTGGCCGATCCGCAGCTCTCGCAATTCGCGATCGCCGGCGGTGCCTCGGCCTTCAAGGTCAACTGTGCGCAGTGCCATGGCTCGGGCGCGGCCGGCGGCGCGGGGTTCCCGAACCTCAACGACGACGACTGGATCTGGGGCGGAACGGTGGAGGACATCTACCAGACGATCGCCCACGGCATCCGCCATCCCGGCGACGACGAGACCCGCATCTCCGAAATGCCGGCCTTTGGCGAAACGCTCCAGCCGGAGGAGATCAAGCAGGTCGCGGCCTATGTCGTCAGCCTGACGGGTACACCGTCGGATGCGAACCTCGTCGAGCCCGGCAAGCAGGTCTTCGCCGACAACTGCGCGGCCTGCCACGGCGAGGATGCCAAGGGCAACCGCGAAATGGGCGCCCCGAACCTTGCCGACGCCATCTGGCTGAAGGGCGAGGGCGAGGCCGCCGTCGCCGCCCAGGTCCGCTTGCCCAAGCACGGTGTCATGCCGGCCTGGCTGCCCCGTCTCGGCGAACCGACCGTCAAGCAGCTTGCCGTCTTCGTGCATTCGCTGGGCGGCGGCGAGTAAGCGCCGATTATTTCAAAAACTGGAGGCCGCGGGAGACCGCGGCCTTTTCTTTTGGCAAGGTCGGGACGACTCTTGAGGGCAAGTGATGGGTTTCGCTCCCGGCCGATGCAGCAGGCGCTTACGGATGGTTGCTTGCCGAACGGGGCGGCGTGCGGTGCCGTCGCCTTCATCGCCGAACTCGCCTGTCGTCCATTCTGGATTTCAATCCCGAAAACCACGCCGCGCCCGGCCATGCCATGGCGACGGCAAGGGGCGTTCCAGCCCTCAGGCCACGACCATGTTCCTGCCGCCGGACTTCGCGCGATAGAGGTTGCGGTCGGATGCCGCGAGCGCTTCGGCGGGGTCGAAGCGGGGGGCGCAGTGGAAGGCGCCGATACTGATGCCGAGCGCGATGCGGGTGCCAGCCGGCGAGGCGAGGTCGATGGCCTCGATCGCCTCGCGGATCGCCTGGGAGTGGTCGAGCATGCGTTCCGGCGAGGCCTGGTGCAGGAAGACGGCGAATTCCTCGCCGCCCAGCCGCCCGACGAGATCGTTGTCTGCGGAAAGCGCCGACAGCAGCGCACCGACGCTTCCGAGCACCTGGTCGCCGGCCGCATGGCCGAACCGGTCGTTGACGGACTTGAAGTGATCGACATCGAGGAAGAGCAGGCCGCCATGCACGCCGGCGCGGCTTTGCGCGTCGAGTTCGGCGAGGAAGGCGGCGCGGTTGAGGACGCCGGTGAGGGCGTCCCGGCGGGCCTGGTGTTGCAGGCGGTCATAGGCGACGGCCAGTTCGTCGCGCGCCTGCGCCAGGGCGGCATTGGCCGCGCGCAGCCTCTCCGCCTGGCAGAAATGCAGGAAGGAGGCCGGGATGGATATGGCAATGGGGCAGGCGATGGTCATGACGAGGCCCGCGCCCGCCACCCTGCCGCCCAGCATCGGCACGAAGGCGAAGCTGATGGCGAGCGATGCCAGCACCGAGAGAACCGCCACCGCCAATGTCTTGCCGAATATCCCCTGCATTGAGCGCGCCCGCCTGTTCCTGCTGCCAGACTGACTAGGAGCCGATGATTGAAAAAGCCTGAATTCCTTCGGTAAAAATTGACCTAGGGGTCACGTTGACGTGACGGCGGATATTCACCGGTCCGACCAGACCGCCAGTTCGTAGCCATCCGGATCGGCGAAGTGGAAGCGCCGGCCGCCGGGGAAGGCGAAGACCGGCCTGACGATCTTTCCACCCGCCGCTTCGACGCGTGAGAGGGCGTCTTCCAGGTCGTCGGCGAAGAGGATGACAAGCGGCCCGCCGCCCGGTGTGACGGGTGCCGTCGTGGTGAAGCCACCCGTGAGGCGGCCATCCCCGAACTCGCAGTATTGCGGGCCGTAGTCTGTGAAGGTCCAGCCGAAGGCGTCGCCGTAGAAGGCCTTGCTCCTGGCGAGGTCGGCAACGTTGAATTCGATATAGTCGATCTTCCTGTCTGCGCCCTTGCCGCTCATCGCGGAATCTCCTTTTCTTCCATCCGTTCCGCCAGCGAATCGAGGTCGCGGGCGATGTGGGCTGCGTCGGAGGCGAAGGCCTCGTCGTCCATGCCGGCCTGGCGGAGCAGGGTGAACATCACTTCCGCGCCGTCGCCGTTCGGCACGACGCGCAGCGCGTTCTCCACCCGAAGGCCATCCGGCATCGTCACCGTGTGGTCGATGACGCCGAAATCGTTCGGCGGGGCGAATCGCACGCGCACATTGCCGACCGGTCCGCCGTCGGCGATCCAGTCGTCGCCGTCCCGCGTCAGGCCCGCGGCAAGGCCGGAGGCCCAGAGCGGCATGTTTTCCGGCCTCGATGCGAAATCGTAGACCGCGCGCCAGTCGCGCTGGATGGTGCGGTGGACAATGTGGGCGGGAAGGGCGGTCATCGCGTGGTCTCCTTGTCCTCCGAGCATAGTGGGGTGGCGGCATGTTGTCGAACAAAAAGCGAACATTGCTATGGCCGGAAATCATCCCGCTGGTGCGTCCGGTGTCTCGTGCGGCAACCCGCCACGCCCTGCCACGTCGAAAACTTGACGTAGATCAACGATGACGACCGTTGTTGGCGTCATTGTGCCGGCACAACGACAGGTGCGGCCAAGCTTATGCAACAGAATTCCACCACCATCCTCAACACCATCGAACGCCACGAGGCGGAGCCCGTCAATTCGGCGAAGGTGCGCAAGCCGCTCTACGAGAAGCGCAAGAAGATCTTCCCCAAGCGCGCGGAAGGCCGCTTCCGGCAGTTCAAGTGGCTGGTGATGCTGATCACGCTCGGCATCTACTACCTGACGCCGTGGATCCGCTGGGACCGCGGCCCGCACGCGCCGGACCAGGCCGTGCTGGTGGACCTTGCCGGCCGGCGGTTCTATTTCTTCTTCATCGAGATCTGGCCGCAGGAATTCTTCTTCGTCGCGGGCCTGCTCGTCATGGCGGGCTTCGGGCTCTTCCTGGTCACCTCGGCCGTCGGGCGCGCGTGGTGCGGCTATGCCTGTCCGCAGACCGTCTGGGTCGACCTCTTCCTCGTGGTCGAACGGGCGATCGAGGGCGACCGCAATGCACGCATCAAGCTCGACGACGGCCCCTGGACGTTCGGCAAGCTCTGGAAGCGTGTCGCCAAGCACGCCACCTGGCTGGTGATCGCGGTGGCGACCGGCGGCGCCTGGATCTTCTACTTCGCCGATGCGCCGACGCTGCTCGTCAATTTCGTGACGCTGCAGGCGCCGCCCGTCGCCTACATCACCGTCGGCATCCTCACCGCCACGACCTATGTCTTCGGCGGCCTGATGCGCGAGCAGGTGTGCACCTACATGTGTCCCTGGCCGCGCATCCAGGCGGCGATGCTGGACGAAAGCTCGCTGGTCGTCACCTATAACGATTGGCGCGGCGAACCGCGCACCCGCCATGCCAAGAAGGCGATCGCTGCCGGCGAGAGCGTCGGCGACTGCGTCGATTGCAACGCCTGCGTGGTCGTCTGTCCCATGGGCATCGACATCCGCGACGGCCAGCAGCTCGAATGCATCACCTGCGCGCTTTGCATCGATGCCTGCGACAACGTCATGGACAAGCTCGGCAAGGAACGCGGCCTGATCGCCTATGCGACCCTCTCGGACTACTCGGCCAATATGGCGCTGGCGACGGCCGGCGGCGCCGTTCCGGTCGATCCGAGGCGCGTGCGCGACGCCGACGGCCGCTTCAGCGACAAGGTCAGGCACTTCGACTGGCGCATCATCTTCCGCCCGCGCACGCTGCTCTATTTCGGCGTCTGGTCGCTGGCGGGGCTGGCTCTCGTCTTCGCGCTGCTGTCGCGCGACCGGCTGGACCTCAACGTCATCCACGACCGCAATCCGCAATTCGTCGTCGAATCGGACGGCTCGATCCGCAACGGCTATGCCGTGAAGCTGCTCAACATGATTCCCGAGCCGCGCGTCATCACCGTCTCGATCGAGGGCATGCCGGGCGCGACCATGAAGATTGCGGGCCATGACAGCGCGGACGGCCGCAGCGCCGACGTGCCGGTCGATCCGGACAAGGTGACGGCGCTGCGCGTTTTCGTCACCCTTCCGAAGGATCGCCTTGCAGAAGGGGCCGAAGGCTTCCACATTGTCGCCGAGGACCGGCAGGGTCACGAGCGCGACGTCTATTCCGCCAAATTCAACACGCCGGGAGCAAGGTGATGGTCGCAGAACGCAAGGAACAGGGCTTCGTCTTCACCGGCTGGCACATGCTGGGCGTCATGGTGATGTTCTTCGGAACGATCATCACGGTGAACCTCATCATGGCCTGGAACGCCTCGCATAGCTGGTCGGGCCTCGTCGTGCCCAACAGCTATGTCGCCAGCCAGGAATTCAACGAGAAGGTCGCCGCCGCCAAGGCATTCGCCGCCAGCGGCATCGAGGGCAGCCTTGCTATCGAGGGCGGCAACGTCACCTATCGCGTGGTCGACGCGAAGGGTGCGCCGGTCGTCGCCGACGACGTCTCGGCCGTCTTCAAGCGCCCGGTGGACGAGCGCGACGACTTCACCCTGCCGCTGCAGGCGGCCGGAGCGGGGCTCTTCACCGCCGAGCGCGCCATTGCCACCGGCCAGTGGGTCGTCGACATCAGCACGAAGAACGACGGCAAGAAGGTATTCCACCAGACCGTCCGGATCGTTGTCGCGGGAGGGGCGAAGTGAGCTGCTGCGCGCCCGGCACCGAAGGCGCCGCCGACGCGGAACGCGCCCGCCATGCGCTGCCGTCCTCGGAGGAGTTGCTCCTCGCCAGCCGTCCGGTCGGCGAAGGGCTGCGCCAGAGCGACCTCAGCGTGCCGGGCGTGCATTGCGGCACCTGCATCACCACCGTCGAGGGCGCGCTGAACGCGCTGCCGGAAGTCGTGCGCGCGCGCGTCAATCTCTCCACGCGCCGCGTCTCGGTCGTCTGGAAGGAGGAGGTCGAGGGCCGGCGCATCGATCCGCAAGCTTTTGCCGCCGCCATCCGTGCCACGGGCTACGACACGCATCTCTTCTCGCTCGTCGCCGAGGGGGACGATGCGCTGCGCAACCAGCTCATCCGCGCCGTCGCCGTTTCGGGCTTCGCCGCCACCAACATCATGCTGCTCTCCGTCTCCGTTTGGTCGGGCGCGGAAGCCGCCACGCGCGACCTCTTCCACTGGATCTCCGCCTTCATCGCCGGGCCGACGCTGATCTATGCCGGCCGCTTCTTCTACAAGTCCGCCTGGAACGCCATTCGCCACGGCCGCACCAACATGGACGTGCCGATCGCGCTCGCCATCACGCTCTCCTATGCCGTCTCGCTCTGGGAGACGCTGCACAGCGCCGAGCATGCCTGGTTCGACGCGACGGTCAGCCTGCTGTTCTTCCTGCTCATCGGCCGCACGCTCGACCACGTCATGCGCGACCGCGCCCGCTCGGCCATCACCGGCCTTGCCCGCCTTTCGCCGCGCGGCGCCATGGTCGTCCGGCCCGACGGCACGCGCGACTATCGGCCCGTCGAGGAGATCGCCATCGGTGAACATCTCTCCATCGCGGCCGGCGAGCGCATTCCGGTCGATTGCCGCGTGATCGCCGGGGCCAGCGACATCGACCGCTCCATTGTCAACGGCGAGAGCGATCCGCTCGCCGCCGCGCCGGGCACGCAGCTCGAGGCCGGCGCCATGAACCTCACCGGCTCGCTCACCGTCGAGGCGATCGCTACCGCCCGCGATTCGTTCCTTTCCGAGGTCATCGGCCTGATGGAGGCCGCCGAAGGGGGCAGGGCCCGCTATCGCCGCATCGCCGACCGTGCGGCGCAGGTCTATTCGCCCGCCGTGCACCTCCTGGCGCTGGCCTCCTTCCTCGGCTGGGGTTTCTTCGACGGCGACTGGAAGCATGCCATGCTCGTCGCCATCGCCGTGCTGATCATCACCTGCCCCTGCGCGCTCGGCCTTGCCGTGCCGGTGGTGCAGGTGGTTGCGGCGGGCCGGCTCTTTGCCGGCGGCGTGATGGTCAAGGACGGCTCGGCCATGGAGCGCCTTGCCGAGATCGACACCGCCGTTTTCGACAAGACCGGCACGCTGACCCTCGGCAAGCCGCGCCTCGTCGACCGGGACAAGCTGAACCGGGCGCATCTTTCCCTTGCCGCCGCGCTTGCCGCCCATTCGCGCCATCCGCTGTCGGTGGCGCTCGCGGGCGCCAATGCCGGTCCCGTGCCGGTCATCGATGCGGTGACGGAGGTTGCCGGCGGCGGGCTCGAAGCCGTCACGGGGCAGGGCGTGCTCCGCCTCGGCAACCGTGCCTTCGCCTGCGGAAAGGCGGTCACGAGCGAGGACGCGCACGGTCTTTCGGAGGTCGTCCTGACCTGCGACGGCAAGGTGCTCGAGACCTTCCGTTTCGAGGATGGCCTGCGGGCGGGCGCCGCCGAGGCCATCACCGCCCTGAAGCAGGACGGCATCGACATGGCGATCCTTTCGGGCGACCGCGCGCCTGCCGTGGCCCGCATCGCCGGCCTTCTCGGCATCGGCCGCTGGCGCGCGGCCCTTTCGCCGCGCGAGAAGACGGAAGCGGTCGCCGAGCGCGCCGCGGCCGGGCGCCGCGTGCTGATGGTCGGCGACGGCATCAACGACGCGCCGGCGCTCGCCGCCGCCCATGTCTCCATCGCGCCCGCGACGGCGGCCGATGTCGGCCGGCAGGCGGCGGATTTCGTCTTCCTGCACGAAAGCCTCGAAGCCGTGCCCTTCGCCTACGAGACCGCGCGCCGGGCCGGCCGCCTCATCCGGCAGAATTTTTCGCTCGCCATAGGCTACAACGTCATCGCCGTGCCGATTGCGATCCTCGGCCATGCCACGCCGCTCATCGCCGCCATAGCCATGTCCACGTCCTCGATCATCGTGGTGGTGAACTCGCTTCGCCTGCGCGGACGCTTGCCGGCCTTCGCGGTCCGCGCGGCGGACGAGGCCCGTCCCGTCAAGCCCCTGGTGCGCGCCGCATGAACACGCTGATCTTCCTCATCCCCATCGCGCTCTTCCTCGGCGCGCTCGGCCTCGGTGCCTTCCTGTGGTCGCTCAAGAGCGGCCAGTACGACGATGTCGAAGGCGCCGCCTGGCGCGTTCTGGACGACGGCGACGACAAGCCGGGGCGGTGATTTCGGGCGGCCGTAAAACGCTTTCCGAACAAACAATTGCTTGTCGTAAATCGATTTGAATGCCAAAACACGTCCGCTGGAGCCAACGCTCCTCACTCTCTTCTTGCGCGGCGTTTCCGGCATGAGTTGCGAAACAATCCCGCCGCGCCATTCTACGGAGGTATTATCGTGGCACAGGCGGAAATCGGTCTTATCGGTCTCGGCGTCATGGGGTCGAACCTTGCGCTCAACATTGCCGAAAAGGGCAACACGATCGCCGTGTTCAACCGCACGGCGGCGCGCACGAAGGAATTCTACGAGGAGGCCGGCGACCTCAAGGGCCGCATCGTGCCCTGCGAGACGATTGAAGAGTTTGTCGCCGCCATCCGCCCGCCGCGCCCGATCATCATCATGATCCAGGCCGGTGCCGCGGTCGACCAGCAGATGGAACTGCTGCGCCCGCATCTGGAAAAGAACGACATCATGATCGATGCCGGCAACGCGAACTTCCGCGACACGATGCGCCGCTTCGATGCGCTGAAGGATTCGGGCCTCACCTTCATCGGCATGGGCGTTTCCGGCGGCGAGGAGGGCGCGCGCCACGGCCCCTCCATCATGGTCGGCGGCACGGAGGATTCGTGGAAGCGCGTCGAGAAGGTGCTGACGTCGATTGCCGCCAAGTACAACGGCGATCCCTGCGTGGCCTGGCTCGGCGAGAACGGCGCCGGCCACTTCGTCAAGACCATCCACAACGGCATCGAATATGCCGACATGCAGATGATCGCCGAGATCTACGGCATCCTGCGCGACGGCCTGAAGATGAGCGCTTCCGAGATCAGCGCCGTCTTCGGCGAATGGAACAGGGGGCGCCTTGAATCCTACCTCATCGAGATCACCGCGACGGTGCTGGCCGCCAGGGATCCGATCAGCGGCAATGCGATGGTCGACATGATCCTCGACAAGGCCGGCCAGAAGGGCACCGGCAAGTGGTCCGCCATCGAGGCGCAGAACATGGGCGTGCCGGCCACCGGCATCGAGGCCGCCGTCGCCGCCCGCTCGATCTCCTCCTTCAAGACCGAGCGCGAGGCCGCCGAGAAGATCCTTGGCCTGCCGGCCGTTCCCGAGCTCAAGGTCGCCGACAGGGCCGCCTTCCTCAAGGACCTCGAAAGCGCGCTGCTCGCCGGCAAGATCGGCGCCTATGCGCAGGGCTTCGCCGTGATGTCCGCCGCCTCGAAGGAATATGGCTGGAACCTGCCGATGCCGACGATCGCAAAAATCTGGCGCGCCGGCTGCATCATCCGCTCGCAGTTCCTCGACGCGATCACAAGCGCCTTCACGAAGACGCCGGATGCCGCCAACCTCATCGTCACCCCGGCCTTCGCCGACATGGTGAAGGAAACCGACGGGGCGCTGCGCCGCGTCGTCTCCGCCGCCGCCCTGCACGGCCTGCCGGTCCCGGCGCTCGCCTCGGCGCTCGGCTATTTCGACAGCTACCGCCGCGGCCGCGGCACGGCGAACGTCATCCAGGCGCAGCGCGACTTCTTCGGCGCGCACGGCTTCGACCGCGTGGACGGTGCGGACAGTCATCACGGCCCGTGGGGCTCGGGGCTGAACGGCTGAGAGCTGGTGGAAGTCTGAAATGGAATGGCCCGGTTGCAAGACCGGGTCGTTTTGTTTGGGGCGGAGGGTTGCCCCTCATCCCCCTGCCGGGATCTTCTCTCCGCAAGCGGGGAGAAGGAGATATGCCGCGCCGGTTTCCTTTCTTCCTTGCGATCGATGGGAGGAAAACAGTACCTCCTGCCTTCCTCGCCCCGCTTGCGGGGAGAGGATGCCGGCAGGCAGGTGAGGGGCAAGCGCGCGGCAGGACCTCTCCCGCCGGGATGCCCCGCTACACCTCTCCCGTCGGGATCGGATAGCTCAGCGTCTGCAGCTCCTCCGGCGGGCGCCCCTCGATGCGGGCGATGACGGCTTTGGCGAGTTCGCGGCCGGCGAGGCGGATGTCCTCGCGCATGGTGACGACCTCCGGCCGCAGCCATTGCAGGAACATGTGCGGCTCCTTGGAGACCATGTCGATGTCCTGCCCGAGCCTGCGGCCCCTGGCCTCAAGCGCCGCGATCAGCGCCACCGCGCCCGAGCCGCTGCCGGAGACGATGCCGTCAGGCCCGTCGGCGGCGTCGAACAGCGCCTCTGCGGCGCTGCGGATCTCGCGAAGATTGTTGTCGAGGTTGACGGTGCTGAAGGGCAGGGCCGTCGCGCCGAAATCGCGGATGCCCTTCTCGAAGCCCGCCCGCATGTGCAGGTAGAAGGTGAGGTAGGGCGGCGGCTGGAGCAGCACCAGGCGCTTGCGGCCGAGCTCGACCAGCTTGCGCACGGCCTCGTAGGCGAAGCGCTCGTTGTCGAAGTCGTGATAGGGATGGGCAAGGCCCATCTCGGTGCGGCCATGCGTGACGAAGGGGAAGTTGCGCTCCATCATCAGCGCGACGCGCGGGTCCTTCGGCTCGGTGCGCGAGATGATCACGCCGTCGGCCGCGCCCGTTTCCAGCACGTAGCGCACCGGATCGAGCGCATTGCCCTGCGTGCGGTAGGGCGTCACCACGAGATGGTACTGCGTTGCGGCGAGCACTTCCGAGATGCCGACGACCATGGGGCTCGTCAGGCCCATGATCTCTTCTTCCAGGCTGAGGATCAGGCTGATGACATTGGTCTTGCCGGTGCGAAGGCGCACGCCCGCCCGGTTCGGCTGGTAGCCGATCTGCCGGGCGACGAGGCGCACGCGCTCCTTCGTCTCGCTGCTGATGTCGGGCGCATCCTTCAACGCCCGCGAAACGGTGGTGATGCCGAGGCCGGTCATGAAGGCGATGGTCTTCAGCGTCGGCCGCTCGCTGGAGGGGGGCGTCGATGCCGCCTGGCCCCCGCTTTTCATTCTGTCCATCCCCGCCTGTCCACCTCTTCGCATTAGCGGCCGGTTATACAGATTTTGCTTCCGCCCGCCACTCCCTGCCGGAAGAAGCTGTAAATCTGAAACGATACAGGTGTTTTGTCGAGGTGAAATTTCCGCAGGTTCGATGTTTTCGTCCTGCTCGTGCGATATTGCACCGCAAAGCGATAATTCATGCGATTGCGAATTGCGGGTGTGGAAAACATTGCTATTTCCTGGAAAAATATAACGAAAACAGAATGATATTTCTCTCTCATCTTTGTACTCTCCTGTTCACGTCGAGGCGCAAACGGTCGCCGTCTGGCGGAAAACGCACAAACGCCACCCGGGCCGGTTGCGTGTTCAAATCGATTGGTCTACCTTTTTACTGCAACGTTTCAGTGAGGGAGGAGACTCATGAAAATTCGCCATATGGCTGCTGTCCTGGCAGCGACCGTGGTCCTGCCGTTCGCCGCAGCCAATGCGACTGATCTGGAAGTGACCCATTGGTGGACGTCCGGCGGGGAGGCCGCGGCGGTCGCCGAACTGGCAAAGGCATTCGACGCCACGGGCAACAAATGGATCGACGGCGCCATCGCCGGTTCCGGCGGCACGGCGCGTCCGATCATGGTCAGCCGCATCACCGGCGGCGACCCGATGGCCGCGACGCAGTTCAACCATGGCCGCCAGGCCGAGGAGTTGGTCGAGGCCGGCCTGATGCGCGACCTGACGGATGTCGCCACGCGCGAGAACTGGAAGGAGGTCATCCGCCCGGCGAGCCTGCTCGACAGTTGCACCATCGACGGCAAGATCTATTGCGCGCCGGTCAACATCCATTCCTGGCAGTGGCTCTGGCTTTCCAACGCCGCCTTCGAGAAGGCGGGCGTCGCCGTGCCTGGCAACTGGGACGAGTTCGTCGCGGCCGCCCCGGCGCTGGAAAAGGCCGGCATCGTGCCGCTCGCCGTCGGCGGGCAGGCCTGGCAGGCGTCCGGCGCCTTCGACGTGCTGCTGCTTGCCGTCGGCGGCAAGGACACGTTCTACAAGGTGTTCAAGGACAAGGATGCGGACGTCGCAGCAGGCCCCGAGATCGCCAAGGTCTTCAAGGCGGCGGACGATGCGCGGCGCATGTCCAAGGGCACGAACGTGCAGGACTGGAACCAGGCCACCAACATGGTCATCACCGGCAAGGCCGGCGGGCAGATCATGGGCGACTGGGCGCAGGGCGAGTTTGCGCTTGCCGGCCAGACCGCCGGCAAGGACTATACCTGCCTTCCGGGCCTCGGCGTGACCGACGTCATCGCTACCGGGGGCGATGCCTTCTACTTCCCGGTCCTCAAGGACGAGGAGAAGTCGAAGGCGCAGGAGGTTCTCGCCTCCACGCTCGTCAGCCCCGGCGCGCAGGTCGCCTTCAACCTCAAGAAGGGCTCGCTGCCGGTGCGCGGCGACGTGGATCTCGCCGCCGCCAATGACTGCATGAAGAAGGGCCTCGACATTCTCGCCAAGGGCAATGTCGTCGACTGGACCGACCAGTTGCTTTCGGCCGACAGCCAGAAGCAGAAGGAAGACCTCTTCTCCGAATTCTTCGCCAATCCCTCGATGACGCCGGAAGACGCCCAGAAGCGTTTTGCCGAGATCATCGCTTCGGCGGAGTGAGGCGGCGACGGCTGATAAAATGAGAGCCCCTTCCTTCGTCATGCTCGGGCTTGTCCCGAGCATCTGCGACGTCTCGAATTTACGATGCGTTGGCAGATCCTCGGCACGAGGCCGAGGATGACGGAAGTGGGTGCAGCAGGTTTTTGTCAGTAAGCGGGATGGTTGGCGGGACGAGCCGCCAGCCTCTCGCCCCCGGTAAGGACCAAGGAGGAGTGACCCATGACGGGCCAGGCACACACCGGTCGCCCCAGCAGACTACTGCGCAATCTCAGCGCCAAGATCGCCTCCATTCCGATGGTACTGACCGCCGTCGTGATCTTTCTCGGCGGCACGATCTGGACGGTCGTCTATTCGTTCACCAATTCCAAGCTGCTCCCGCGCGCCAGGTTCGTCGGCCTCGACCAGTACGAGCGGCTGTGGGATGCGCCGCGCTGGATCGTCTCGATCCAGAATCTCGCCATCTACGGCGTTCTGACGCTGATCTTCAGCCTCGTGATGGGCTTCCTGCTGGCGGCGCTGATGGACCAGAAGATCCGCTTCGAGAACACGTTCCGCACGATCTTCCTCTATCCCTTCGCGCTCTCCTTCATCGTCACCGGCCTCGTCTGGCAATGGCTTCTCAACCCGGAATACGGCGTGCAATCCGTCGTGCGCGCGCTCGGCTGGGAGAGCTTCGCCTTCGATCCGCTGTATAATTCCAAGATCGTCATCTACGGCGTGCTGATCGCCGGGCTGTGGCAGGGCACGGGGCTCGTCATGTGCCTGCTGCTTGCGGGCCTGCGCGGCATCGACGAGGACATCTGGAAGGCCGCGCGCGTCGACGGCATCCCGATGTGGCGGACCTATCTCTTCATCGTCATCCCCATGATGCGCCCCGTCTTCATCACCACGCTCGTCATCATCGCCAGCGGCATCGTCAAGGTCTACGACCTCGTGGTGGCGCAGACCAGCGGCGGGCCGGGCATCTCGTCGGAAGTGCCGGCGAAATATGTCTACGACTACATGTTCCAGGCCCAGAATCTCGGCCAGGGTTTCGCCGCCTCCACCATGATGCTCGTCACGGTCGCCATCATCATCGTGCCATGGGCCTATCTCGAATTCGGAGGGCGCAAGCGTGGCTGAAACCGCTTCTCTCAAGGCTGCCGCCGAGCCGTGGGGCGCAAAACCCCGCCGCGCGCTTTCCGGCCGCAACATCATGCTCTACGGCACGCTTCTCGTCGCCGCGCTCTACTACCTGCTGCCGCTCTACGTGATGATCGTCACGTCGATGAAGGGCATGCCGGAAATCCGCCTCGGCAACATCTTCTCGCCGCCGATGGAGATCACGCTGGAACCCTGGTCGAAGGCCTGGGCCAGCGCCTGCACGGGCCTCAATTGCGACGGCCTTTCGCGCGGCTTCTGGAATTCCGTGCGCATCACCGTTCCCTCGACGCTGATCTCGATCCTTGTCGCCTCGGTGAACGGCTATGCGCTCGCCAACTGGAAGTTCAGGGGCGCCGACATCTTCTTCACGATCCTCATCCTCGGCGCCTTCATTCCCTATCAGGTGATGATCTATCCGATCGTCATCGTGCTCCGGGAAATGGGCATCTACGGCACGCTCACCGGCCTCGTCATCGTGCACACGATCTTCGGCATGCCGATCCTGACGCTGCTCTTCCGCAACTACTTCTCGTCCCTGCCGGAGGAGCTGTTCAAGGCGGCGCGCATCGACGGGGCGGGGTTCTGGCAGATCTATCTGCGCATCATGCTGCCCATGTCGCTGCCGATCTTCGTCGTCGCGATGATCCTTCAGATCACCGGCATCTGGAACGACTTCCTGTTCGGCGTCGTCTTCACCCGGCCGGATACCTATCCGATGACCGTGCAGCTCAACAACATCGTCAACTCCGTCCAGGGCGTGAAGGAATACAACGTCAACATGGCCGCGACGCTGCTCACCGGCGCGGTTCCGCTCATCGTCTATTTCGTGTCGGGACGGCTCTTCGTCCGCGGCATCGCCGCCGGCGCAGTCAAGGGTTAAGCCATGCAGCATTCCGTTTCCATCAGGGACCTTTCGCTCTCCTTCGGCGCGGTCAACGTGTTGCAGGACCTCAATCTCGATATCGGGGAGGGCGAGTTCCTCGTGCTTCTCGGCTCGTCCGGCTGCGGCAAGTCCACGCTGCTCAACTGCATCGCCGGCCTGCTGGAGCCGACCGGCGGGCAGATCTTCATCAAGGACAGGAATGTCACCTGGGAGGAGCCGAAGGACCGCGGCATCGGCATGGTGTTCCAGTCCTATGCGCTCTACCCGCAGATGACGGTGGAGAAGAACCTCTCCTTCGGCCTTCAGGTCGCCCGCATGCCGAAGGCGGAGATCGACAAGCGCGTCGCCCGCGCCGCCGAAATCCTGCAGATCGGCCCGCTCCTGAAACGCAAGCCCTCGGCTCTGTCAGGCGGCCAGCGCCAGCGCGTGGCGATCGGCCGGGCGCTGGTGCGCGACGTCGATGTCTTCCTCTTCGACGAGCCGCTCTCCAACCTCGATGCGAAGCTGCGCTCGGAGCTGCGCGTGGAGATCAAGCGGTTGCATCAGTCGCTGAGGAACACGATGATCTACGTCACCCACGACCAGATCGAGGCGCTGACGCTGGCCGACCGCATCGCCATCATGAAGAGCGGCGTCATCCAGCAGCTTGCCGATCCGAACACGATCTACAACGCGCCGAGGAACATGTTCGTCGCCGGCTTCATCGGCTCGCCCTCGATGAATTTCCTGCGCGGGGAGGTCGTGGAAAAGGGCGGCAAGCCGGTCTTCGTCACGAACGGCGTGGACTTCTCGCTGGATGGCTACGCGACCGGCGAGGTGCTCCAGCCGGGCCGCAAGGTCGTGCTCGGCGTCAGGCCGGAGCATGTGAAGGTCAACGAGGACGTGCCCGGCGTCGAGACCCATCAGGCGACCGTCGATATCGAGGAGCCGATGGGGGCGGACAACCTGCTCTGGCTGAAACATGCTGGCCATACGCTCTCCGTCCGCGTCGGCGGGGCGCGGCGCTTCGCGCCGGGCACGGCGGTGAGGCTCTCCTTCGACATGGGGCTGGCCTCGCTGTTCGATGCGGAGACGGAGGAGAGGATCTAGAGGGCGCGGCCCCTCATCCGGCCTGCCGGCCACCTTCTCCCCGCAGGCGGGGAGAAGGAGACTTGCGGAAACGTCGCCATTCCCTCTCTCCGCTTGCGGGAAGAGGGGCAGGGTGAGGGGCAAGCCCCACGCACAAGTTCAGAGACAATGCCATGACCCAGACAACCGACACCATCGACCTCTCCGGCACCTGGCAGCTCGCCAGCACCGACGCCGCCCACAGCGCGCCGATGCGCGTGCCCGGCGACGTGCACAGCGCGCTGCTTGCCGCCGGCCTCATCCCCGATCCCTATGCCGGCCGCAACGAGCGGGACGTGCAATGGGTGGCGGAGAAGGACTGGGCCATCGAGCGCAGCTTCGATCTTGCGCCCGAGATGCTGGAGGGCGACTGGTATCTCGATATCGGCAGCATCGACACCGTCGCCTCCGTCTATGTGAACGGCGTGCTGGTCGAGGACACGGACAATTGCTTCCGCCGCTACCGGCCCGATGTCACCGAGGCGCTGAAGGCCGGCGAGAACACGGTCAGGGTGCTGATCCATTCCAGCATTACGGCGGGCGCCATACGGCAGGCGGAGCAGCCCTTCTTCATACCCTGGTCCACGGGCAATTCGCCGATCCCCAACGGCAACATGCTGCGTAAGCCGCAGTGCCATTTCGGCTGGGACTGGAACATCGCGCTCGCCCCGCTCGGCATCTACGGCGGGATCACGCTGCGCAAGCTGAACGTCGCCCGCATCGAGCATGTCACGACCCGGCAGTTCCACCATGCGGGCGGCGCGGTCGACCTCTACGTTACCGCCACCTTCCATGCCGGTGAGCCGGGCATCATGCCGGTGCATTTCGCGCTCGGCGAGGAGCGGGTGCGGCTCGATATCGGCATCGATGCCGGCGAGACGCAGCTTACCCATATGTTCCGCATCGAGAGGCCGGCGCTCTGGTGGCCGGCCGGGCATGGCGAGCAGGCAATCTACGCCGTGCGGGTCGAGACGCCGGCCGAGACGGTGGTGTGCCGCGTCGGTCTCAGGCAGGTCGAGCTGGTCACCGACAAGGACGAAGCCGGCAGCCGCTTCGCACTCAAGGTCAACGGAAGGGAAATCTTCTGCCGCGGCGCGAACTGGATTCCGGCCGACGCCTTGCCCTCGCGCATCGCGCCGACAGGCGTGCGCGACCTGCTGCAATCGGCCGCCGACGCCAACATGAACATGCTGCGCGTCTGGGGCGGCGGCTTCTATGAGCCGGACTGGTTCTACGACCTTTGCGACGAGCTCGGCCTGATGGTCTGGCAGGACTTCATGTTCGCCTGCAACCTCTATCCCTCGACCGTCGATTTCCTCGACAATGTCGCGGCCGAGGTGGACTATCAGGTGAGGCGTCTCGCCTCGCATCCCTCCATCGTGCTCTGGTGCGGCGACAACGAGCTGGTCGGCGCGCTGACCTGGTTCGATGACAGCCGTAAGAACCGCGACCGCTATCTCGTCTCCTACGACCGCCTCAACCGCACCATCGAAGTGGCGATGAAGAAGGCCGCGCCGGGCGCGATCTGGTGGCCCTCCAGTCCGGCTTCCGGCTATCTCGACTTCGGCGATGCCTGGCATGCGGACGGTTCCGGCGACATGCACTACTGGTCCGTCTGGCACGAGAACAAGTCCTTCGACGATTACCGCAGCGTGCGTCCGCGCTTCTGCTCGGAGTTCGGCTTTCAGTCCTACACCTCCATGCCCGTGATGAAGACCTTCGCCGAACGCAAGGACATGAACATCGCGTCCCCCGTCATGGAGAGCCACCAGAAGAATGCCGGCGGCAACGAGCGTATCGCCGGCACCATGTTCCGCTATTTCCGTTTCCCGAAGGATTTTGCGAGCTTCGTCTATCTCAGCCAGATCCAGCAGGGCCTGGCCATCCGCACGGCGGTCGAATACTGGCGCTCGCTGAAGCCCCATTGCATGGGCACGCTCTACTGGCAGCTCAACGACACCTGGCCTGTCGCCTCCTGGTCGAGCCTCGACTATGGCGGAAGCTGGAAGGCCATGCACTACATGGTGCGCCGCTTCTTCCAGCCCGTCGCCGTCGCGGCGATCCCCTCGAAGGACGGCGAGACCATCGGCTTTTCCGTCGTCAACGACACGGCGGAGGCCGTCACCATCCGGCTTGAAACATGGCTCGTCTCGCTTGCCGGCGAGCGCCGGCCCTATCGCAGCGCGGAAGGCGTCTGCGGGCCGGACAAGGCGGAAATGCTATTCTCCGTCTTTTCGGCCGACCTGCCGGAGGACACGTTGCTCTTCTGGTCCTTCGAGGCATCGAACGGCATGAAAGGCGAGGGGCATCATGTCCCGGTCAACTACAAGGCGCTCGATCTCGAAGCCTCCGGCGTGACGCTCGACGTCGTGGCCCGAGACGACGGCGCTTTCGCCGTCACCGCCTCCGCGACCGGCCTTGCGCTGCACGTCATGCTTGAAGCGGACATTGCCGGACGCTGGTCCGACAATGCCTTTGATCTGACGGTCGGCGAGCGCCGCACCCTCATCTTCACGCCCGCCGAGACCGGCGGGGTTCCGCAAATCCGCTGGCTCGACCTTCATTCCTGCCAGACGAATACCGAATAGTCCGAGGAGACAATCATGCAGACAGTCAGCTTCCAGCTCTACAGCGCTCGCAACTTCCAGCCCTTCGCCGAGGTGTTCCGCATCCTCGCCGATGCCGGCTACAGGCAGGTGGAGGGCTACAGCGCGCTTTACGCCGCGCTCGACGATGCGGCCATCCAGCAGGTGAGGGCCGATCTCGACGCCAACGGCCTTGCTATGCCGACCGCCCATTTCAGCCTCGACATGCTGGAGGCCGAGCCGGATCGCGTGATCGCGATCTGCCGCACGCTCGGCATTGAGGCGGTCTATTGCCCCTATCTCCTGCCCGAGGAGCGCCCGACGGACGCCGCCGGCTGGCATGCGCTCGGCGAGCGGCTGCAAAAGGCCGGCGAACCGATCCGTACGGCGGGCCTTACCTTCGGCTGGCACAACCACGATTTCGAGTTCTTCACGCTGCAGGACGGTACGGTGCCGCTGGACCATCTCTTCGAAGGCGGGCCGGACCTTGCCTGGGAGGCGGATATCGCCTGGATCATCCGCGGCGGCGCGGACCCCTTCGCGTGGATTGCGAAATACGGCGACCGCATCACCGCCGTGCATGTCAAGGACATCGCGCCGAAGGGCGAGAATGCCGACGAGGACGGCTGGGCCGATGTCGGCCACGGCACCGTTCCTTGGGGCGATCTCGCCAGGGCGCTCGCCGGCTCGCCGGTAAAGAATTTCATCGTCGAGCATGACAATCCGAAGGACATCACCCGGCTTGCCACCCGCTCCATCGCGACCATCAAGGCGTTCTGAGGATCATCGTCATGAGCAAGGAATACGGAGTCGGCATCATCGGCTGCGGCAATATCTCGGGCGCCTATTTCAAGCTGATCCCGACCTTCAGGAACCTGAAGCTCGTCGCCTGCGCCGATATCAACCCCGCCGCCTCCAGAGCGCGTTCGGAGGAATTCGGCGTGCCGGCGCAGGAGATCGGCGCGCTGCTCGCCAATCCCGATGTGGATGTCGTCGTGAACCTGACGATCCCGGAGGCGCATTACCCGGTCTCGAAACAGGCGCTGGAGGCGGGCAAGCACGTCTATTCGGAAAAGCCCTTCGTGCTCACGCCCGAACAGGGCGAGGACCTGCGCCGCATCGCGGATGCCAAGGGCCTGAAGGTCGGCTCGGCGCCGGATACCTATCTCGGCGGCGCGCACCAGTTCGTGCGTCATCTCATCGACAGCGGCAAGCTGGGAAAAATCATGTCGGGCACGGCGCATGTGCTGGGGCCGGGCATGGAGAGCTGGCATCCGAATCCGGACTTCTTCTTCGCGCCAGGCGGCGGGCCGATCCTCGACATGGGGCCGTATTACGTCAACAACCTCGTCAACCTCGTCGGTCCGGTGAAGCGCGTCGTGGCGCTCGCCAACAGGGCGCGCGAGGAACGGGTGATCGCCAACGGCCCGCGCCTCGGGGAAAAGGTGCCGGTGGCCGTCGCGACGAACATCCATGCCATCCTCGAATTCGCCAGCGGCGCGCAGGTGGCGCTGATGGCGAGCTGGGATGTCTGGGCGCATCGCCACCAGAACATGGAGCTCTACGGCACCGACGGCGCCGTCTTCGTGCCGGACCCGAATTTCTTCGGCGGCGCGGTGGAAGTCGCCGGTGACGACAAGGAGCCGAAGGAGGTTGAGGTCTGGGACCATCCGCTGACGGCGCAGAACTACCAGTTCGACTGGGGCATGCAGGCCAATTACCGCGGCATCGGTCTTGCCGACATGATGGAGGCGGTGACGACAGGCCGCGACTATCGCTGCTCGCTCGACCGCTCGCTGCACACGATCGACGTGCTGACGGCAATCCTCCGTTCGGCCGAGGAGGGCAAGGCGATCGCCATCGTGACCACCTGCACCCAGCCGGCGGCGCTGGGGATTGAGGAGGCGCGGGCGCTGCTGCGGTAACCGGTGAAAACCCCTCCCCACAAGGGGGAGGGGCTTTACGATGCCGCTCCCAACGCGGTCTCCTTTGAACGTCGCTGCCGGCAGAACCGGTCGATGAGTTTGAAGCGGGGCGACGGGTCAAGTCCCTCCCTCTTGTGGGGAGGGGTTGGGGAGGGGTATGGAAGTCCGCCTACATAGAGAAGGAACCACACCATGGCCTGGCAGCCGGCGGAAAACCGTTACGACACGATGACCTACAACCGCGTGGGACGCTCCGGCCTGAAGCTGCCGGCGATTTCACTGGGCCTGTGGCACAATTTCGGCGACGACACGCCGCACGAGCGCAAGGTCGACATGTGCCGCACGGCCTTCGACCTCGGCATCACCCATTTCGACCTCGCCAACAATTACGGCCCGTCGGCCGGCACCGCCGAGATCGCCTTCGGCGAGATCCTGCGCACGGATTTCAAGGGCCTGCGCGACGAGCTGATCGTCTCCTCCAAGGCGGGCTATGACATGTGGCCGGGTCCCTATGGCGAATGGGGCAGCCGCAAGTATCTTATCGCCTCCTGCGACCAGAGCCTGAAGCGCATGGGTCTCGACTATGTCGACATCTTCTATTCCCACCGCTTCGACCCGGACACGCCGCTGGAGGAGACCTGCGGCGCGCTCGACCATATCGTGCGCTCCGGCCGCGCGCTCTATGTCGGCATCTCCTCCTACAATTCGCAGCGCACCCGCGAGGCCGCGGCGATCCTCAAGGACCTCGGCACGCCCTGCCTCATCCACCAGCCGAGCTATTCCATGCTCAACCGCTGGATCGAGGACGACGGCCTCGTCGATACGCTCGAAGACCTCGGCATCGGCTCCATCGTGTTCTCGCCGCTGGCGCAGGGCATGCTGACCACGAAATATCTCGGCGGCATTCCGGGTGACAGCCGCGCGGCGCTGAACCACTTCCTCAAGAAGGATTTCATCCGCCCCGAGATCATCGACAATATCCGCAAGCTCAACGCCATCGCCGAGCGGCGCGGCCAGACGCTGGCGCAGATGGCGCTCGCCTGGGTGCTGCGGGGCGGACGCATCACCTCCGCGCTGATCGGCGCCAGCCGCTCGGCGCAGATCGTCGATTGCGTCAAGGCGCTGGAAAAGCCCGACTTCACGGTCGAGGAACTGGCCGAGATCGATGTCTATGCCCGGGAGGCCGACATCAATCTCTGGGCCAGCTCCGCCGAACGCGACTGACGCGCCTCAGCCGCCCTGTCCAAGGCAATCGCGCAGCGATGTGGCGATGCCCTTCATCAGGGTGAAGTAGAGGTCCGGGCCGGGGTCGAGCGTGGCGGCCTCGGGGTCGAGGGTGCCGGATTTCGCCGGCGTGCCCTCGATCACCACGTTGACCAGCTTCGGCTCGAACTGCGGTTCGGCGAAGACGCAGGTCGCGCCGAGCGTCTTCACCTTGTCGCGGATCTGCGTCAGGCGCTCGGCGCCGGGCAGGGTTTCCGGGCTGACGGTGATGGAGCCGGCGGTCAAGACGCCGTAATGGTGCTCGAAATACTGATAGGCGTCGTGGAAGACGATGAAGGGCTTGTCCTTCACCGGGGCGACCGTCTCGGCGATCTCCTTGTCGAGCGCATCGAGCCTGTCGTTCAGGCCGGCGAGGTTCTTGTTGTAGGTCTCGGCATTGGCCGGGTCCTTCTCGGCAAGGACCTTGGCGGCCTCGGCGGCGATGGCGCGGGCATTGTCCGGGCTCAGCCAGAGATGCATGTCGAATTCGCCGCGCTCGTGGTCCTCATGGCCGGCTTCCTCGCCATGATCGTGGCCCTCGGCCTCCTTGGCATGGTCATGGCCGTCCCCGTCGTGCGAGTGGCCCTCATGGGCGTGGTCGTGGCCGTCCTCGCCTTCATGCATATGCGCCTCGAAGGGGCCGCCCTCGCGGAAAGGCAGCTTTTCGAGGCCCGGCGCGTCTTCCAGCTCGACGACGGTCGCCTTGCTGCCCAACGTTTCCAGCGGCTTTTCCAGGAAGGCTTCCAGGCTATGGCCGACCCAGAAGACGACGTCCGCGTCCTGAAGGGCCGCCGCGTTTGAGGGCTTCAGCGAATAGGTGTGCGGCGAGGCGGCGCCCTCGACGATGAGGCCGGGTTCGCCGACGCCCTGCATGATCGCGGCGACGAGCGAATGGATCGGCTTGATCGAAACCACCACATCGGGCGCCTCGGCCCGCGCGGCGAGCGTGCCGGCGGCAAGGAGCGCGGTGGACAGAAGGAGGGTGCGAACGGCCTTTTGCATGGAGTCTCCGTCTTGAATGTGGATGTAATGTTATTACATCAATTGCGTTATGCTATAACGTGTGCCATATCGGGTGGCAACAGGCTTTTCGGAAAAAATGATGCTGCAAACCTCCACCAGGACCCTCCAGCCGCTCGTCTCGCTCGCGGGTGTCGGCGTGCGCCGCCAGGGCCGCTGGCTCGTGCGCGGCGTGGAATTCTCGATTTCGCCCGGCGAGATCGTCACCCTGATCGGCCCCAACGGCTCCGGCAAGTCGACCACTGCCAAGACGGCTATCGGCGTTCTGAAGGCGGACGAGGGCAGGGTGGAGCGCAAGGCCGGGCTCAAGGTCGGCTATGTGCCGCAGAAGCTCGCCGTCGACTGGACCATGCCGCTTACCGTCGACCGGCTGATGACGCTGACCTCGCCGCTCAAGGGCGCGGAGATCGACGCGGCGCTGGAGGCGACGGGCATCCGGCATCTCGCGCGCGCGGAGGTGCAGCACCTTTCCGGCGGCGAGTTCCAGCGCGCGCTGCTCGCCCGCGCCATTGCCCGCAAGCCGGACCTGCTGGTGCTCGACGAGCCGGTGCAGGGTGTCGACTTTTCCGGCGAGATCGCGCTCTACGACCTCATCAAGACGATCCGCAACACGACCGGCTGCGGCATCCTGCTCATCTCGCACGACCTGCATGTCGTGATGGCCGAGACGGATACCGTCATCTGTCTCAACGGCCATGTCTGTTGCCGCGGCACGCCGGAAACGGTGAGCCAAAGCCCGGAATATCAGCGCCTCTTCGGCGCGCGGGCGGGCCAGACGCTCGCCTTCTACAACCACCACCACGACCACACGCATCTGCCGGACGGCCGCGTGCTGCATGCCGACGGCTCGATCACCGACGATTGCCGGCCGGACGACGGCCACCATGCCGTCGAGATCCTGCCGGACGGCGGCCGGGCGGGGCCGATGCGCCTCGGGCATGTGCACGGGCCGAACTGCGGCTGCGGCCACGAAGCTCCGCGCGGGGCGGACAGTCAGGAGCGGCGCGATGCTTGACGATTTCTTCATGCGCGCGCTCGTCGCCGGCGTCGGGCTTGCCGTCACCGCCGGCCCGCTCGGCTGCTTCGTCGTCTGGCGGCGCATGGCCTATTTCGGCGATACGATGGCCCATTCGGCGCTGCTCGGCGTCGCGCTGTCGCTGCTGATGAACGTCAACCTGCTGCTCAGCGTCTTCGTCGTCGCGGCGACCGTCTCGGTGCTGCTGCTGCTGCTTCAGAAGCGCGGCACGCTCTCCACCGATGCGCTGCTCGGCATCCTCTCGCATGCGACGCTCGCCATCGGCCTCGTCATGGTCTCCTTCATGACCTGGGTGCGCATCGACCTCGTCGGCTTCCTGTTCGGCGATATCCTCGCCGTCTCGCGCGCCGATGTGGACCTCGTCTGGGGCGGCGGCATCCTCGTCACCTTCGCCATCATCTGGATGTGGCGGCCGCTGATCGCCTCGACGGTCAACCCGGAACTGGCGGAAGCCGAGGGCATGGAGCCGGAGAAGACCCGGCTCGTCTTCATGCTGCTGATGGCGCTCGTTATCGCCATCGCCATGAAGATCGTCGGCATCCTGCTGATCACCTCGCTGCTCATCATTCCCGCCGCGACGGCGCGGCGGTTTTCCACGAGCCCTGAGATCATGGCCGTGCTCGCCTCCGTCATCGGGGCGCTGGCGGTGGTCGGCGGGCTGTTCGGTTCATTGAAATTCGACACGCCCTCCGGTCCCTCGATCGTAGTTGCAGCGCTTGGCCTGTTCATACTAAGCCTGCTGACGAAGCCGAGGACGAGCGGAGTGGCCGCAAGTGAAGGAGGCCCGGCATGACAAGCCCCATGACCACGCAGCAACTGACGCGCAACCAGGGCCTCGTCTTCGACGTGCTGTCGCATTCCGACAGCCCGCTCAGCGCCTATACCATCCTCGACAAGCTGCGGGACGACGGGTTCCGCGCGCCTCTGCAGGTCTATCGGGCGCTCGACAAGCTGCTGGAATTCGGCCTCGTGCACCGGCTCGAAAGCATCAACGCCTTCGTCGCCTGCGCCCACCCGGACGAGGGCTGCCATGCCCATGGCCTGACGGCCTTCACGATCTGCGAGACCTGCGGCAAGGTGACGGAGTTCCACGACCATGTGATCGAGGAGCGGCTTAAGAGCTTTGCCAGGGACCGCAACTTCAAGACCGGCAAGACGACCATAGAGATCCGCGGGACCTGCGCCGGCTGCGCCTGAAATCTGGATTTTCCCGCATTTCCAGACGCAGGACCGCTGCGCACTTTTGCTGGAAATGCTTCAGCCGATCGGCTTCAGGCCTCTCTTGAAGCGCTGCCAGTTGCGCACATAGCCTTCGGCCGAGCGTTTCAGGCCCTCGATGGCCTCGGCATCCAGCGTGCGGACGGCTTTTGCCGGGGAACCGACGATCAGCGAATTGTCCGGGAAGACCTTGCCTTCCGTCACCAGCGCATTGGCGCCGACGAGGCAATTGTTGCCGATCACCGCGCCGTTCAGCACCGTCGCGCCCATGCCGATCAGCGAATTGCTGCCGATGGTGCAGCCGTGGATGATGGCGCCGTGGCCGATAGTGCAGCCTTCGCCGATGATCACCGGCTTGCCGGGATCGGTATGCACGACGGTGCCTTCCTGGATGTTCGAGCGCGCGCCGACGATGATCGGCTCGTTGTCGCCGCGCAAGGTCGCGCCGAACCAGATGCCGACATCCTCGCCGAGGATGACCTTGCCGATGACATTGGCATCGGGCGCCACCCAGTAGCGGTCGTCCGCGGGCAGCGTGGGCGTCCGGTCGTCAAGGGCGTAGAGCGGCATCGGGTTCCTCCTTCGAATCCTCGCGGCCACTCTAGCATCCATCCCGCCGGGCGGGGAAAGGCCGAGGGTGGTTTTTCCCGGCCATATGGAGTATGAGCCGCGCCATGACGAAGACAGGCACATTCTACCGGCAGGCCGTGGAGACGGGGACGAAGATCTTCGCCACCGCGCCGATGATCGACTGGTCCGACCGGGCGTACCGCGTCTTCGCGCGGCAGCTCACGAAGAACGCGCTGCTCTTCACCGAGATGATCGTCGCCGATGCGATCCTGCGCGGCAATCGCGAGAGGCTGCTCGGCTTCGACGCCGTGGAGCAGCCGGTGGCGCTCCAGCTCGGCGGCAACAGCCCGGAAAAGCTCGCGGAAGCGGCGCGGATCGGCGAGGGGTTCGGCTATGCCGAGATCAACCTCAATGTCGGCTGCCCCTCGGACCGGGTGCAATCCGGTACCTTCGGCGCCTGCCTGATGCGCGAGCCGGACCTGGTGGCCGATTGCGTGGCGGCGATGAAGGCGGCGGTTGCCATTCCCGTGACCGTCAAGTGCCGCATCGGCGTCGACGACCAGAATCCCGAAATGGCGCTGCGCGATCTCGTCTCGAAGGTGAAGGCGGCCGGCACGGATGCCGTCTGGGTCCATGCGCGCAAGGCGTGGCTTCAGGGGCTTTCGCCGAAGGAGAACCGCGATATCCCGCCGCTCGACTATGGTCTGGTGCGGCGGCTGAAGGCGGAAAACCCGAATCTTTTCATCGGTCTCAATGGCGGGCTTCATACTTTGAGTCAGGCTGTTGAAGAGATGAATGGCCTCGACGGTGTCATGCTCGGAAGGGCTGCCTATCAGGATAGCGGCGTCCTGACGGACGTGGACGAACTTTTTCCGCATCCGCTTCTGGGAGGCCAGCCTTCCGGTATTCCCTCCAGTCCGCAGGAACGTCCGGCCGACTATTGGGAAGCGGTGCGCGACGCCATGATGGCCTATGCGGTCGAGGTGATCGCGCGGGGCGGACGGGTGGCGCATGTGACGCGGCATATGATCGGCCTCTTCCAGGGGTTCCCGGGCGCGCGGCGCTACCGGCAGATCCTTTCGGCCGACGCCACGAAGCCCGGCGCGGGGCCGGAGGTGATCGCGGCGGCTTTCGCGGCGGTGCTGTCGGCGCGGGCCCAGGCCGAGACCGGGACCGAGGCGGCGGAATAACGCTTTCTGTGCATCGCCGCCGCGTCACCACAATTTCGTCCCCTCCGGGTCGGAAAACGGCGTAAACAACGAACGAAGCAGTTCAGAAGTAGGTCCAGCAAAAGTGCGCAGCGGTTTTGCGTCCGGACTTGCGAAAGACAGGCAGAAACAGACAGGTGGCCGCGTGATCGATCCCTACGCCATGCTCGGACTGGAGCGCGACGCTGACGATGGCGCGATCAAGGCCGCCTACCGCAAGGCCGCCAAGGGCATGCATCCCGATTCGGGCGGCGATACCGACCAGTTCGCCCGCCTGCAGGCCTGCTACGATCTCCTGCGCGACCCGGTGCGCCGAAAGGTCTTCGACGACACCGGCTTCGACCCGCAGCTCGCCGACCCGCGCGATCTCAAGGGCCTGATGCTGCTCGAACCGCTGGTCAACGACGTCATCCTCGACGAGCGCGAGCCCGGCAGCTTCGACCCGCTGGCGGCGATGCGCCGCAAACTCTCCGACGACATCGTCAAGAGCCGCTTCCACATCCTCGAACTGGAACGCCACCGCAACCGCGTGCGCCAGCACATCGACCGCCTCGGCCGCAAGGCCGGCACGGATTTCCTCGGCTCCATGCTGCGCGCCCGCTCGCAGTCGATCGCCGAGGCGATCCGCAACGCCGAAGGGCAGATCCAGGCCATCGAGCAGGCCTACGCCATGCTGGAAGGCTATTCCTACGAACTGGCCGCGGCGCTGGAGCCGGTGAAGGGCGAGGCGGCGGAATAGGCTGGCGACGTCTGTGCAATAGATTATGGATTGTGACCCTCGCGGCCTCTCCCCCCAAAGAAAGCAGTTCATCGAATTTTCGAGGGAAACCGTTGCCACATCCCCTTCTCCCCTCGGGGAGAAGGTGCCGGCAGGCGGATGAGGGGGATGCCGAAAGCGAAAAAGCCAAGGCGTTCAGTGCTCCCCCCTCATCCGACCCTTCGGGCCACCTTCTCCCCGAGGGGAGAAGGAAGAGCGGCAACGCAGAATTCCATAAGCGATAATCGTTTCGGTGAGGGTAAGGGCTTGCCGTCAATTGGGCCGGCCTCGGCGTGGCGGCTTACCGCCCCGGCCGCCCCGTCTTGCCCTTGGTGCGCCCCTTGCGCTTCGCTTCACCCGGATCCTCATAGCTTCCCACGCCGATCCTTTCCCGGCGGACCGGCTTCGGTTCGTCGGGCAACGGTGCAGTGCGTTTCTTGGTGGAGAGGGTTTCGTCCGGGCGCTCCGGCATGTTGCCGGTTATGGGTTTTTCGGTACGGCCGACGGTCATTTCGTCGAGGGTGTTCCTGCGGAAGAGGGACTTGCCGGCCGGGGTGGCGACGTCGCGGCCCATCTCGTCGAGGTCGGGCTTGCGGAAGAGCGGGCGTTCGGTGTCGGTGCCCGGGCCCATGTCGTCGAGCGAGGGTTTGGCAAAATAGCTTTTGCCATTCTCTTCCGTGCTCACGGCGGTACCGCCCTTCGGGCTGGCCTCCGCACGGGGCGCCGGACGACCGGCGACGGCCGCCTGGCCTTGCGGCTTCGCCGAGCTTTTGCCCTTTCCTCCACCTTCCTGCGATCTTGCTTCGTCGCGCGCCATCGGGTCGTCCATGACGGCGAGTTCGGCGGCCTTGAGGCGCTTGATCTCGTCGCGGATGCGGGCGGCGGCTTCGAAGTCGAGGTCGGCGGCGGCATCGCGCATCTGCTTTTCGAGCGCTTCGAGGTGGGCCTTGAGGTTGTTGCCGACGAGGTGGCCGGCGTCGGCAAAGCCCTTGCCGGTGACGCCCGAGATATCGGCGCGGACGTGGTCGCGCTCGTAGACCGAGTCGAGGATGTCGGAGATCTTCGCCTTCACCGATTCCGGGGTTATGCCGTGCGCCTCGTTGTAGGCGACCTGCTTTTCGCGGCGGCGGGTCGTCTCGTCCATGGCGCGCTGCATCGAACCGGTGATCTGGTCGGCATAGAGGATGACCTTGCCGTCGACGTTTCGCGCCGCGCGGCCGATGGTCTGGACGAGCGAGGTCTCGGAGCGCAGAAAGCCCTCCTTGTCGGCGTCGAGGATGGCGACGAAGCCGCATTCGGGAATGTCGAGGCCTTCGCGCAGCAGGTTGATGCCGACGAGGACGTCGAAGGCGCCGAGGCGCAGGTCACGGATGATCTCGATGCGCTCCAGCGTGTCGATGTCGGAATGCATGTAGCGCACGCGCACGCCCTGCTCGTGCAGGTATTCGGTGAGGTCCTCGGCCATGCGCTTGGTGAGCACGGTGACGAGCGTGCGGTAGCCGGCCTGCGCGGTCTCGCGGATCTCGCCCAGCACGTCGTCCACCTGGCTCTTGGCCGGGCGTACCTCGACCGGCGGGTCGATGAGGCCGGTCGGGCGGATGACCTGCTCGGCGAAGACGCCGCCGGACTGTTCCAGCTCCCAGCCGCCGGGCGTCGCTGAGACGGCGACCGTATCCGGGCGCATGGCGTCCCATTCCTCGAAGCGCAGCGGCCGGTTGTCCATGCAGGAGGGCAGGCGGAAGCCGTATTCGGCCAGCGTCGCCTTGCGGCGGAAGTCGCCCCGGTACATGGCGCCGATCTGCGGGATCGTGACGTGGCTTTCGTCGATGAAGATCAGCGCGTTGTCGGGCACGTATTCGAAAAGGGTCGGCGGCGGCTCGCCGGGGCGGCGGCCGGTGAGGTAGCGCGAATAGTTCTCGATGCCGGCGCAGGAGCCGGTGGCCTCCAGCATTTCGAGGTCGTAGCGCGTGCGCTGCTCCAGGCGCTGGGCCTCCAGCAGGCGGCCGGCCTTTTCCAGCTCGACGAGGCGATGCTTCAGCTCCTCGCGGATGTTCTTGATGGCGCCGTTCAGCGTGGGGCGCGGGGTGACGTAGTGGCTGTTGGCGTAGATCTTCACCGATTTCAGGTCGCCGGTCTTCTGGCCGGTCAGCGGGTCGAATTCGGTGATGGCGTCGATCTCGTCGCCGAACATGGAGATGCGCCATGCCGCGTCTTCAAGGTGGGCGGGGAAGATCTCGATCGTGTCGCCGCGCACGCGGAAGGAGCCGCGCTGGAAGTCCATCTCGCGGCGCTTGTATTGCTGGGCGACGAGGTCGGCGAGGAGCTGGCGCTGGTCGAGCCGTTCGCCGACCTGCATCTGGAACGTCATGGCGGTGTAGGTCTCGACCGAGCCGATACCGTAGATGCAGGAGACCGAGGCGACGATGATGCAGTCGTCGCGCTCCAGCAGCGAACGCGTCGCGGAGTGGCGCATGCGGTCGATCTGCTCGTTGATCGAGGATTCCTTCTCGATGTAGGTGTCCGAGCGCGGGACATAGGCCTCCGGCTGGTAATAGTCGTAGTAGGAGACGAAATATTCGACCGCGTTTTCCGGGAAGAAGTTCTTGAACTCGGAATAGAGCTGCGCGGCCAGCGTCTTGTTCGGCGCGAGGATGACGGCGGGGCGCTGCGTCTCCTCGATCACCTTGGCCATGGTGAAGGTCTTGCCCGAGCCGGTGACGCCGAGCAGGACCTGGCTGCGCTCGCCCTCGGCAAGGCCGTCGACGAGGTCCCTGATGGCGGTCGGCTGGTCGCCGGCGGGCTGGTAGTCGCTGATCATGCGGATCGGGATGCCGCCTTCCGACTTTTCCGGCCGGGCGGGGCGGTGGGGCGTCCAGAGCTTGCCGTCCTTGAACAGCGGGTTGCCGCTCTCGATGAGCTTCGACAGCGCGTCCACCGTGGCGGTGACACCGGAGCCCTTGTCGAGCGCGGCGGCGTCTTCCAGCGAGACGTCGAGGCCGGAGACCGGGTTGAGGCCGGCGGCGGCGCGGGTCTTCGGGTCGGACGAGCCGCCGATGGAGACGCCGCGGGAGGTCTTGCCTGCGCTCACGGCCGCACCGCCCTTCGGGCCGGCCTCCGCGCGACCGGCGGCGGCTGCCTGGCCGCTGCGCTTCGCTCTGGCTTCCACCTCTACCTGCTCGGTGTGCCGGCGCGCGGCGTTCTCCACCGTCTTGCGGTGCTTGCCGGCCTTGGACGCGACCTCGCGGCGGCTTTCGATGCTCGCGGCCTCCGCCTCGGCCTCAAGCTGCTTCACCCAGTCGGAGACGCTGCCGGAGAGCGGCTCTCCCTCGAAGGGCGATTGCGGGGCTTCCTCGAAACCGGGGTTCGGGGCGGTGGATTTCTTCGGTGATCTGGCCATGCGGGGAATATGGAGAGAGTCACCGCGAAAGGGAAGGGGTGACGAGTACAAAAGGGAAACGAATTCGCCTTGGCGCCCTGCCGCGGGTGATCCGGGTGGTGTGCCGGTGGCGATGCCGATGAGGGCGGGTTTTCGCGGCGGTAGCCTGCCGCGCGTTCCGGCTGCTTGACCGCGCAGTTGAGGCCCGGACGACACGCATGGGATCGTCTTGACGGCAGATCGCGGCAATAGACGCGCTGCGGCCTTGACGGCGGCGGCGGCTGAGCTATGCCGATGGCGTATTTCCTCGGTTTCAGGATTCGCCGATGCCCTTCAGCCTCAACCCCGCGGCCGTCTGGCCCATTCTCATGCTCTGCCTCTCCAACGTCTTCATGACCTTCGCCTGGTACGGGCACCTCAAGTTCAAGTCCGCGCCGCTCTTCGTGGCGGTGCTGGCGAGCTGGGGCATCGCCTTCTTCGAATATTGCCTTGCCGTGCCGGCCAACCGCATCGGCCACGAGGTCTATTCGGCCGCGCAGCTCAAGACGATGCAGGAAGTCATCACGCTCCTCGTCTTCGCCGGCTTCTCGGTGTTCTGGCTGAAGGAAAGCCTGACCTGGAACCACGCCGTCGGCTTCATGCTGATCGCCGCCGGAGCGGCCTTCGTCTTCAAGGGCTGAGCGCCTTACTCCAGCATGTCGAAGGCGCGGAAGATCCAGCTTAACTGGTAGAGGATGCCGAGGGTGACGAAGGCGGTGTGGTAGCGCCGGCTCGCCGTAAAGGCCGCCACGAGGCACAGCACGATGAAGGCGGCGTTGCGGGCCGGGTATTCGTAGCCGAACGAGCCGAAATAGGCCTTTCCCTTCAGCGCCGTGTCCAGAAGATCGACCGCGAAGACGAGCGCGAAGGCGCCGAAGAACCATTTGCGCCGCGAATAGAAATAGTCCTCGTAGCCGGCATAGTCGTCCAGCGTCGTGGGAAACAGGAAGACGGCGAGCAGGAAGAACAGGCAGCAATAGCTGATCAGGAAGAGATAGACGCCGAAGCCGATGGTCGTCAGCGCCTGGAGGCGGAACTCCCACCACCAGAAATGCAGGAGGAAGAGGAGGAGGAAGCCGGCCCAGGCGAGGTGGACCGGATAGGCCTTCACCTTGCCGGGATGCTGGACGAAGAGCGCGACGCCGGTGAGGATGCGCGCCACGCTGAGACTGACCACCATGCCGATGACGACGCGCACATGGCCGAAGAGGGCGGGATCGTGCGGGACCTGTTCCATGGCGCGCCTCCCGCCGGCTATTCGACGGGGACGGGGGTCGGGTGCCCGTCGCGGTCGAGGGCGACCATGACGAAGGTGGCGCCGGTCACCTTCTCCAGCGTCGTGGTGAGGTAGCGCTGCGACCAGGCCTCCACCGTCAGCGTGATCGAGGTGCGGCCGACGCGCGCGATGTCCGTATAGATGCTGAGCGTGTCGCCGATCTTCACGGGCAGCTCGAAGGCCATCTCCTTGACGGCGGCGGTGACGACGCGGCCGTTGGCGCGCTCGGCGGCGCGGATGCCGGAGGCCAGGTCCATCTGCGCCATGACCCAGCCGCCGAAGATGTCCCCCGCGGCATTGGCGTCGCCCGGCATGGCGAGCGTGCGAAGGGTGAGCTGTCCGTTCGGTGTCCTGCTGTCGGTCATGAGGTTCCTTTCCGTCTTTCCTTCCGGTCTAGCCGAATGGCGACGCAGGAGAAAGAGCGGGAGCTATCCTTACGGAAGGTACTTCCAAGTATCTCTGATCTCCAAGATCTGATGACTACAGTTTTATACGATTTTAAAGGGTTTCCCGGATTTTCGATCATGAGGAACGCCGCGTTCCGGAACGTCCAGGAGAATCCGTTGAAGAATTTGAGAATATCCACGCGCCTGTCACTACTTGTCGGCCTCGCACTGACGATATTCGCAGCGGCGCTCGTCTATAGTCTCTACCATTACCAGGACGCGATGGTCGCCGAGCGCAAGTCGAAGCTCGCGGCCATGGACGAGAACATGCTGACGCTCTTCAAGCATTACCATGAGCTCGAAACCGCCGGAACGCTGACGCGCGAGGAGGCCCAGACGCGGGCGAAGGACGCCGTTCGGGCACTGCGCTACGAGAACAGCGGCTACTTCTGGATCAACGACATGAACGCCGTGATCGTCATGCATCCGATCAAGCCGGCGCTCGACGGCACGGACCAGTCCGGCATGGCCGATCCGACCGGCAAGCACATCTTCACCGAATTCGTGAAGGCCGTGAAGGCGAGCCCCACGGGCCAGGATTTCGTCGACTATTACTGGCCGAAGCCGGGCTTCGAGGAGCCGGTGCTGAAATATTCGCATGTCGCGGGCTTTGCCCCCTGGGGCTGGGTCGTCGGCACGGGTGTCTACGCGGACGACCTTGCCGCCCTGTTCCGCCGCAACGCCATCGAAATGGCCGTCATCCTCGCCGCCGGCGGGCTTGCCACCATCCTTGCCGCCTATGCCATCGTGAAGAGCGTCACCGGCCCGGTCATGCGCCTCAAGGCCTCCATGCAGGCGATCGCGCAGGAGGACGTCTCGGGCGATGTGCCGGAAACCGACCGCAAGGACGAGATCGGCGAGATGGCGAAGGTCGTCTCGGTGCTGCGCCAGTCGGTCGCCGAGCGGGCCGAACTGCGCATCCGCGACAGCGAGCAGCAGGCCCGGCTCGACGACGATCGGACGGACGGCGAGCGCCGCCAGCGCGCCGTCAGCCAGGGCCAGGCCGATGCCATGCACACCGTGGGCGAGGCGCTGGAGCGGCTGGCCGCCGGCGACCTGACGGTCTCGATCGATGCGATCGCGCCGGAATACGCCAAGCTGCGCGAGGACTTCAACCGCGCGGTCGAAGCCCTTTCCAGCGTCATCGGCGCCATTTCCCGCTCGACCGACGTCGTGCACGGCAGCGCCGCTGATATTGCCGGGGCGGCCAACAACCTCTCGCACCGTACCGAGCAGCAGGCGGCCTCGCTGGAGGAGACCGCCGCGGCGCTCGACGAGATCACCGCGACCGTGCGCAATGCGTCCGAACGCGCCGCCGAGGCGAGCCGGATGGTGGCCGAGACGCGGCAGTCGGCGGACCGCTCGGGCACGATCGTGCGCGACGCCGTCGCCGCGATGAGCCGCATCGAGGACGCCTCCAGCCGCATCGGCCAGATCATCGGCGTGATCGACGAGATCGCCTTCCAGACCAACCTGCTCGCGCTCAATGCCGGCGTCGAGGCGGCGCGGGCGGGCGAGGCGGGCCGGGGCTTTGCGGTCGTGGCGCAGGAGGTGCGCGAGCTCGCCCAGCGCTCGGCCAATGCGGCCAAGGAGATCAAGGGCCTCATCAGCAATTCGGCCGCCGAAGTCGGCAACGGCGTCACGCTGGTGCGCTCGACCGGCGATGCGCTGACCGAGATCGAGGCCCTCGTCAACCAGGTGAACGACCAGGTGATCTCGATCGCCACCTCCGCCCGCGAGCAGGCGACCGGCCTTGCCGAGGTGAACGCCGCGGTCAACCAGATGGACCAGATGACCCAGCAGAACGCCGCGATGGTGGAGGAAACCAACGCCGCCGGCCGGACGCTGACCCAGGAAAGCGAGCAGCTCAAGGCGTTGCTCGGGAACTTCCGGCTGAACACGGCCGGAGCGGCGGACCACCGGCGCCGCGCTGCATAACCAAAAGACGATCTCCGGACAGCTCGCCCCGGCGCCCATGGCGCCGGGGTTTTTCGTTTCCGCCGGGAACGCTTCGTTTACCCTGTTGCGACAAAATCCTCCATGAAAGCAGGCATGTCGGCCTGCGGTCCGGTTTTCAGGCATCGCCGTCCGAATGCGGACAAAAGCGGCCTGCACCATCGCCGGACAGGACTGTGTGCAACCGGGACCTCCGCATCGGGCGGAGGCGGGCGCCGGGCGGATGTGACCATGGGTATTGCGTTTGTTTCTCGTCTGCGAAGGCCGCTCGGTCTGCTTCTTGTCCCGGCGATTCTGGCTGCCTGTTCCGGCGGTATGAGCCCGCCCGACGATATCGACGGGCTCGGCGTCGGCGCCGTCACCCCGGCGGTCGGCGTCGGCGGTGCGGGCGGCGGGAGCGAAATGGCGGCGCCTGCGCGGCAGAACAGGCGCCTGCCGATGATCGACAGCGACGAGGCGATGGGCGTGACTGCGCCGGTGCAGGCTTCCTCCGGCGTGCTCGCCATTCCCGACGGCGGCGTGAACATGGACGACGGGCTCGGTGTCGGGCGCGTCCAGGGCCTTGCCGAGGCGCAGGCCGGCGAGATCGCCGAAGGCAATGCCACGCAGGTCGTCGTCGACGGCATCGGCACGGACATGCCGCAGCAGCTCGGCCAGCCGGGCGCGATCCCGATGTCCGATGCGGGCGCGGAAGCCGAGGGCGGCGGATACCTTCGCGTGCCGGACAAGGCGACGACGCGCCGCCGGCAGGCGGGCGACGGCGAGCAGGTCGCCTTCCTGCCGCGGATGAGCGATCCCACGCAGATGCCGGAGGCGATGGGCGGCATGCCCGCTTCCGAGCGGGCCTGCCGGCAGCGGCTGCAGAAGCTCGGCGTGAAATTCCGCGACGTGCCGCGCATCTCGCGCGGCCGCTCCTGCGGCATCGAATGGCCGGTGGAGCTCTCGGGCCTTTCCGGCGGCATCCAGATCAAGCCGGCCGCGCAGGTCAACTGCCAGATCACCGAGGCCTTCGCGCGCTGGGTCAAGCAGGAACTCGTGCCCTCGACGCGCATGCGCTACCTCTCGGGCGTCTCGGCCATCCACCAGATGTCCTCCTATTCCTGCCGCACCATGAACTCGCAGCGCGGCGCGGCGATGTCGGAACACGCCAAGGGCAACGCCATCGACGTCGGCAAGATCGTGCTGACCTCCGGCAAGGCCATCGCCATCGAGAGGAAGGGCTTCTTCGCCTTCCGCGAGAAGGGACTGCTGAAATCGGTGCGCGGCGACAGCTGCAAGTATTTCTCGACGGTGCTCGGGCCGGGAAGCGACCGCTTCCACAAGGATCATTTCCACTTCGACCTGCGCGCGCGCAAATCGGGTTACCGGCATTGCAGCCTTTAGGGTCGTGATCATTTTTCAGTCCCGATGTCGGGATCGCGTCCGGTAGTGCGTCTTCAAGACGGCAAGCGATGGAGGCCGCGATGACGATCACGATTACCGCATTCGAAAACTCGCCCGACCGCGGCAGGGGGCTGGCACGGGACATGCGCGTCCGCTGGGCGCTCGAGGAGGTCGGACAACCCTATGAGGTCCGCCTCGTTTCCTTCGACGCGCTGAAGGCGCCCGCGCATCTCTCGATTCATCCTTTCGGGCAGATCCCGACCTACGAGGAGGGCGGTCTCGCCCTGTTCGAATCCGGGGCGATCGTGCTGCACATCGCCGAGCGTCATCCAGGCCTGCTGCCCGAGGGTGCCGATGCGAGGGCGCGCGCGATCATGTGGATGTTCTCGGCGCTGAGCACGGTGGAGCCGCCGATCGTCGAGAACGCGATGGCGTTCCTGTTCGAGCGCGACGAGCCCTGGTATGCCGAGCGCCAGCCGCTCCTCGACAAGCGCGTCCGCACGCGGCTCGACGAGCTCTCCCGCCGGCTCGGCGATGGCGAGTGGCTGGACGGGGCGTTCAGCGCCGGCGATCTGATGATGGTGACGGTGCTGCGCCGGCTGGAGCGTTCCAGCCTGCTGCAGCAATTCCCGAACCTGGTGGCCTATATCGCCCGGGGCGAGGCCCGGCCCGCCTACAAGCGCGCCTTCGCCGATCAGCTTGCGGTGTTCACCCATGCGTCGGCCGGTTGAAGCGGCATGTCTCCGGCGGGCAAAAAAAGACCGGCGGGACGCCGGTCGAAGGGGGCGGCAGCGCGCAGGGCGACTGCCTGGAACTGTCACGTTCCGCCACCCGCGCCGAGGGGACCGGCGAGGATGCAGGCGAGGCTTCCACGGTGGGAAGCGGGCGGATGGGGCCGCCGGAGGCTCCCGGGGTTGGGGAGCAAGGCCGCTGCATGGGACAGGGGAGCGACGGGATGCGTGGGGCGCAGCCCGTTTCCGTCGGCCTTGCGCAGACCATCGCCGAGATAGATCACGGTTTGATGACGGCGGCGCCGCCGGTCCATGAAGGTTTTGCGAATGCGGGCTTTCCGGGTTTCGCGCCGCGCCTTCCGCCCGTCGCCATCAGCGCGAATTTTTTCCGCGGCACGGGTGAAAATTGATGAAGGACACGCCATATAGGGTGTCCTTCCGCATGAATATCCTCTTTCCGGACCCTCCCATGGCGCCCATCGTTTCCATTCGCAATCTCACCAAGAGCTATGCCTCGGGGTTCCAGGCGCTCAAGGGCGTCGATCTCGACATCGAGGAGGGCGAGATCCTCGCGCTGCTCGGGCCGAACGGCGCCGGCAAGACGACGATGATCTCGATCATCTGCGGCATCGTCACGCCGAGCGGGGGCACCGTGACCGTGGCGGGCCACGACATCCTGCGCGACTATCGCGAGACGCGCTCCATCATCGGCCTCGTGCCGCAGGAGCTGACGCTCGATTCCTTCGAGACGGTGTGGAACACGGTCGCCTTCTCGCGCGGCCTGCATGGCCGCAAGCCGGACCCGGCGCTGATCGAGCGCATCCTGAAGGACCTGTCGCTCTTCGACAAGAAGGACACGATGCTGCGCCACCTTTCCGGCGGCATGCGGCGGCGCGTGCTGATCGCCAAGGCGCTCTCATACGAGCCGAAGGTGCTGTTCCTCGACGAGCCGACGGCGGGCGTGGACGTGTCGCTGCGCAAGGACATGTGGCAGCTCGTCGCTCGCCTGCGCGCCGCCGGCGTCACGATCATCCTGACGACGCACTATATCGAGGAGGCCGAGGAGATCGCGGACCGCATCGGCGTCATCAACCACGGGCAGATCCTGCTGGTGGAGGACAAGAAGGCGCTGATGGCCAAGCTGGGGCGCAAGCAGATGACCGTCGAGCTCGCCGAGCCGGTCGAGGCCATTCCCGATACGCTGTCGCCCTTCCGCCTGACACTGGCGGACGAGGGCGCGCGGCTCATCTATGAATTCAACGCCTCGGGCGAGCGCACGGGCATCGCCTCGCTGCTGTCCGCCCTGTCGCACGCGGGGCTGAGGGTCCGGGACATTTCCACCGAGCAGAGCTCGCTGGAGGACATCTTCGTGGAACTGGTGGGAGCCGGCAAATGAACTTCGAGGCGATCAGGTCCATCTACGCATTCGAGATGGCGCGCACGCGCCGCACGCTGCTGCAGAGCGTCGTGTCGCCGGTCATCACCACGTCGCTCTATTTCATCGTCTTCGGCGCGGCGATCGGCTCGCGCATGCAGGAGGTGGGGGGCGTGTCCTACGGTGCCTTCATCGCGCCCGGCCTCATCATGCTGACGCTGCTCAACCAGTGCATCGGCAACGGCTCCTTCGGCATCTACTTCCCGAAATTCACCGGCACGATCTACGAGATCCTGTCCTCGCCGATCTCGATGATCGAGATCGTCATCGGCTATGTCGGGGCGGCGGCGACCAAGGGGCTGATCGTCGGCACGATCATCCTCATCACGGCTTCGCTCTTCGTCGACATATCGATCAAGCATCCCTTCATGATGGTGCTGTTCTTCGTGCTGACGGCGGTGAGCTTCTCGCTGTTCGGCTTCATGATCGGCATCTGGGCGAAGGATTTCGAGCAGCTCAACCTCTTCCCGATGCTGATCGTCCCGCCGCTGGTCTTCCTCGGCGGCAGCTTCTATTCCATCGAGATGCTGCCGCCCTTCTGGCAGACCGTCAGCCACTTCAACCCGGTGCTCTACCTCGTCTCCGGTTTCCGCTGGAGCTTCTACGAGATCGCCGACGTCAATCCGATCGTCAGCCTCGTGATCGTGCTCGGCTTCCTTCTGGCCTGCCTGTCGATTACCGCCTGGATCTTCAAGACCGGCTACAAGCTGAAGAACTGATCCTCCTCCCGGTTTCCTTGCGGTTCCGGTCGCGCTAGTCTCGACATCGTGGGCACCGTCCTGCTGACCCAAACATCAACGGGCGCACCTTTCGCCGGCACTGTCCGGCACGGTGTCGCGCCGTTGCAAACGGAGGTTCTGCGATGAACGACATCGCCGATCACGGTGTCCGTTTCGGACGGATAGCGGCCATGCTGCCGGTCAGGGACATGGGCAAGGCCCATGACTTCTACACGCGCGTTCTCGGTTTCACGAAAGTCTTCGAGAACGGAAATCCCGTCGGCTTCATGATCCTGAAGCGCGATGCGGGGGAGCTGCACCTCACCTTGCAGCCCTCGCACGAGGCGGCGAATTTCAACGTCGTCCATCTGATGGTGGACGATGCCGATGCGCTGCATGCCCTGTGCCAGCGCCATGGCCTGAGGATCATCAAGCGCCTTCAGGACAAGGACTACGGCCTCAGGGCCTTCGTGTTCGAGGATCCGGACGGCAACCGCATCGATGTGGGGCAGCCGATCTGATGGGCGTGGAGCGGGGCGGCAACCGTCCGCCCCGTTTTCCTTTGCAACGAAACGTCAGTCCTTCAGCCGCAATTCGTCGCGTGTGATCTCGATGGAGCCGAGGGTTTCGAGGAAGCTCATGCCGAGGAGGCTCTGGTCGAGCCGGCCGCGCTCGGTGACCATGCCGCGGATCGTGCCGCGCAGGATGGGGCCGATGGCGACCTGGCGCAGCGTGACGGGGGCGGCGAGCGCCCGGCCGTTGGCGGTGGAGACCTCGATGGAGAAGACGAGGTTGGCCGGGTCGATGCCGAGGCGGAGCGCGTCCTCGTAGGACAGCACCACCGAGCTTGCGCCGGTATCGACCAGCATGCGCAGCGGCACGCCGTCGATGCTGACATCCGCCTCGAAATGGCCGGACACGCCCTTGTGGATGACGAGGATCTGCTCGCCCCCGGCATTCGTCGTCACCACGGCGCGGCCGGGGATGAGGCCGGCGGTCAGCCGGTTGCCGACGGCCTGGAGGTCGAAGCGGTAGAGATAGCCCGTGGCGAGCGCCAGGATGATCACCAGCCAGATCGCGGCCTGGCGCAGGCTGTCGCCCCATTGCCGGCGACCGGCGAGAATGCCGGCGGCGAGCATCGTGCCGATGGCCGTGAGCGAGACGAGCCGGCCGAAATCGTCGTTGGCGATGCCGAGCGTGCGGCCGCTGTCGTGGTTGAGGATGAGAAGGGCAAGGCCGGCGGCGAGGATGCCGAGAAGGATATAGAGCCTCATGTCTCGCTGCGCTCCCGCGCCATGCGGGTCCGGCGCGTCTCGCGGCGCGGCTTGCGCTCGACGGTGGCGAGCCGCGCCGGCAGCCCGGCCATGATGGCGCGGCGCTGCTCGTCGGTGTAGAGCGTCCAGCCGCCGATTTCCTCGCGCGTGCGGCCGCAGCCGAAGCAGTAGCCGGTCACCATGTCGATCGAACAGACGAGAATGCAGGGCGATTCCATCGCGGCTCCAGACGATAACCCTTTCTATATCGGCGGCTCAAAGCGCCAAGGCAAGGGCGAACAGCACTGACATTTCCGCGAGTTGCTGCGTGGCGCCGATCGTGTCGCCGGTATGGCCGCCGATCTTGCCGAGCGCGATGCGGTTGAAGGCGAGGACGGTGATGACGGCGGCGGCCAGCGCGAGGGCGAAAGAAAGGATGGTGCCGTGCGGCAGGAGGAGGAGCGCGGCGATGGCGATGCCGCCTGCCAGCGCGACGGTGGTCGCGCCGCTGTCCGGCTCGCCGACCGAGGCGGCGACGCCGTCGCGGCGGGCCGGCGGCAGCAGCGACCAGTGCCAGACCATGGCGGTGCGGCTCATCGCGGCGACGGCAAGCAGCGCCATGCCGAGGCCGGAGGGCGTGAGGACGGCCGCGAGCGCGGCGATGGCGGCGGCGCGCAGGCCGAAGGAGAGGACGAGCGCCACGACGCCGTAGGAGCCGACGCGGCTGTCCTTCATGATGGCGAGCGCGCTGTCGCGATCCCGCCCGCCGCCGATGCCGTCGGCGGCGTCGGAAAGCCCGTCCTCGTGCAGCGCGCCGGTGAGGAGCACCTGAAGGGCGAGCGTCGCGAAGGCGAGGAGCATGGGCGGGGCGTGGAACGCCGAGAGGATGGCGGCAAGAGCGGCGGCGGGAAGCACGATCAGCACGCCGGCGAGGGGGAAGGCGCGCACGGCGCGGGAGAGACGGCCGTCATAGCCGATGAAATGGCGCTGCGGCATCGGCAGGCGCGAGAGGAAGGCGACTGAGCGCGCCGTGTCGTCGATGAAGTTCCGGATGGTCGTCACTGTGTGGCCCCTGCTGTGGACGGTTCGCGGGAACCGCCGCCTTGCCGCGAAAGGCGACGCGGGCCGCCGCAAATGCGGTTGTCGGACTCGCGCCCTCGCTCTATTAGGAGACACCAAACATCCGCCTTTGAAAGCCCAAAGCAAGGAATTCCCCAAGATGAGTGCCAGCGGCCTGCCGTTCGATGACTTCCGTGAATTGCTGCGCAACCTGCCCGGCCCCGATTCGGCGGCACTGGTGGCCGCGCGCGAGCGGGATTCGCAGCTCACCAAGCCGCCGGGCGCGCTCGGCCGGCTGGAGGAAATCGCCTTCTGGCTCGCGGCCTGGACCGGCCGCCCGCCGGCCGTCACGCGCCCGCTCGTGGCGATCTTCGCCGGCAACCACGGCGTCACGAAGCAGGGAATCACGCCCTATCCGTCCTCCGTCACGGCGCAGATGGTCGAGAATTTCGCGGCCGGCGGCGCGGCGATCAACCAGATCTGCGTGGCGAACGATCTCGGCCTCAAGGTCTTCGACCTCGCGCTCGACTATCCGACCGCCGACATCACCGAGGAAGCCGCCCTTTCCGAGCGCGACTGCGCCGCCACCATGGCCTTCGGCATGGAGGCCATTGCCGGCGGCACGGACCTCCTGTGCATCGGCGAGATGGGCATCGGCAACACGACCATCGCGGCGGCGATCAACCTTGCGCTCTACGGCGGCACGGCGGAAGAATGGGTCGGCCCGGGCACGGGCTCGGAAGGCGAGGTGCTGCAGCGCAAGATCGCGGCGGTGAAGAAGGCCGTCAACCTGCACCGCGCGCACCTTTCCGATCCGCTCGAGGTGCTGCGCCGCCTCGGCGGCCGCGAGATCGCGGCGATGGCCGGCGCGATCCTCGCCGCCCGCATGCAGAAGATCCCCGTCATCATCGACGGCTATGTCGCGACGGCCGCCGGCGCGATCCTGCGCGCGGCCAATCCCTCGGCGCTCGACCATTGCCTGATCGGCCATGTCTCGGCCGAGCCGGGGCACCTGAAGTCAATCGAGAAGCTCGGTAAAACGCCTCTGCTGGCGCTCGGCATGCGGCTCGGCGAGGGCACGGGCGCGGCGCTGGCCGCCGGGATCGTCAAGTCGGCGGCCGCCTGCCATGCCGGCATGGCGACCTTCGTTCAGGCGGGCGTCAGCAACCGTTCGTAGCGCTTGGTCGGGGAAAGCCCCGGTCATGTGAATTGAGAACCCCGCATGCCCGTTCGCCCGGGCATGCGTCGGCGAGAGCGGAGTGGCAATGGCTCAGGGACCAATCGAGAAGAAGACGGGCTTCGGCCACCTGTTCGCGGCCGCGAGCTATTCGGCGGCCGGCGCGCGCCGGCTGCTCGGAGAAGCGGCCTTCCGCCACGAACTGCTCGCCTTCTGCGTCGCCATGGTGATCTTCACCGTCGTCGGCGCGTCGTTCTTCCAGTATGTGGCGATGGCGATCCTCTTCCTGCTGCTGATCGCCTTCGAGGCGCTCAACACGGCGATCGAGGAGATCGTCGACCGGGTCTCGCCGGAGATTTCCGAGATGGGCAAGCATTCGAAGGACCTCGGCTCCTTCGCCGTCTTCTGCCTGATCGTCGCCAATGCCGGCTATGCCGGATATGTAGTGGTTTCCAGATTTATCTAGCGCAGGCGGTAAATTCCAACCTCTCCTCCGTCACCCTTGTCTGTTGACGGAAAGGAGGAGGGGCGGCCCTTCTCTTGGACGGGAGCTAAGCCGATCTCAGGCGAAGCTCTTCCTACGCCGGGCGACGGCCTGCGTCTCGCTGACGGCAGGCAGGCTCTGGAGCACACGCTTGGCCGGCAGGATGGCGATGGCCTCGGTGCCCTCGCGCAGCTTGGATTTCAGGATGAACTCGCCGTTGTGCTTGGCGAGGATGGCCTGCACGATGGGCAGGCCGAGGCCGGTGCCCTGTTCGGCGCTCTTGATGGCGATGGAGCCCTGGCCGAAGGCGGAGAGGACGACGGGAATCTCGTCCTCCGGGATGCCGGGGCCGTTGTCCTTGATGGAGACGTACTGGCCGCCGCCGGCCGTCCAGCCGGCCTTGACGACGATCTCGCCGCCCTGCGGGGTGAATTTCACGGCATTCGACAGGAGGTTGAGGATGACCTGGCGCAGCGCCTTCTCGTCCGCCCAGACGGCCGGCATGTCCGTCTCGACCTGCTCGGAAATCGTGATGTTCTTCGCCCGCGCGCGCAGTTGCACCATGCCGATGCAGTCCTCGGCGATGTCGACGAGATGCACGGAATCCTCCGCGAGGTCGTATTTTCCCGCCTCGATGCGCGAGAGGTCGAGGATCTCGTTGATGAGGTTGAGGAGATGCTGGCCCGAGCGGTGGATGTCGGAGGTGTATTCCTTGTAGACCGGGTTGTTCAGCGGCCCCAGCACTTCCGTCGACATGACCTCGGAAAAGCCGAGGATGGCGTTGAGCGGCGTGCGCAGCTCGTGCGACATGGAGGCGAGGAAGCGGGATTTGGCGAGGTTCGCCTCCTCGGCGCGGCGGCGCGCCTCGTCCGACATGGACTTGGCGACCTCCAGTTCGGCGATGAGGTCGTCCTTCTCCGACTGGGAAGAGAGGAGCTGCGCGCTGGTGTGGCGCAGGCGGTGCGTCATGAAGACGAGGAAGGCGAGGGCGGCGGCGATGATCGCCGTCATGCCGACGGTCGCCGGATCGGGGCGCAGCAGCGAGGAGACGGAGAGCGCCAGGACCGTCGGCGCGAAGGCGCAGAGGATCGCGTGGCGCAGCATGAGGGTGCTCATGGCCGTCACCGCGAGGGCGACGAGCAGCGAGGACCCCTTGTAGAATTCGAAGGCGCCGCCGGAGCAGCGGCCGCAGCCCTGCAGCGCGAAGGTGGCCCAGGCGATGCCCATGAGGACCTGCGCGAGGAGGAAGCGGCGCTGCCAGCGCCGCACGTTGTCCGCGGTGATGTCCTGATCGCGCGCGCGGCGCGCGACGAGCATGCCGATCGCATGGACGCTGAGCGCGAGCACTGCCCAGGCAAGAAGGCCGGTTTCCTGCGTGAGATAGATGCCGCCGGCGGCGATCAGCACCACGATCATGGGGATGGCGAGCGCGCCCTGCACGGTCGAGCCGATGTGGAGCTGCATCATTTCCCGCTCGAAGCCCGGCGAGTTGCCCGTCGCGGTCTGCAGCCGTTCGCGGGTCGCGCGCACAGCCCGCGAGACAGCCTTGTTACGATGGCTGCGCGACTTGTCGACGATGATCTTGTCGGTCGAGGTACTGACGCCGGTACTCATCACGATTGCAACTGTTGCGGACAGCATTGAATTCTAGGGGGGAATCCTTAAGAAGATGCTGCCGCGCATAAACCATTTGCGAACCATTCCGACATTTTCCGTAGCGTGAATTCGGCGGTCCTTCGGCATATGACGCAAGGTCGACAACCAGGATGGGAACGGGTTCCATGGGGCTTTCCAGGCGGGCGCGCGATGTCGGCGTGGCGGTTGCGATCCTCGCGCTGACGGCGCTGATCGTCGCGCGCCTCGACGGCGAGGGCGGCGAGACGCTCACCGGCACGGCGCGGGCGGCGGACGGCGACACGCTGACGCTGGACGGTCATCGCATCCGCCTGCTCGGCTTCGATGCGCCCGAGCTGACGCAGATGTGCCGGCGGGACGGCGAGGAATGGCGCTGCGGCGCCGCCGCGCGCTCGCGCATGGCGGAGCTCCTGCGGGCAGGGGCGATCACCTGCCGCACGAGGGGCACGGACAAGTACGGCCGCTGGCTGGCGCGTTGCGACGGAGCCGACGGCGCCGACCTCGGCGAACGCATGGTGCGCGAGGGCCTGGCCGTCGCCTATGGCGGATACGAGGACGAGGAGCAGTTCGCCAAGGCCGAGCGCAAGGGATTGTGGGGCGCGCAATTCGAGATGCCGCAGGAATGGCGGCGGATGAACGGCAGGCCGCGGGAGGAGATCCACGACGCGGAACCCGGCCTGCTCGGCGGCATTCTGGAAACGCTGGGGTTGAATTGACGGATAATGCGATGGACGGCGACAGACCGGCAGGCGACATCGAGGCGCTGACCGCGGCGATCGCGGCCTGCCGGCTCTGTCGCGACGCACCGGCGAGGGCTGGCGACGCGCTGCCGCACGAGCCGCGGCCGGTCGCGGTGCTTTCCGCCGGTGCCCGCATCCTGATCGCCGGGCAGGCGCCGGGGTTGCGGGTGCACGAGAGCGGCCTGCCGTTCAACGATGCTTCGGGCGACCGGCTGCGCATCTGGCTCGGCGTGACGCGCGAGGAATTCTATGATCCGCGGACATTCGCCATCGTGCCGATGGGCTTCTGCTTTCCCGGCTACGACGCCCACGGCAGCGACCTGCCGCCGAGGCGCGAATGCGCGCCGCTGTGGCGGGGTCGGGTGATGGCCGCCATGCCGCAGGTCGAGCTCGTGCTGGCGATCGGCCAGTATGCGCAGGCCTGGCATCTCGGCACGGCGAAGGCGGCGAGCATGACGGAGACGGTGCGCGACTGGCGCCGGCATCTCCACCGCAACGACGGACCGGCCGTGCTGCCGCTGCCGCATCCGAGCTGGCGCAATACGGCCTGGCTGAAGCGTAATCCATGGTTCGAGGAAGAGGTGCTGCCGGAATTGCGAAAGCGGGTGAAAACTCTTTCCAGGTGAAATGCATTTCTTCCCATTTGCCGTAATTTGGGTGTATGAGGGAATTAAATTTCAGGATGGGGAGATCAATGGATCGTCTGGACCGCAAGATTCTGCGTTTGCTGCAGGAAGATTCCACGCTCGCAGTGGCGGACCTCGCCAAGAAGGTGGGGCTTTCCACCACGCCCTGCTGGCGGCGCATCCAGAAGATGGAAGAGGACGGCGTGATCCGCAAGCGCGTCGCGCTGCTCGATCCCGGCAAGATCAACACGAAGGTCACCGTCTTCGTCTCGATCCGCACCAATTCGCATTCGACGGAATGGCTGAAGCGCTTTTCCGAGGTGATCGTCGAATTCCCGGAGGTCGTCGAGTTCTACCGCATGAGCGGCGAGGTGGATTACCTCCTGCGCGTCGTCGTGCCGGACATCGCGGCCTATGACGCCTTCTACAAGCGCATGATCGCCCGCATCGAGATCCGCGACGTCTCCTCGGCCTTCGCCATGGAGCAGATCAAGTACACGACCGAGCTTCCGCTCGACTACATGGTGGTGGACAACCAGAAGAGCGGCGAGGAATAGGCGCCGCTCACATATCCGGCCGCTTGAAGGTGACGACGAGCGATTTCCACGCCGCATGGGGCGCAAGCTCCGCCAATCCCCTGAAGGGTGCGCAGCGCACGACGGCGCGCACCGCGCTCGCGGCAAAGGCCTTCGTCGCCGGATCGCCGGCGACGGGACCGTCGATTTCGGGCGAACCGTCGAGTTCGCCCGCCTCGGACAGCGAGACTTTCACGCGCACCGGTCCGACATCATCGGGCATGTCGGCCGGAACAGCCCAGCACCGGGCGATCTGCCGGTGCAGCGCCGTGGCGAGCGCCGGCGTGGCGTCCTCGGCCCTCGCCGATGCGGAGAGGGCGAGGTAGGCCGCAAGGGCGGCGGGAGCGACAAGCGCTGCGCGGCGCATCACCCTATTTCCTTTCGAGCCGCGCCAGCAGCGAGGACGTGTCCCAGCGGTTGCCGCCCATTTCCTGCACGTCGCCGTAGAACTGGTCGACGAGGGCGGTGACGGGCAGCTTGGCGCCGTTGCGGCGGGCTTCGGACAGCACGATGTCGAGGTCCTTGCGCATCCAGTCGATGGCGAAGCCGAAATCGTATTTGCCGGCATTCATCGTCTTGTGGCGGTTCTCCATCTGCCAGGAGCCGGCGGCGCCCTTGGAGATCACCTCCACGACCTTCTCGATGTCGAGGCCGGCCTTCTTGCCGAAATGGATACCCTCGGCGAGGCCCTGGACGAGGCCGGCGATGCAGATCTGGTTGACCATCTTGGTGAGCTGGCCGGCGCCGGCCGGGCCCATCAGGCCGACCATGCGGGCATAGGCCTCGATGACGGGCCGGGCCTTCTCATAGGTCGCCTCGTCGCCGCCGCACATGACGGTGAGGACGCCGTTCTCCGCGCCGGCCTGGCCGCCGGAAACGGGGGCGTCGATGAAGCCGCAGCCCTTTTCCTTCGCGGCGGCGTCGAGCTCGCGGGCGACCTCGGCGGAGGCTGTGGTGTTGTCGATGAGGATCGCGCCCGGCTTCATGCCTTCGAGAACGCCGTCCTTGCCGATCGTGACGGCGCGCAGGTCGTCGTCGTTGCCGACGCAGGTGAAGACGAAATCGGCGTCCTTCGCCGCTTCCGCCGGCGTGCGGAACGCCTTGCCGCCGAACGCGGCCGCCCATTTCTCCGCCTTGGCGAAGGTGCGGTTGTAGACCGCCACCTCATGGCCTCCCTTGACCTTCAGATGGCCTGCCATGGGATAGCCCATGACGCCGAGACCGATGAATGCAACCTTTGCCATGTCGTAACCTCCTGCAATTGCTGGCAGGTGGTGTAGCGGATGATCGATTCCGGCGAAAGTGTTTCTCGCAAAAGGGGATGGTGGCGGGCGCGGATGGATCCTCGGGTCAGGCCCGAGGATGACGGAGGGGAGGAGAGGGTTTCCCGTCCGTCGAGCGGTGCGGCATGCGTCAGCGTCACATGTGACGCCAAACCTCTCGTGTTATCCTCGGTCTCGACCCTGCGCGAAAACCTCCCGGTCAGCCGCGATACTTCGCCAGCACCAGATGGCCGGCAATGGGCTCGCCTTCCTCCATGCGCACGGTGATGTCCGTGATCTCGACGAGGTCGAAGCCGGTCTCGTCGAGGCGCTGGCAGACATAGCCGGCGGAATGGGCGAAGCGCTGGTGCGGGCCGACCATGAAGGGCCGGCCGGCGAAGGTGTCGTCCGGCAGCGTCTCGGAGGAGAAGATGAAATGGCCGCCGGGCACGAGATTGTCGGCGGCGCCGAAGAACAGCGGTTCCAGCGCGCCGAGATAGGGCAGCACGTCCGTCGCGGTGATGAGGTCGAAGGGCTCGTCCTCGTTGTCGTCGAGGAAATCGACGGCCTCGGCGACGTAGAGCGTCTCGTAGAGGTCCTTGTCGTGGGCGACCTCGACCATGTTCTCCGAAAGGTCGACGCCGGTGATGTCCTCGGCCATGTCGCGCAGCGCCCCGCCGGTGAGGCCCGTGCCGCAGCCGAGGTCCAGCACGCGCCTGAACGGCCCCATCTCCAGCGCCTGGAAACGCTGGCGCACGAGCAGCGGCACGCAATAGCCGAGCTGGTCGACGAGCACGTTGTCGAAGACCTCGGCGTGCTGGTCGAAGAGCGTGGCGACATAAGCGTCGGGCGCCTTTTCGGGCGTGTCGCCGCGGCCCATCGAGGCAAGGCGCACGGTCGCCCCGCCATGGTCTTCCGGGTCGAGCGCCAGCACCTCGGCATAGGCCCTGGCGGCGGCGTCGAAATCGCCGGATTTTTCCAGCGAGAGGGCGCGGTTATAGGCGTCCGCGAGCGCATCTTCGTCGATCTTCTTCATGCGGCGTCTCTTAAGGTCCGTGCCGGGCTTTGGCAATGGAAGGATGCGCGCGCAAATAGGCATTTATCAATCGGCGAAAGAGGCGCATGATCGTTTCCAAGACCAAAAAGACCAGCAGGAGGAATGCCATGCCCGCCGATATGTCCCCCTCGTCGCTTTCCCTCGAAGCCAGGCGCCCCGCCAGCCCCCCGCTGCCCGGCACGCCCGTGGAGACGATCAACACGATGGTGCATTACTATCGCGGCGAACTCGGGCGCATGGCGGGATGGCGCGACCGGATCGACCGCACCACGAACTGGGCGATCACGGTGGTCGCGGCGCTGCTCTCCGTCTCGCTGTCGACGCCGACCTCGCATCACGGCGTGCTGCTCTTCGCGATGTTGCTGGTGACGCTGCTCCTGCTCATCGAGGCGCGGCGCTACCGGTTCTTCGACGTCTACCGGGCGCGGGTGCGGCAGCTGGAACGGTTCTATTTCGCCGAAATCCTCAATCCGCGCGGCCAGCTCGCGCTCGACTGGGCCGCCCCCATCGCCAAGAGCCTGCGCAAGCCGGACTTCCTGATCAGCTACCGCGACGCGGCCTGCCGGCGGCTGCGGCGCAATTATTGCTGGATGTACCTCATCCTGCTCCTGGCCTGGGCCCTGAAGATCTCCTCCTCGACCATGCAGATCCAGGCGGGCCAGGGCAAGGATATCGCGCTTGCCTTCGAGCACGTCGTCGCCAATGCGGCGCTCGGGCCCGTTCCCGGCAGCGTCGTGCTCGTCTGCGTGGCGCTCTTCTATGCCGCCATCGCCTATGGCTCGCTGAGGGTCAACATGACGGACAGCGAACTGGCCCATGGCGAGGTCCACGTCTGAACCGGCACCCTCAGTTGATGATGAACTCGCCCTTCAGCGCGCGCCATTCCGTCGCCGAGATCAGCCGGCGGTGGACGTAGCGTACGGAGTGCAGGGGCCCGTCCAGCTTTTCCTGCCAGAACCTGAGGAAGCTGTTCATTTCCGGGAAGTCGGGGGCCAGGTCGTAGTGCTGCCAGATGTAGGTCTGCAGGAACTGCCGGTGGTCCGGCATCCGGTAGAGGATCTGGGCCGTGGTCATGCCGTAGCCCCTGAGCTGCATTGCCATGTCGTTCGTCATAGCGACCTCATTGCGTGGTGAATGATGGTCCCTATGATTGAGCGCCCGCAAGGTTAACAGAACCTTAAAATGCGGATGGTGTCGGGAAAATTTTCGTGAAATCAGGATGTTGGCAGCACCCTTTGCAGAGTGCTGCCATGGAGTTCAGCGCTTGAGATGGCGCGTCAGGCGCGCTTCCAGCCAGGCCCACAGGTTGCGCAGCAATTCCACGATGATGAGGTAGAGCAGCGCCGCCCAGAGATAGGCCTGGTAGTCGAAGGTGCGCGAGAAGGCACGGCGGGTCTCGCCCATCAGGTCGAAGACCGTGACGATGGCGACGATGGCCGAGCCCTTGATCATCAGGATGATCTCGTTGCCGTAGGGGCGCAACGCCACGATGAGCGCCTGCGGCAGGATGACCTTGAAGAAGGCGATCCTCTTCGGCAGGCCGAGGGCGGCGGCGCCCTCGTGCTGGCCGCGCGCCACGCTCTCGATCGCCCCGCGCAGGATCTCGGCCTGGTAGGCGGCGGTGTTGAGGGTGAAGGTCAGGAGCGCGCAGTTCCACGCGTCGCGGAAGAACCACCAGAGCCCCCAGGCTTTCAGCTCGGCGGAGAAGCTGCCGAGGCCGTAATAGACGAGGAAGAGCTGCGTGAGCAGCGGCGTGCCGCGGAAGAAGTAGACATAGCCATAGGCGAACCAGGAGAAGGCCTTGTTCTTCGACATGCGCGCGAAGGCGAGCGGCAGCGAGAGGATGCCGCCGAGAACGACGGAAAGCCCGACGAGCAGCAGCGTGACGCCGAGGCCGGAAAGGTAGCTCGGGCCGTATTTGGTGAATTTCTCGGGATCCCAGCCCTCGACCATCATAAGGAAGATGCCGACGGTGAGCGCCAGCCAGACGCCCATGAAGAGGTTGCCGAAGAAGCGGCCGGTGGTGAAGGGCTTGGCGGGGGCGGGGGGCGGGGCCTGCGGCGGAAGGAGGGCGGTGACGTGGCTCATCGTGCAACCTCCGAGCGCTTGGCCCATCCCTCGATCGCCGAGAAGACCAGCGAGGAGAGGAAGGCGAGGATGAGGAAGAGCAGGCAGGCGATCGCGTAGAATTCGAAGGCCTGCTTGGTCACGCGCGCGGCGACGCCCGTCTGGCGCAGGATGTCCGGAAGGCCGATGACGGAGACGAGCGCCGTGTCCTTGAGCAGCGCCATCCAGAGATTGCCGAGGCCGGGCAGGGCGACGCGGATGAGCTGCGGCAGGACGATGAGCCGCATGGTGCGGCCGCGGTGCAGGCCGAGCGCATACCCCGCCTCGTACTGGCCGCGGGGAATGGCCTTGAAGGCCGAGAGCAGCACTTCGGAACAATAGGCCGAGAAGACGACGCCGAGCGCGACCATGCCGGCGGCGAAGGCGTTGATCTCCACCCTGCCGTCATAGCCGATGGCCGTCATGAAGTTCTGCACGAGGATCTGCAGGCCGTAATAGACGATGAAGAGCGTCAGCAGTTCCGGCAGGCCGCGGAAGAGCGTGGTGTAGATGTTGGCCGACAGCCGCAGCGACTTTTCCTCCGACTGCTTGGCCAGCGCGATGAAGAAGCCCATGACGAGGCCGATGGGCAGCGTCGCGACGGCGAGCGTGCCGGTGACGAGGAAGCCGAGGGCGATCTCGTCGCCCCAGCCGGCGTCGCCGCAAGCCAGGAGCGTATTGCCCGCGAACAGTTTGAAGATGCCGATCGGCCCGCAGAGGGGATCGATGATCCCCAGGAACGCGGATGCCGCCTCGGCAATAGCGGTGAAGAACCCGCCCATGCCAGAACCCCCGATGCGCTTTGCGCTTCTTGTTAAGGCGCTTTATGCGCCCCGTCTTTTGCTTGCATGGACGGCGTTGCTATGGCGGAACGGCGCCCATGTTCGAGTTCTCAAGCAAATGCGGCGGAAGGGCAAGCCCTCCCGCCGCTGCATTCTGGTGATGGGGTCAGAAAAAACCCGCATGAAGAGAAAGATGTTGCCTATCAGTCGCCGTAGACGTCGAAGGGGAAGTACTTGGCGTTGATTTCCTGGTACTTGCCGCTCTTGCGGATTGCGGCGATCGCGGCGGTGAACTTGTCGGCGAGCGGATCGCCCTTGCGCACCGCGATGCCCGCGCCTTCGCCGTTGATGACCGGGTCGATCGGCAGCGTGCCGAGCAGCTTGCAGCAGGCGCCGTCGTCGGTCTTCAGCCATTCGGAAAGCACCACGACGTCGTCGATCACGGCGTCGATGCGGCCGTTGGCGATGTCGAGCTTGTACTCGTCAGCCGTCGGGTAGAGCTTGACCTCGGCGTCCTTCATATGCGCTTCGGCATAGTTGGAATGCGTCGTGGAGCCCTGGGCGCCGAGCGTCTTGCCGGCGAGCGCCTCGGGGGTCGCTTCCTTGATGTCGGAATCCTTCGGCACGACGATGGCCGGCGGGGTGTTGTAGTATTTCTTGGAGAAGTCGACCTGCTTCTTGCGCTCGGCGGTGATCGACATGGAGGCGACGATGGCGTCGAACTTCTTGGCGATCAGCGCCGGGATGATGCCGTCCCAGTCCTGCGTGACGAAGGTACATTCGGCCTTCATTTCCTCGCACAGTGCCTTGGCGATGTCGACGTCGAAGCCGGTCAGGGTGCCGTCGGATTCGAGGTTGTTGAAGGGCGGGTAGGCGCCTTCCGTGCCGATCACGATCTTCTCGCCGTCTGCCATCGCGGCGGACGAAGCAAACAGCGCGATGACCGCAGCCGAGGCTGCGAGCGTGAAACGTTTGGAGATACGCATTTTAGTCCTCTCAGTTGAAGGCTCTCCGGTTCTTGTTCTTGTCCGGGCCTTGAAATCAAGCGGGCAGGGTTGTCCGCTTGGCCGGATAATCGACCGTTTTCCGTCAGAAAATCAACTGGTTTTCCGCCGTCATTCCGCCCCGTTTCCCCGACCATTTCGCGCCCGCCTCTGGCTATGTGCAGGGCGTGACCTATCTCGTCGGTCAACAGAGGGTTGTTCAGCGGGCGTTCAGGCGCTTCTGGCTAGGCCTTTGCTGGAAGACGGGCGATTTGCCGACCGGTCGCAAGAGCCGGCAGGCAGCTCTCTAAACAACAGACGGGACACCGTGAGGACAGAACGATGACTTTCCGCTCAAGACTTTTTGCCACCGTGGCGCTTCCCGTGCTCTCGGCGTCGCTGATCGCGACGCCTTCGCTGGCGGACGCCCTGATGAAGCCTTTCGAGGTTGCGCAGGACAGCTCCGGCGAGGGCCAGCCGAGTGAAGAAGAGCTGCTTCTGCTGAAGAAGCAGCAGGAAGAACAGCGCCAGGCCGAGGAAGAGGCCCGGCGCCAGGCGGAGGAGCAGCAGAAGGCTGCCGAGGACCAGCAGCGCCAGGCCGAAGAGCAGCAGCGCGCGGCCGACGAAGAAGCCCGTCGCCAGGCCGAGGAGCAGCAGAAGGCCGCCGAGGAACAGCAGCGCCAGGCCGAGGAACAGCAGAAGGCCGCCGACGAGGAAGCCCGGCGCCAGGCGGAGGAGCAGCAGAAGGCTGCCGAGGAACAGCAGCGCCAGGCCGAGGAACAGCAGAAGGCCACGGACGAGGAAGCCCGGCGCCAGGCGGAGGAGCAGCAGAAGGCTGCCGAGGAACAGCAGCGCCAGGCCGAGGAACAGCAGAAGGCCGCCGACGAGGAAGCCCAGCGCGCCGCCGGAGAGCAGAAGCGCCAGGCGGAAGAGCAGAAGGCCGGCGAGAAGCCGCAGCGGCGGAACAAGGAACGGCAGCAGCAGCCCGCCGAGGAACAGCCGGTCGAGGAGCAGCAGACCGAGCAGCCGGATCAGGGCGAGGCCGGGCAGCCGGCGGTGACCGGCGAAGAGGCGCCCGCAGAGACCGGGACCGAGCAGCAGCCCTCGACCGCCGAAGACGGCGCGCAGCAGCCGGCAACGACCGAGACGGGCGGCGAGCAGCAGCAGCAGCCGCCGGCCACGGCCGAAGGCGGCGAGCAGCCCGCGGGCGAACAGGCTCCGGTCGTCGAGACGCTGACGGAAGAGCAGAAGCAGGAAATCGCCGAGGACCCGGGCAAGACCGACGAGACGGTCGTGCTGCCGGTGGAGAACGGCGCGGCCGTGCTCGACAGCGACAAGGACGCCGACAATGCCGGCGGCCAGACCAGCCGCGACGAGCGCCGCAAGAAGCGCGAGGAGCTGCGGGCCGAGGAAGAGGCCGCCCCTCCGCCGGAAGACGACGGGTCGGCCCAGGCCGACATCTCGCCCGAGGTGCGCGAGGCGGTGTCGCAGAAGATCGAGGCGGCGAACAACGAGAAGGGCAAGCGCCTCGACGCCGTGCCGGTCTTCGAGGTGCCGCAGACGACCAATGTCATCAACAACACCGTGATCAACAACACGGTGGTCAACAACACCACCGTCAACAACAACACGGTGAACAACAACGTCACGCGGGTGGACGTGGTCGAGCGGTTCGATAACCGCATGGTCCTGTCGATCGGCAACCAGCTCGTCGTGCGCGGCGACGATCGCCCGCGCCTTCGCCGCGACTCCGAGGATGTCTATTATGACAATCTCGCCCGCGGTCGCGTCCGCGAAACGATCCTTCGTCCCGGCGGCGCGCGGATCGTGACGATCTACAACCGCTATGGCGACATCATCCAGCGCTCGCGCGTCGGCGAGGACGGCCGCGAATACATCCTCGTCTATGCGCCGGAACTGGAGGAGGACGACGCGCCGCGTCCCGACTTCATCGACGTCGGCTACGAGCTGCCCCCGATGCGCCTGCGCATTCCGGTGCGTGACTACATTGTCGATACGTCGAGCGATCCGGACCGGGACTACTACGAGTTCCTCTCCGAACCGCCGGTCGAGCGCGTGGAGCGCGTCTACACGATCGAGGAGGTGAAGCACTCCGCCCGCCTGCGCGACAAGGTGCGCCGCATCGACCTCGACACGGTGACCTTCGCCACCGGCAGCGCCGAGGTGCCGATGTCGCAGGCCCGCACGCTGCGCAAGGTGGCCGACGCCATGCAGAAGGTCCTCGACAAGGATCCGGGCGAGACCTTCCTGATCGAGGGCCACACGGACGCCGTCGGTTCGGACAAGTCGAACCTCGTGCTTTCCGACGAGCGCGCCGAATCGGTCGCGAGCCTGCTCACCGAGGTCTACGGCATTCCGCCGGAAAACCTGCAGACGCAGGGTTACGGCGAGCGCTTCCTGAAGGTGCGCACCCAGGCCGCCGAGCAGCAGAACCGCCGCGTCACCATCCGCCGCGTGACGACGCTGGTCCGCCCGGTCGCCAGCGCGAACTGATCCGGCTTACGGAAAACGGAAGGCCGCGGGATTTCTCCCGCGGCCTTTTTCATGCGTGCTGTTCAGGCGGGCGCCGGCAGGCCCGCCACCTGGACGACGAAATCGGCGATGGCCGCGGTGTCGTCGAGGTCGAAGACGGGAAGGTCCGTGTCCGTCACCGGGTGGTCGGCGGCAATGGCTGCGATATGCGGGTCTTCCGGGGCGAGCGGCGTGCGGTTGGCCGCTTCCAGCCGGCGTGCCTCGATCTTCGGGATCGGCTCGCGCTTGTAGCCTTCGACGAGCACGAGATCGCAGGGGGCGAGGCGGGCGAGGATTTCCTCGAAGGCGGGTTCGGGCGCGCCGCGCAGCTCGTGCATGATGGCGTAGCGGGTGCCCGAGACGATGGTGACCTCGTGGGCGCCGGCCTGCCTGTGGCGGTAGCTGTCGGCCCCGACCTTGTCGATATCGAAATCGTGGTGGGCGTGCTTGATGGTGGAGACGCGGTAGCCGCGGGCGACGAGTTCCGCCACGAGCCGCACGGCAAGACCCGTCTTGCCGGAATTCTTCCAGCCGGCAATGCCGAATATCCTCGGTCGCGTCATCGTTCCAGCACCCAGAGCCAGTTTTCCGCCGCGTCGAGATCGTCGGGCGTGTTGATGTTGAAGAAGGGATCGAACGCGCCGCGCGGCGTTTCGACCGGCGGGAACAGTACCTCCCGTGCCTGGTGGCGTTCGAGGTAGCTGCGCACGCGCAGGGCCCCCCCGCCGGCCAGCCATTGCGCAAGGTCGTCCATGAGCGCGACAGGCCAGAGCGCGAAAACGGGGTGGGGGCCGCTTGCCGAGCGGGCGGCGGCGATGCGCTCCGGCGCATCGATGGCGCGGGAAAGCCGGGCGACCAGATCTGCCGGGAAGAAGGGGCTGTCCGTCGGCACCGTCGCGACGTGGCTGGCTTCGGGATGGCAGCGGCGCGCATGGTCGAGCGCGGCGAGCACGCCGCCGAGCGGGCCGGAGCGCGAGGGATCGAGATCGGCGAAAACCGGCAGTTCCTCGCCTTCGGCAAAAAGGACCGGGCCGTTGGCGTTGACGGCGAGGGACGAGACCTGCGGGCGCAGCCGCCGGGCGGCACGATCGACGAGGGAGGCGCCGCCGAGGCGCAGGCGCGCCTTGTCCTGCCCCATGCGGGAGGACAGGCCCCCGGCCAGGATCACGCCCGGTATCGCCTCCGTCGGTGCCATGTTGCTCCCCTTTACGTTCCTCCATTCGATCTAGGCGCTGCGGCGCATGGCTGCAAGTGCTTAGGATGTCACGGGGATTCGGGTTTCGAGCCCTGTGCCACGATCTCGGCCCTGCGCCGGTTCTCGCGGTAGAAGGTGTAGAGGCCGGACGCGACGATGATGACGATGCCGACCGTCATCCAGAAATCCGGGAGGTCGCCGAAGAACAGGAAGCCGATGGCGATGGCCCAGATGAGGCTCGTATAGCGGAACGGCGCGATGAAGGAGATTTCGCCGAAACGCATGGCGCCGACGATCGTCTGGTAGCCGACGAGGAGCAGCCCGCTCGCCGCCGCGAGCTGGGGCGAGCACGTCGAGCGACATCGGCTTCCAGCCGCCCATCGGCACGACGAGCGCGGCGCCGGTGAGGGTGATGGCAATCGCGGTCACGGCGCTGATGAAGATGGAGGGCACGTCGCTCCTGATCCTGCGCGTGGAAAGGTCGCGGGCGGCCGCGCCGACGACGGAGGCGACGACATAGATCGCCGCCATGGAAAAGCCTTCCGGGCCCGGGCGGATGATGATGAGCACCCCGGCGAAGCCGGCGGCGATGGCCAGCCAGCGCCGCCAGCCGACCTCCTCGCCGAGGAACAGCGCCGCGCCCAGCGTGACGGCGAGCGGCAGCGACTGGAGGATCGCCGACGTGTTGGCGAGCGGCATGGCCCCGAGTGCCGAGACATAGGCGAGCGAGGCGACGATCTCGGCCGAAAGGCGCAGCGCCATGGCCGGCTGCAGCACGATCCGCCAGGAACCGAGCGCGCCCAGGCTGCGGGCGATCACGAGGACGAGCACGCTCGTCATCAGCCCGCGCACGAACAGGATCTGGCCGGTGTTCATGGCATGGGTGACGGATTTGACGAGGGCGTCGTTGCAGGTGAAGGCGGCCATGGCGATGACCATGTAGAGTGCGCCCCTGGCGTTTCCGGAAGAGTTCATGCAGGTGATTCCGAGCGTGTACCTTCCCGTCATAGGCGCAACGCCCCGCGAGATCGACCGAAACAAACGGGATCGACGGCGAAAGAGCGGGCAAATGGACGAAAAACGGGCGAAAAAGCCTCGCCCTCCGGTGGCGGCAGCTCGAATTGCTGCCGCCGTTACGAAGGATTTCATTAAGCTTCGCCACCTATCGTTGCCTCATCCCAACGAGCGGTCGCATGATGCGGCGGGTGAGGGCGCGCCGCCTGATGGAAGAGCGGCAGGCGCCCCGACAGCGAAACGCCGGCCGCGCTCGCATGGCGAGCCTGAGCGGCCGCTTCGGCTTTGACAAGCACCCTGGGAAATCTTGGCCGTCATAAGAAACGTCGGGGAACCCCATGTCATTCATCGACCGCCTGCTCCAGCAGCGCCGCATCGTCACGAAGGTGCTGCTCTTCGTCATTCCTCTGGTCGCCCTCATCGCGGGCATCGGCCTTGTCGGCTACTTCACCGCGAGCACGCTGAACGGCCACATGACGGTGACGCGCGAGACGATCAGCAGCCTGTCGCACTTCCAGAACCTGCGCACCGGGCTTCAGGACTTCGTCGACCGGCCGGGGCAGGAGACGCGGGACGCGCTCACCGCGCGGATCGACGAGCAGGAGGACGGTATCCGCGACCTCGACGCGCTGCTGCCGGATGCGGCGGAGAAGACGAAGATCGCCTCCGTCGTCGCGCTCGCCGCGACCATGCGCAACCAGACCGAAACGCTCTGGGCCATCGACCAGCAGCGCAACGCCGTGACCGCCGAGCTCGAGGGCGCGCTTGCCGCCATGGCCAGGGACGGCGCCTTCGCCGAAAAGCAGATCGGCGTCATCCGCGGCGAATCGGGTGAAAAGGAAGCTTTCGCCAAGGCGCTGCTCTTCGACGCCGCCGCCTACCAGGGCCTTTCCGAGCGCATCGGCAAGTTCCGCAAGCCCGTCGCCCTCGCGATGAAGGCGGAGGACAAGGTGAAGGCCGCGGAGACCTACCTGCCGCAGCTCCTCAAGCAGCTCGGCGAATCCAGGGCGATCGCCTCCGCGAAGGCGCTGGAGCAGATCACGCCGCTCGAGGCCGAGATTACCACCATCAAGCAGATCCTCGCCGGCAGCGACGATGCGGAGGCGAAGAAGGCGAAGTTCGTGCCGGTGCTGACCAGGCTCGCCAAGTTCGACGCCGACTTCCTGAAGGAGGCCGGCAAGAATTCCGACACGGCGGCCAAACGCTTCGTCGGCATGGACGCGGAGATCGCCCTCCTCAAGACGCTGATCACGCTGATGGGCGATACCTTCAAGGGCATCGACGAAACGCGCCTGCATATCAGCGAGCTGCACCGCAAGCTCGACCAGGCGAGCCGGGATGCCGTTCTGGCGGACGTGAAGGCCGTTTCGGCCAGTGCCGGCGAGCTTGCCGGCCTCGGCGCGAAGAACGCGGCGTTGCGCGACCTCTCGGAAAAGCTCGCCCCCTCGCTCGCCAGGATCGAGCGGGGCACGCAGGACCTCATCTCCGTCGGCGAGAAGTGGCAGGCCGCGCGCATCGCCGCCTATGCCTCGGTCGCCGATGCCAGCCAGACGCTGGAGCAGTTCGTCTCCAGCGCGCAGGAAGCCGGCAAGAAGGACAGCCAGCGCTCGGCCAACGTCTCCATCATCGCGATGGTCGCCGGCACGTTGCTCGCCATCGTCGGTGGCCTGATGCTGGTGGAAACCCTGCGCGGACCGCTCAAGCGCGTCACCGAGGCCATGTCGCGGCTTGCCAGCGGCGACCTCGACATCAGCATCGACGGCCGCAACCGCGGCGACGAGATCGGCGACATGGTGCGCTCGGTCGCGGTCTTCCGCGATGCGGCGCTGGAAAACATCCGCCTGGAGCGGGAGGCGGAGGCCCAGCGCCAGCTCACCGCCGAGGAGCAGGCCCGCCGCGCCAGCGATCGCGCCCGCATCGAGGCGGAGCAGACGGAGGCGCTGACGGCGCTGTCCGACGTCCTCGGCCAGCTTGCCGCCGGCAATCTGGAGGAAAGCATGACGGAGGCGCTGGCCGCCGAATATGTCGCGATGGCCCGCACCTACAACAATGCGGTCGAGGCGCTGCGCGTCACTCTTTCGGACGTTCGCGCGACGACGATGGAGATCAACAGCGGCACCGGCAACCTTGCCGTCTCCGCCGACGATCTCGCCCGCCGCACCGAGCAGCAGGCGGCGGCGCTAGAGGAAAGCTCGCGGGCGCTCCGCCAGCTCACCGAGATCGTCCGCTCGACGGCCGAAAGCGCGCAGCAGACCGCCGTCTCCGTCAACGAGACGCACAGCTATGCCCTGCGCTCCGGCAATGTCGTGGCCAAGGCGGTCGACGCGATGGGCGAGATCAACCGCTCCTCGGAGAAGATCGGCACGATCATCGGCGTCATCGACGAGATCGCCTTCCAGACGAACCTGCTGGCCCTCAATGCGGGCGTCGAGGCCGCGCGGGCAGGCGAGGCGGGGCGCGGCTTCGCCGTCGTCGCGCAGGAGGTGCGCGAGCTTGCCCAGCGTTGTGCGGGCGCTGCCCGCGAGATCAAGGGCCTCATCTCCGACAGCTCGGCGCAGGTGCGCAACGGCGTCGCGCTGGTCACCGAGACGGGCGAGGCGCTGACCGTCATCAACGAGCACATCTCCTCGATCCATACGCTCGTCGGCAAGATCGAGGCGGCCGCCGCCGCGCAGTACGAAGGCATCAACGAGGTGAACCAGGCGGTGCACCAGGTCGAGCTCATCACGCAGCAGAACGCCGCGATGGTGGAGGAGAACACCGCCGAGATCCACGGCCTGCGCCGGCGCGTGCAGAACCTCAACGAGAAGATCGACCACTTCAAGACCCGCGACCTCGACCTTCGGCAGGACGACGGTTACGGCCGGTATCACGCGGCCTGAGGGCAAAATCTTTCGGTTGGAGGCGGCCGGGCGGAAGCCCGGCCGTTTTTACATCGGGCCCTACCTGCCCGCCTCGTAGACGACGTAGCTTTCCGGAACGTCCGGCAGGGGGTCGCCATAGGTGGGGTCGAATTCGAAGCGGGTCAGCACGAAATCGCCGTTGCGGAATGCCCATTCACCGCTGTCCCAGGCGTCGCCGATGCCGCGCCATGCGGTGTGGCTGTTGATGGTCCGGCTCTTCTCGTCGAAACCGGCGTTCACCAGGAGCGGCGTTGCGCGGAAACCGCGCACGGTCGGATCGGCCTTCAGCCTGTTCCGGTTGTCGTCCGTATAGCTGTAGTCGACGTCGGGCATGGCAAAGGCGATGAGCTTCGGCGTATCGTCGTTGCTCGTCTTCAGCACGACGGCATTGCGGATATTGTAGGCGCCGGAGCCGCAGAAGAGCAGGTAGAGCTCGGCCTGAACATCCTCGCCTTCGGGGTCGTAGGCGGGCTTGTAGGAGAAGCGGTAGACGGAATGGGCGAAGCCTTCCGCCTCGGGCCCGGCCATCGGAACCTCCTCCATGCCGTTCATGTCGCAATTCTCGCCGAGGGCCGCTTTGGCGATGACCTCGGCGGCGGCGATGCCGGCCGGGCGGTCGGCGGTGAAGCCGGGCGCGGGAAGGGCGGTGCAGAGGAGGGCTGCTAGAAGGTGTTTCACCTGGCCTCCGTTCCGGCGATCAGCCGCCGGTGACGCTCATGTGGCGGGCGACGGCCGGGCGGTTGCGGCGGTCGATGATGAAATCGTGGCCCTTCGGCTTGCGGCCGATCGCCTCGTCGATCGCCTGCGAGAGGAGGGCGTCGTCCTCGCTGGCGCGCAGCGGCAGGCGAAGGTCGGCCGCGTCGTTCTGGCCGAGGCACATGTAGAGCGTGCCGGTGCAGGTGAGGCGGACGCGGTTGCAGCTTTCGCAGAAATTGTGCGTCATCGGCGTGATGAAGCCGAGGCGCCCGCCGGTTTCCCCGACCGTGACGTAGCGCGCCGGGCCGCCGGTGCGGTAGGCGTTTTCGGTGAGGGTGAAGTCCTCGGCGAGCCGGGCGCGCATTTGCGAGAGCGGCAGGTAGCGGTCCGTGCGGTCCTCCTCGATCTCGCCCATCGGCATGGTCTCGATGAGGGTGAGGTCCATGCCGCGGCCGTGCGCCCAGCGCATCAGCTCGGGGATTTCGCGGTCGTTGAAGTCCTTCAGCGCCACGGCGTTGATCTTGATCTTGAGGCCCGCCGCCTGCGCCGCGTCGATGCCCTCCAGGACCTTGGAAAGCTCGCCCCAGCGGGTGATGGTCTTGAACTTTTCCGCATCGAGCGTGTCGAGCGAGACGTTGATGCGGCGCACGCCGCAGTCGACAAGCTTGGCCGCGTGTCTTGCAAGCTGGGAGCCGTTCGTCGTCAGCGTCAGCTCGTCGAGGCGGCCGGCATGGACATGGGTGCCGAGTTCGCGCACGAGATGCATGATGTTCTTGCGCACCAGCGGTTCGCCGCCCGTCAGGCGCAGCTTGCGCACGCCCTTGGCGATGAAGGCGGAACAGAGCCGGTTCAGTTCTTCCAGCGTGAGAAGATCCTTCTTCGGCAGGAAGGTCATGTTTTCCGCCATGCAGTAGGTGCAGCGGAAATCGCAGCGGTCGGTGACCGAGACGCGCAGATAGGTGATCGCCCGTCCGAAGGGGTCGATCATCGGCGCTTCGGATCGCGCGAGCGCGTTCGCGCCATTCCAGGGTCCTGCATGCGAATTCAAACTACGTCTCCTTTATCGACATGTCGTGCGCGGGGCGCGCTCCGTCAAGCCGATGCGGCGATTATGACAGCATTTTCGACCTTGCGCATCCCCGGCTTGCGGCATAGTCCTTCGCGAAATCGAATGGAAAGGGATCAGGCATGAGCGAACTCTGGCCGACCGAGCTGCGTGTGTCCAAGGACCGACAGCGCCTTCTCGTCACCTTCAACGACGGTGTGAGCTTCGATCTTTCCGCCGAACTGCTGCGCGTGCTTTCGCCATCCGCCGAAGTGCAGGGCCACGGGCCGGGGCAGAAGGTGACGGTGCCGGGCAAGCGCAACGTCGCCATCATCTCCATGATCCCGACCGGCAACTACGCCGTCCGCATCGGCTTCGACGACTTTCACGATACCGGCATCTATACGTGGTCCTATCTCAGGGAACTCGGGGAAAAGGGCCCGGACCTCTTTGCCGATTACGAGCGCGAGCTTGCGGAGAAGGGCATGAGCCGCGATATTTCCGAAAAGCCGCGATGATCCACCGGACTGCCTGCCCGAGGTAGCGTCCACCCCAAACACGAACGGGAGATGCCCTTTGGCAGCAGAAGCGAACGCAAACGATCTCACCCAGGTTGTCGTGCTGCTGGCGGCGGGCGTCGCCGCCGTGCCGGTCTTCAAGAAGATCGGCCTCGGCTCGGTGCTCGGCTACCTTGCTGCGGGCCTGGCGATCGGCCCGTTCGGCTTCGGCTTCTTCTCCGATCCCCAGGCGATCATCCATGTCGCCGAGCTCGGCGTCGTGATGTTCCTCTTCATCATCGGCCTTGAAATGCAGCCCTCCCGGCTCTGGGGCATGCGCAAGGACATCTTCGGGCTCGGGACGTTCCAGGTGCTCGGCGCCATGGCGGCGCTCACCGGGATCGGGCTTGCCTTCGGCTTCCCGCTCATTCCCTCCTTCGTCGCCGGCACCGGCTTCGTGCTGACCTCGACCGCCATCGTCATGCAGATGCTGCAGGAGAGGGGGACACTCTCCACGCTCAAGGGGCAGCGCATCATCGCGATCCTGCTCTTCGAGGATCTTGCCATCGTGCCGCTGCTCGCCATCGTCGCGCTGCTCGGTACCGGGGCGGCGGCGACGGATGCGTCCGACCGCTGGCTGTCGATCGCCATCGCCATCGGCGCCATCGCCGCGCTGGTGCTGGCCGGGCGGTACCTGCTGAACCCGCTCTTCCGGGTGCTGGCGGCATCCGGGGCGCGCGAGGTGATGACGGCGGCGGCGCTGCTCGTGGTGCTCGGCTCGGCGCTTGCCATGCAGCTCTCGGGGCTCTCCATGGCCATGGGCGCCTTCCTGGCCGGCGTGCTCCTGTCCGAATCGTCCTTCCGCCATCAGCTCGAAGCCGACATCGAGCCGTTCCGCGGCATCCTGCTCGGCCTGTTCTTCCTCGGCGTCGGCATGGCGATCGACCTCTCCGTCATCGCCGCCAACTGGCAGCTCGTGGTGGCGAGCGTCGTCGGCTACATGGTCGCCAAGACGCTGCTGATCTATGCCGTTGCGCGCCTTCTCGGCACCTGCCACAGCGAGAGCCTGGAGCGCGCCGTGCTGATGGCGCAGGGCGGCGAGTTCGCCTTCGTGCTCTATGCCGCCGCCGTTGCCGCCGGCATCCTCAATGGCGAGCAGAACGCCATCCTGACGGCGACCATCATCATCTCGATGGTGCTGACGCCGCTCTTCGTCATCCTGCACGACCGGCTTGTGCCCAAGAGCCAGCCCTCCACCGAGGGGCTGACGCTGCCGGAGAATGTCGAGGGCACGGTGCTGATGATCGGCTTCGGCCGCTTCGGGCAGATCGTCAGCCAGCCGCTGCTGGCCCGCGGCTACACGCTGTCGCTGATCGACAAGGACGCGGAGTTCGTGCGCGACGCCTCGGACTTCGGCTTCAAGGTCTATTACGGCGACGGTTCGCGCATCGACATCCTGCATGCCGCGGGCGCGGCGACGGCGAAAGCGATCCTCATCTGCGTCGACGACAAGGAAGCCGCGGTGAAGATCGCGGAGGTCGTGCACGAGGAATTCCCGCTCGTGCCGCTGCTTGCCCGTGCCTATGACCGCGGCCACGCCATCGACCTCGTCCATGCCGGCGTCGACTTCCAGATCCGCGAGACCTTCGAATCGGCCCTGCTCTTCAGCCGCGAGACGCTCAAGGCGCTCGGCGAGGACGACGACCTTGCCGCCGAGGTGGTGGAGGACTTCCGCGACGTCGACCGGGAGCGCCTGGCGCTAGAAACCGTCGGCGGCATCTATGCCGGCCGCCAGCTCATCCGCGGCAATGTCCAGCCGGCCGACATCGTCGCCGCACGCACCGCGCGCGAACGGGCGGCCGCGGAAGAGGGCCGCCAGCGCCACGCGCAGGAAGATGAGGCAAGCGACTAATCCTCGTCCGCGACCTCATCGCCTTCCATCGCCTGGAGGATGCGGATGATGTCCTCCATGGCTTCTGCGACCTGAAGGCAGCGGTCGGCGGGTGTCTGCGAGAGGATGCGCTCGATCATGCCGGTCTGGATGGCCATTGCCTGCCGGGTCAGGTCGCGGCCGGCCTCGGTCAAGGAAAGGCGCAGCACGCGCTTGTCCTTCGCGTCGGGCCTGCGGACGATCAGGCCGCGCCGTTCGAGCTGCGGCAGGAGCATGCTCATGTTCGAGCGGCCGACGAGCAGCTTGCGGGCCAGCTCCTGCTGGGAGATGCCGTCGAAGCGGTAGAGGTTGATCAGGATGTCGAGATGCGGCGTCTTGATACCGAGATCGGCGATCGCCCGCGTCATCGCCTGCTGCATGAGCTGGCATGCGCGCGCCACGCCGATCCAGCTGCGAAAACGCGGGTGATCCCAGGGGAAGGGTTGATTTTCGTTCATCGTTGTACTTTATTGTTCAGTGTTGAACATTTTTTTGGAATTCCCACTATGGCATCCTTTGGCTTGAAGGTCATCCGGCGCGCACTGTCCGGCATCGCCGCCGTTTCTCCCTATGCGGCCGGCCGCGTCGCCTTCCGCCTCTTCGCGACGACGCCCGCGCGCCGGCCGCGGACGGCGAAGGAGAAGGCGCTGTTCGCGCGCTCGCAGGGCTGGATGCGGCAGGCGCAGCGCGTCGAACTCTCCTTCGCCGGCGGGACGGCCGTTGCGCATCGCTTTGCCGCGCGCGACCACGCGGCGTCGGCCGGGCGCGTTCTCGTCGTGCATGGCTGGGGATCGCGGGCGGCCTATCTTGCCGCCCTGACGGAGCGGCTGGTCGCCGCCGGGCATGAGGTGGTGGCGCTCGACCTGCCGGGGCACGGCGCCTCGCGCGGGCGCACGCTGACGCTGCCGATGGCCGTGCGCGCCATCGATGCGGCCTGGCAACGCTTCGGCGGGTTCGATTATTTCTGCGGCCATTCCTTCGGCGGCGCCTCGCTCGCCTGCGCGGCGAGCGGCCTCGTGCCGTCGGTTCCCGCGCACCGGCCGCGCCGGCTCGTCACCATCGGCTCGCCGAGCGAGATGAGCTGGCTGTTCAAGGACCTGGGACGCCTGCTGAGGCTTGGGCCGCCGGCGCAGGCGGCGCTGGAAGGGCATATCGAGCATATCGCCGGCGCGCCGCTTTCGGCGTTCGATGCGGCGCGCGGGGCGGGGCGGCTCGATGCGCCGATCCTCGTCATCCATGCCGAGGACGACAAGGAGGTGCCGGCGTTGCATGCCCGGCGCTATGCCGCCTCAGGCGCGAATGTCACGCTCGAATGGGCAAACGGCCTCGGCCACCGCCGCATCGTCTCGGCCGAGCCCGTCATCGCGCGCATCGTCGATTTCCTGGCCGAGGACAGGCGGCGCATCGCCGCCTGACAGCATGGTCAGAAGGGCTGGATCCAGATGAGGCTGCTGACCATCAGGGCGGCGATCATCGTCATTTCGAGAAATCCGGTTTGCATGGCACGTACCTCCTTTTGCCGTGGAAACGCTCGGATGCCGCCACGGTTCCGCCGAATTCCGCGATGGGAGACGTTTCGTTGCCAAAATGCAAAACGGCGCCGCAGGGGCGCCGTTTCGGGACAGGTTCGGGAAGGCCTTACTTGCGATAGATGAGCCAGCTCTTGACGAAATCCTTCTTCATGCCGTCCTCGAAAGGCATCGTCCTGTTCCGGCCGCCGTTCTTGGCGCAATAAAGGGCGATGTCGGCCTTGGAATAGAGTTCGCCCGGGCCTTCCGCCCAGGAGGCCATGCACAGGCCGAGCGAGATGGTGATGGGGCCGTAGTTGACGCCGGTCTTGGAATTCTTGAAGGGCGTGTGCTCCAGCGCGATGCGGATGCGCTCGGCGATCGCCATCGCCTCTTCTTCTGTGTTGCCTTCCACGATCATGGCGAACTCCTCGCCGCCGGTGCGGGCGACGAGGATGTCCTTGCGCACATTGGCGCGGATCAGGCTGCCGACGGAGGCGAGGATCTTGTCGCCGACCGGGTGGCCGTAGGTGTCGTTGATCTTCTTGAAATGGTCGATGTCGGCGAGGATCAGCGCGGTGACGTTGCGCGACATCGAAGAATTGTAGATGGCCGAGAGCTTGTCGTCGAAGGCACGGCGGTTGGAGAGCTGCGTCAGCGAATCGGTGTTGGCGATGCGCTTGTACTCGTCCAGCTCCTTGCGGACGTTTTCCATCTCGAGCGATTTCTGCGTGACATTCTCGACCATCTCCTTGCCCTGGGTGATGGTGTCGCCGGTGGCCTGCGTGAGGACGCCGATGACGCTCTTGATGATGTCGACGCTTGTGGCGTTCTTGCCGTTGATGCGCACGAAGGTCTCGTCGAGCAGCCTGTTGTAGCTTTCGAGCGAGGTCTGCTCCTGCCGCAGAAGGCGCAGCAGACCCTCCAGTTCGCCGACGATCTTGGTGTGCACGCCGTCGATGGCGGTTGCGCCGTGGTGATGGCCGAAATATTGCGCGCCGATCTCGTCCAGTTCCTCCTGCGAGGCCTTGCTGCCGAGGGCGGCGAGTTCCCGCGTCAGCTTGGGATTGGAGCCGATATAGGCTTCGTAGAACAGCTCGTAATTCCGCGGGATGGGAGAAACGCCCATTATGCGCATGGCGTAAGTCACCTGTGCCGCGATGTCCGGCACCTGGACCTTCTGCGCAACTGCCGTGTTCATATCGGCTGCTCCTGATTCCGTTCGTTGACTCCCATCCCGTAAAATACCGCGAAAATGCTTTGGGAAAGATTAACGGTTGTGTGTGCCGTAGCGGAAAGCCTTATGAAAAAAGGCCGCAAATCCAACGATCTGCGGCCTTCCGGTCGTTTATATTCAAGGAAACTTCTTCAACCCGGCATGATCATCTTTTCCGGGCGCACAACCTCGTCGAACTCCTCGTTCGTGACGTAGCCGCCGCCGACGGCCTCCTCGCGCAGCGTCGTGCCGTTCTTGTGCGCGGTCTTGGCGATCTTGGCGGCGTTGTCGTAGCCGATCTTCGGGGCGAGCGCGGTGACGAGCATCAGCGAGCGGTCGAGCGCGGCCTTGATGTTGTCCTCGCGCGCCTCGATGCCGGTCACGCAATTGTCGGTGAAGGAGATCGCGGCGTCCGACAGGAGCTGGACGGATTGCAGGAAGTTATAGGCCATCAGCGGGTTGAAGACGTTGAGCTCGAAATGGCCCTGGCTGCCGGCGAAGGTGAGGGAGGCGTGGTTGCCGAAGACCTGGGCGCAGACCTGGGTGAGGGCCTCGCACTGGGTCGGGTTCACCTTGCCGGGCATGATGGACGAGCCGGGCTCGTTTTCCGGCAGGGCGAGCTCGCCGAGGCCGGAGCGCGGGCCGGAGCCGAGGAAGCGGATGTCGTTGGCGATCTTGAAGAGCGCAGCGGCGGCCGCGTTGATGGCGCCGTGCGAGAAGACCATCGAATCATGGGCGGCGAGCGCCTCGAACTTGTTCGGCGCGGTCTTGAAGGCGATGCCGGTGATCTTCGCGATGTGGTCGGCGACCTTTTCCGCAAAGCCGACCGGGGCGTTGAGGCCGGTGCCGACGGCGGTGCCGCCCTGGGCGAGCTCGCAAAGGCCCGGCAGCGTCAGCTCGATGCGCCTGATGGAGGAGGCGACCTGCGCGGCATAGCCGGAGAATTCCTGGCCGAGGGTCAGCGGGGTGGCGTCCTGCGTGTGCGTGCGGCCGATCTTGATGATGTGGTCGAAGGCCTTGACCTTGGCTTCGAGCGCGGCGTGCAGGTGCTTGAGCGCCGGCAGGAGGTCATGGACGATGCGTTCGGCGCAGGCGATGTGCATGGCCGTCGGATAGGTGTCGTTCGACGACTGGCTCATGTTGACGTGGTCGTTCGGGTGCACCGGCTTCTTGGAGCCCATGACGCCGCCGAGCATCTCGATCGCCCGGTTGGAGATCACCTCGTTGGCGTTCATGTTGGACTGGGTGCCCGAGCCTGTCTGCCAGACGACGAGCGGGAAATGATCGTTGAGCTTGCCGTCGATGACTTCCTGCGCTGCTTCCGTGATGGCCTTGCCGATGGCCGGGTCGAGGCGGCCGAGCTCCATGTTGGCGCGGGCGGCGGCCTGCTTGACGATGCCGAGGGCACGCACGACCGAAAGCGGCTGCTTTTCCCAGCCGATCTTGAAGTTGCCGAGCGAGCGCTGGGCCTGCGCGCCCCAATAGCGGCTGTTGTCCACTTCGATGGGGCCGAATGTATCCGTTTCCGTGCGCGTCGATGTCATTGTGCTTCCCGCTTTAAAGCCCATGCGCTCCGTCCTGCCGCCGGCGATGCCGCCGCATGGGACGCGGCAGGCCGGGCGAGCGCGGGCCGTTCGGGAAGGGCCGCGCCGGCGCGATAAATCGCGCAAATCTCTGGCCCATCTCAGACCCGGTTGCAAGGGCGGAATGGCGGCGGAAGGCGAGACTTTCGGTTAAAATCGATTAGGCGCCGGATGCGCTCCGGCGAAGGTGCGGCGGGCCGATCCGCGGCTGTGCTTTTTCCATCACAACCGCGCGCACAAATTTTTTATGCTTTCCGATGGCCGTTCTTCCGAAACCGGCCATACGCAAGAAAATCCGCGTCAATTCAAATTTTTACGGGGAGCCGCGCGTCCTTTCCGCAAGGGTCCGGCATGACGGTTTCGTGAGGGGCGGAAGGGCCGGCGGGCCGGGGCGTTTCCTTTTCATTCACCATCCTTTCCTATAACTTACCGGCCTGCTGGTTCGGGCGCCACCAGAGGCCGCGACATGCGGTTTATTCGGGGAATGGAATATATATGAAGCTGACAAAGACTGCCGTGCTGGCCGCTGCGCTGGCTCTGTCCTGCGCCACCATCACGCTTAACGCCGCGCCCGCAAATGCCATTACGCTGATGGATATCCTTCGCGGCGGCAAGAAGAAGGAGCCGAAGCGCGAGGAACTTCCGGGCGTGCAAACCGGCGTGATGATGCCGAACGCCGAGGCGAGGCAGGCGGCAAAGCCGCTGCCGCGCGTGACCGGCCCGCAATACTATACCTACAAGGCAGACGCCCTGAAGCGCGTCGCCGTCGACAAGCTGGCCGACCCGGTCGTGACCAGCTCGATTTCCGCCGACGTCGTACCGGCCGGCGATTCCGGCGTTCGCGCCGCCTTCGCCACGGTCAACGTGCGCACCACGCCGGATGCCGCCAAGGCGGTCGAGGCGTTCTACGGCGATCACAAGAAACTCGTCTGGGTCGAAGGCACGGGCATCAACGAGAAGGCCAAGGCCGCCATCGCCGTGCTGGCCGATGCCGCTTCCGTCGGCCTCGATCCCTGGGATTATGCGGTGCAGATTCCGTCTGACGGCTTCGACCGCGCCGACATGAACAGGCGCTACAACGAGCTCGCCACCTTCGAGATCGCCCTGTCCTCGGCTGTCGCGACCTATGTGCAGGACGCTGCGCGCGGTCGCATCGATCCGAACCGTATTTCCGGCTATCACGATTTCAAGCGCAAGGACGTCAACCTCGTCGCGGCGCTGAAGAACGTGGCGCTGAGCGGCAACGTCAAGGCCTATCTGGAAAGCCGCTCGCCGGCCAGTGCCGAGTTCCAGGCGCTGAAGGCCGAGCTCGCGCGGCTGCGCGCCGAGACGGAAGGCGGCGACCGCGTGGTGATCGCCGAAAACACGCTTTTGAAGCCGGGCCAGAGCAATCCCGAGCTTGCCAATATCGTCAAGGGCATCGTCAAGCACGGTTCCGATGCGCTGAAGACCGATCACTCGGTGACGATCGCAAGCTATGCCGGCACGCCGGACTACACGCCGGAGCTGGTTTCGCTCGTCGAGGCCTTCCAGAAGGAAAACGGGCTGAAGCCGGACGGCGTCGTCGGCAAGGCCTCGATCCGCAAGCTGACGGGCGGCGATTCGGTTACCGACAAGGTCGCCAAGCTCGAAGTGGCGCTGGAGCAGGCGCGCTGGTTGCCGGTCGATCTCGGCGCGCGCCATGTCTTCATCAACCAGCCGGCCTTCATGGTCTATTACCATGAGGATGGTGCGGAAAAGTTCTCCATGCGCACGGTCGTCGGCTCGAAGTCGAACCAGACCTATTTCTTCGAGGATCGCATCCAGACCGTGGAGGTCAATCCGTACTGGGGCGTGCCGCAGTCGATCATCATCAACGAGATGCTGCCCAAGCTGCGCAACGACCCTTCCTATCTCGACCGGATGGGCTATGAGGTTGCCGTCGGAGGCCGCGCGGTGCCCTCGTCCTCGGTCAACTGGAACGGTTCGACGGCGGGCGTTTCCGTGCGCCAGCCGCCGAGCGGCGACAATGCGCTCGGCGAATTGAAGATCCTCTTCCCGAACAGCCACGCCATCTACATGCACGACACGCCGTCGAAGAGCTTCTTCAAGAAGGACATGCGGGCGCTCAGCCACGGCTGCGTGCGCCTTGCCGAGCCGCGCAAGATGGCGGCGGCCGTGCTCGGGGTCAGCGAGGCGGATGTCGGCAAGGAGATCGCGGCGGGCCGCAACAAGGCGCTGAGCGTGAAGGCGGACATTCCGATCTACATCGCCTATTTCACCGCCTGGCCGAACAAGGACGGCGCGGTCGAATATTTCGACGACGTCTACGGCCGCGACGACTATATGCGCAAGGCCTTCGCCGCCACGCGCTCGGCACGGCAGGTCCAGGGCTGATTCGTCAGCCCCAGGTCAGCGGGTCCAGTCTGAGATAGAAATCGAGGCGCTCCCTGTCGGGCGCCTCGATCTGCATCGTGGCGAAGAGGATGTCGAAGGCGCTGCTGGCCTCGTCCTCCGTTCCCCACGTCTCCCGCGCATTGGCAAGCATCAACGTCAGGTCGGCATAGCGATCCGCCGTGCCGAGACGGCCGAGATCGATCAGGCCCGTGCAGCGGAGCGTCGCCGGGTCCACCATGAAATTCGGCATGCAGGGATCGCCGTGGCAGACGGCGCGCTCCTCCGCTTCCTGCGTCAGCCGCAGGGGCAGTTCGGCCTCGACACGCGCCAGCAGATCGCGTGTCGGCACGTCCCTGTCCTCCGCGGCCAGGAAATCCGGATTGACGGCGCCGCGCGCCACCACATCGGCCGCTCGTGCGACCATGCCGGAAAGGTCTTTGGTGAAGGGGCACCCGGCAACGGGCAGGGTGTGGAAGGCGGCAAGGCTTTCGGCCATGGACGGCCAGGCTTTCAGGAGGTCCAAGCCGGACAGCGTTGCGGCCGGAACGCCCGGAAGCGCGCTCATTGTCAGGCAGGCGCCATCGTCGTTCGCGTGCCAGCCGAGGGGGGCGGGGCAGGCGATGCCCTTGCCGGCAAGCCATTGCAGCCGGTCCCGTTCGCCGGCAAGCTCGGCTGCGCGCGGGCCCTGCGCCAGCTTGGCGTAGCGCTGCCCATCGATGCTGCGAAAGACGCGATCGCCGGATTCGCCCTGATGTGCGGGTGTCCAGCCGGACCGGGTGTCGAGCAGGGTTTCGGTCCAGTCCAACAGGCACTCCCCGGCAAGGTCAGCGAGCGATGAGTCGCTCGACGAGATCGGGCGTCAGCTCGTCGAAATGGGCGATGACGTGGTTCGGTTCGAGCTCGGCGACCGGCACGTCGGAATAGCCGAAGGGCACGCCGATCGACGGGACGCCGGCATTGCGGGCGACGAGCATGTCGTTGAGGCTGTCGCCGATCATCACGGTGCGCATCGGATCGGCCTCGGCGCGGCTGATCGTGCCGAGCAGGTGCTCGGCATCCGGCTTGCGGACGGCGAAGGTATCGCCGCCGGTGATCGCCGAAAAGCGGGCGGTGAGGCCGAGGCCGTCGACGAGGCGGCGGGCAAGGCCCTCCATCTTGTTCGTGCAGACGGCAAGCCGGTAGCCCGACGCGGCGAGGCGGTCCATGGCACCGGTGAGCCCCGGATAGGGCACCGAGACGCCCGGCATGGCATCCGCATAGTGCTCGACGAAGACGGCGAGCATGCGCTGCAGCTCGGCATCGGTGATCTCGCGGCCGCGCAGCGCGAAGGCGCGCCTGATCATCACCTGGCCGCCATGGCCGACGAGATGGGTGAGGTCGCCATAGCCGACGGGTTCCAGCCCTTCGAGACCGATCGTGTGATTGAGGCTCGCCACGAGGTCGTGCGCCGTATCGATGAGGGTGCCGTCGAGGTCGAAGACGACGAGAGGAGCGGACATGGCATACCTTGGGAATTGAAGGGACAGGCTTCTCGGTATGCGATGGCGGCGGCTTTTGCAATCGGCTTGTCGGCCGCAGCGCGGGCGGCGATTTTGGCTTTCGTTTGCCATTCAGGGCGTGTAAGTGTCTCACCGGAAATCCGGCCGCTTCGCGCGTGCCGGCGGGTACTCGTTCAGGGAGTTTTGGGGCATGGACGCCCGTGAAATGAAGATCAGGGCCGCCGAGGCCGCGCTCTCCTACGTGGAGGACGGCATGCGCCTCGGCATCGGCACCGGCTCGACCGCCGAGGAATTCGTGCGGCTTCTCGCCGAACAGGTGGCGGGCGGCCTTCGCGTCGAGGGTGTTCCCACCTCCGAGCGCACGGCGCGGCTCTGCGTCGAGCTCGGCGTGCCGCTGAAGTCGCTGGACGAACTGCCGGAACTCGACCTCACCATCGACGGCGCGGACGAGGTGGACGGCAGGCTGCGCCTCATCAAGGGCGGCGGCGGCGCGCTGCTGCGCGAGAAGATCGTCGCCAGCGCCTCGCAGCGCATGATCGTCATTGCCGACGAAAGCAAGGTCGTCGAGACGCTCGGCGCCTTCAAGCTGCCCATCGAGGTCAACCCGTTCGGGCTTGCGGCGACCCGCATCGCCATCGAGAAGACGGCCGCGCGCCTCGGCCTTTCCGGCGCGATCACGCTGCGCGCCTCCGGCGACGGCACCTTCACGACGGATGGCGGACACTACATTCTCGACGCATCTTTTGGCCGTATTCCTGATGCAGATGCGCTCGCAAGCAACCTCAATGACATACCGGGCGTCGTCGAACACGGCCTCTTCATCAACATGGCGTCGCTGGCCATCATCGCGGGACCCGCTGGTGCGCGCACGCTGACAGCAAAAGAATAGACAGGAGCACAGACCGACATGATCAAATTTTCTGGTTTCGGCCGGACCCTCGCGGTGACCCTCATCGTTTCGGCAGGCCTTGCCGGCGCCGCCAAGGCGCAGGAGGTCACGGAAGAGCAGATCAAGACCGCGCGCGCCGCCATCGACGCCATCGGCGCGACGAGCCGCTTCGACGACATCCTTCCGGGCCTCGCCTCCCGCGTGAAGTCGACCTTCGTGCAGGCCTCGCCGAACCACGAGCAGGAAATCAACGCCGTGGTGGACGAGCAGGCTCTTGCGCTCGCCCCGCGCCGCGCCGACCTCGAGAAGGAAGCCGCGACCATCTACGCCAAGACCTTCACGCAGGAAGAGCTCAAGGCCATCGCCGACTTCTATGCCTCGGCGGCCGGCAAGAAGCTTCTGGCCGACGGCCCGATCGCCACGCGCGAAGTCATGAAGGCCGCCGAGATCTGGGCTGCCGGCGTCGACCGCGACCTGCGCACCGAAAGCGGCAACAAGCTCGACAAGATGCTCGGCGCCAAGCCCGCCGAGGGCGGCGACGCGCAGCCGCAGCAGTAATCGACAAGCTGAAAAGGCGGCCACCGGCCGCCTTTTTCATCCGCAGGCCGTTTTGGCCAATGATGCGATTTAATCCGTTGCGCCCGGTGTCTTTTCGCCATGATCTTGTCCTATCGGGTCGACCGCCTTCTTGCGGAAAGCCGGTTTCATGACTGCCTGGTCTTCGCCGCCGAGGAACTGCTCGCCACCCATCAGGAAATCCCGAAGGAGGTGCGCTATCTTTCGGACCTGCAGAAATGGCTGCTCAGCCAGGCGACTCTCGCGCTGCACTTCGAACACCGGCTCGATCCCGCGCGCCCGCCGATTTCACCGACGAACCTCCTGCGCTTCCTTGCCGGCACGCCGATTGCCAGCCGCAACACGGTTCTCGCCTTCCTGAACGAGATGCGTCATTACGGGCTTGTCGAGCAGATCGCCTGCGCGGACCGCCGGCAGCGGATGTTCCGGGCAAGGCCGTACACGGAGGACCTGATCCGCCGCTGGTACGGCACCCATCTCGAAGCGCTCGATCGTATCGACACGGCAGGGCGTGCCGCGCGCCTGCGGAACGATCCGGACCTGATCGTCTATGCCCAGACGCGGATGGCGCGTCTCATGCTCTCGTCAAGCGGCTGGTGCCACCCGCCATCGTCCGTCGGGCTCTTCACACGCGCCGAGTCGGGCAGCAACGTGCTGCACGAACTTGCCGCCCGGGCGCCATGGCATCTTCCGGCCGGGCGGGTGTGGATAGGACCGGTGTCGGCGAGCGGCGTCGCCGCCCGCTATCGCATCTCGCAGAGCCACACCGCGAGGATCCTGGCGGCGGCGCGCGGCGCCGGCCTGATCGGCTGGGAATTTCCGGGAAACAGGGGGAACTGCTGGGTCTCGTCGGACTTCGTGATCGATTACCGGTCCTGGCAGGCGTTGAAGTTCTCGGCGGTCTCCGAGGCGTTCTCGCAGGCTGTCGCGCGCGCCGGATAGGCCGGGCCGCCCTCGGTGAAGCCGGCCCGGTCCGTCTTATTCGTGGATCGTATAGGTGCCGAGTTCGCAGAGGTTCTGCGTGTCGGTGGTGGTGTCGAGATCGGACTCCTCGGAGAACTCGAAGCGCATGTCGTACTCACAGACGCTGCGGCCGTCTGCGATGGTGATCTCGATCGCTTCGCCCGGTTCGAGGACCTGGTTGCCGAAGACATCTTCTTCCCACTTTTCGACACCGACCGGGGACGTGTAGAAACGGGTGAGAACGGAGCCGGTGCCGTTCTTGAGATTGAAGACGAGGTCTTCCGCCGCGGCCGGGCCGGCAAGCATGGCGAATGCTGCGGCAGAGGCTACGAAGTATGCTGATTTATTCATTTTTATCATCCACTTAGACCACGATTGGTCGGGAACTTTACTTAAATCCGGTTTGCGGCGGCGTAAATCGGATTCCGCACGGCCGGCCTACCCATTTTTGGCAAGATCGCGGGGAGCCCGCTGTGGCGGTGATCGCGGCATCGTTACCTTTTCCTTTTGGATGCGCTGTTCCTATATGTGTCGGGCTGCGGCGGATTCGCTGCCGTTCCGCCCCAAGGCCATACGGCCAGGCTTTCCCGCAGGAGATCGCGACATGACGACATTCGACTACGACCTTTTCGTCATCGGTGGAGGCTCCGGCGGCGTGCGCAGCGCGCGCCTTGCCGCAGCCATGGGCAAGAAGGTGGCGATCGCCGAGGAGTTCCGCTTCGGCGGCACCTGCGTCATCCGCGGCTGCGTGCCGAAGAAGCTCTATGTTTATGCCTCGCAGTTCCACGAGCATTTCGAGGACGCGGCCGGCTTCGGCTGGCAGGTCGGCGAAACGAAGTTCGACTGGCCGGCGCTGGTCGCGGCCAAGGAGAAGGAGATCACCCGTCTTGAAGGCCTCTACCGCAAGGGTCTGGAGAATGCCGGGGCGGCCATCCTTGCAACGCGCGCGATACTCGTCGGACCGAACACGATCCGCCTGACCGCCACCGACGAGCTCGTGACGGCCGAGCGCATCCTGATCGCGGTCGGCGGCCATCCGACGCCGCATTTCGACCTGCCCGGCCACGACCTCTGCATCACCTCGAACGAGGCGTTCGACCTGCCGGAGCTGCCGAAGTCCATCCTGATCTCGGGCGGCGGCTATATCGCGGTAGAGTTCGCCAACATCTTCCACGGGCTCGGCGTCGAGACGACGCTGATCTATCGCGGCAGGCAGATCCTCTCGCGCTTCGACCAGGACATGCGCCACGGCTTGCAGTCCGCCATGATAGCCAAGGGTATCCGCGTCATCTGCGAGGACATCATCACGCGCGTCGAAGAGGGCGAGGGCGGGCGCCGCATCGCGACCACCAAGGCCGGCGAGACGCTGACCGTCGACCAGGTGATGCTGGCGCTCGGCCGCGTGCCGAACACCGGCAGCCTCGGGCTGGAGACGGCGGGCGTCGCCATGAACGAGCGCGGCGCCATCATCGTCGACGCGCATTCGCGCACCAACGTGGCCGGCATCTTCGCCCTCGGCGACGTGACCGACCGCGTGCAGCTCACGCCCGTCGCGATCCATGAGGCCATGTGCTTCATCGAGACGGAATTCCGCGGCAATCCGGTCTCGCCCGACCACGACCTCATCGCGACCGCCGTCTTCTCGCAGCCCGAGATCGGCACGGTCGGCCTCAGCGAGGAGGAGGCGGCGAAGACGTTCGACGATCTTGAGATCTACCGCGCCGAGTTCCGCCCGATGAAGGCGACGCTGTCCGGCCGCCAGGAGAAGACCATCATGAAGCTCGTCGTCAATGCCGCCGACCGCAAGGTGGTAGGCGCGCATATCCTCGGCCACGAGGCCGGCGAGATGGCGCAGCTCCTCGGTATCTCGCTGAAGGCGGGCGTGGCGAAGGACGACTTCGACCGCACGATGGCGGTGCATCCGACGGCCTCCGAGGAGCTCGTGACGATGTACCAGCCGAGCTACCGCGTGCGGAACGGCCAGCGGGTCTGACGAGGTCCCGCGTGTCGCCGCTTTTGGGACAGCCGCCACTGGAACTGCGGCTATGCAAGAGCCATCTGACGGTTTATAAGCCCGCATCTTCAAAACGGAGGGGCGTTCGTCCGTCTCGCGAACGCTTCAGGACAGGTGAGTATCATGGCACAGAATTGGACGCCGAATAGCTGGCGGGACAAGCCCATCAGCCAAGTTCCGGATTATCCCGATCTCGCCGCATTGGCGGCGACCGAAGAGCGCCTCGCGAAGTTTCCGCCGCTCGTCTTCGCCGGCGAGGCACGCCGCCTCAAGACCGCGCTTGCGAACGTGGCCGAGGGCAAGGGCTTCCTGCTTCAGGGCGGCGATTGCGCCGAGAGCTTCGCCGAGCACGGCGCCGATACGATCCGCGACTTCTTCCGCGCCTTCCTGCAGATGGCCGTGGTGCTGACCTTCGGCGCCCAGCAGCCGGTCGTGAAGGTCGGCCGCATCGCCGGCCAGTTCGCCAAGCCGCGCTCCTCCGGCATCGAGAAACAGGGCGACGTGTCGCTGCCGTCCTACCGCGGCGACATCATCAACGGCATCGAGTTCACCGAGGAGGCGCGCATTCCGAACCCGGAACGGCAGATCATGGCCTACCGCCAGTCCGCCGCGACGCTGAACCTCCTGCGCGCCTTCGCGATGGGCGGTTACGCCAATCTCGACAACGTGCACCAGTGGATGCTCGGCTTCGTCAAGGATTCGCCGCAGGCCGAGCGCTACCGCAAGCTCGCCGACCGGATCTCCGAGACCATGGACTTCATGAAGGCCGTCGGCATCACGCCGGAAAACCATGCGAGCCTGCGCGAGACGGATTTCTTCACCAGCCACGAGGCGCTGCTGCTCGGCTACGAGCAGGCGCTGACCCGCGTCGATTCGACCTCGGGCGACTGGTATGCGACCTCCGGCCACATGATCTGGATCGGCGACCGCACGCGCCAGCCCGACCATGCGCATATCGAATATTGCCGCGGCATCAAGAACCCGATCGGCCTCAAGTGCGGCCCGTCGCTGACCGGCGACGGCCTGCTGGAACTGATCGACCTCCTCAACCCGCAGAACGAGGCCGGCCGCCTGACGCTGATCTGCCGCTTCGGCCACGACAAGGTGGCGGAAAACCTGCCGCGCCTCATCCGCGCCGTCGAGCGGGAAGGCAAGAAGGTCGTCTGGTCCTGCGATCCGATGCACGGCAACACGATCACGCTCAACAACTACAAGACCCGCCCGTTCGAGCGGATCCTGTCGGAAGTCGAGAGCTTCTTCCAGATCCATCGCGCGGAAGGCACGCATCCGGGCGGCATCCATGTCGAGATGACCGGCAACGACGTGACGGAATGCACGGGCGGCGCGCGGGCGCTGTCGGGCGACGATCTCGCCGACCGCTACCACACGCATTGCGATCCGCGCCTCAACGCGGACCAGGCGCTGGAGCTCGCCTTCCTCCTTGCCGAGCGCATGAAGGGCGGCCGCGACGAAAAGCGCATGGTCGTGAACGGCTGATCGCCTTTCGTTCATGCTTCGGCTCCGTCGATGAACGGGGCTGATGCATGCATTCAGGAATGTGAAATTGACAGGACCGGGCCGGCTGGCAAAGCTGGCCCGGTTTTCTTTTGGGGGGAGCGCATGAGCGAGGAACATCATGGACATTGCCTTTGCGGCGCGGTGCGCCTGCGCACGGTCGGGCCGCTGCGCGAGGTGATTGCCTGCCATTGCAGCCAGTGCCGCCGACAGACCGGGCATTTCTACGCCGCGACCAATGTGCGTGACGACAGGCTGACGGTGGAGGGCGACGACAACGTCACCTGGTACCGGGCGAGCGAAGGGGCGAGCCGCGGTTTCTGCCGCACCTGCGGCTCCACCCTGTTCTGGAAGGGCGACGGCTCGGACTATACCTCGATCCTGGCCGGCGCCTTCGAGCAGCCGACGGGGCTGCGGATCGGCATGCATATCTTCTGCGCCGACAAGGGCGACTACTACGAGATCGCCGACGACGTGCCGCAATTCGCGCAGGGCAGGTGAGGCCCGGCTGCCGCCTCACTGGACGAGGGCGGGTCGCTGGCAGCGCACGCCCGTGACGCGGATGTCGGCCTCCCCGATCTTCACGCCGACGGCCAGCAACAGGTTGTAGAGTAGTTCGTCGATCGCCGGCGTCACGGTCGTCAGCGTGGAGGCGAGCGCCTTGGTGACGAGCGAGGTATTGAGCGCGAGGTTGAGCAGCTTGATGTTGACCTCGACGTCCAGGTCTCCCAGCAACGATTTGATCGCGGAGGTGAGCGTGTCGCGCGTCGAGACGGATTTGGTCGCCTTGGCGGCGATTTCCGTCGGCGTATAGGTGAGGCGGGTCTTCGTGAGGTTCTTGACCTCGCCGTGCGCGAGCGCATCGATGCTGAGGAGCGCGGTATCGACGAGGCGGGCCTTGCGCACCCGCGGTTCGTCCGAGAAGTCCGACAGGACCGACGGATCGACCTTGCCGACGGCAAGTTCCGCGACGCCGGGCACGGCATCGACGGAAACGTTGGCATTCGTCGTCGCGCCGCCGAGGCAGCGAATATCGGCGAGCTTCGCCTCGGACGCCGCGACCTCGACATAGAGCGGCAGCTTGACCCGCAGGCCCGCCAGCGCGGCAAGGCCATCGATGCCGACCTCCACGGCAAGCCGTGTCTGGGCGCTGCGCACGGCGCTGCCGGGCGCGCCGAGGCGATGCGGCGGCGTCTCGACCGGCGGCTCGCCGATCGCGAGGCTGACGGTCACGCCGGCAAGGCCAGGAAGCGTGATGCCCGTGTCGAGGGCCACCTGGTTGCGGCCGTTGGCGAGGGCGGCCGCGGCGGTCACCATCTGCAGGGCATTGACCGACATTTCCCAGTCGCCGCCGGTCGTCACCGCGACGCCCTTCTTCGGATCGATGTTGAGAATGCGCGTGAGGGGGAGCTTGACCTTGCTGCCGGCGGCCGCCTTCTCGATTGCGTGCAGGGCCGAGCGGACGGGGCCGGAAAGCCCCTCGACGGCGCGCATCGAGGCCAGGAGTTGCGGCATGGTGATGCCGGCGTTCAGCACCTCCTCATAGGTGCCTGCCGTGAGGTTGAGCTGCGTCGCGACCGCCTTCAGGAAGGGCTGGACGGAAAGGTCCGCATCGACCAGCGCCCGGTAATCCATCACCTTGAGCGAGAGGCTGGTACCGAGAAGCTGGCCCAACAGGGCGTTGAGGATGCCCTCGTTGAGGCTGGCAAGGCGCGTTCCGATCGAAAAGGCGGCGATCTTGGTGCGCGATGCCGAGCCCGTCGCCGACAAGAGCGGCGATTGCGGCATGAAGACGCCGGCAACGAAGAGATCGGCGGGGCGCGAAAGGGTGACGCGCGCGGCATCGGCTTCCGCGTCGGCCGGCGTGAAGCGGTCTTCGGGCGCGATGTCGGGATCGGCGATGTAGCGGCCGCGCTCGACGCTTGCCCTGGCGGCAGAGGAAACGCCCGGCGGCGTCGCGGGGATCGTGACGCCGTTCCTGCCGGTGACGGTGACGGAAAGGCGGTTGAGGGCGAAATAGGTCGCGGCCGCCTTTTCCGCCTCCGTCACATTGGAGGCTGCGGCGATGGCGGCAAGGTCTGCCGAAGCCTGCAACTGGCGCTGTTGCACCGTGAGGTAGCCGTAGTCGACGCCGAGGGCGAGAGAGAAGATCATCAGCGGCAGGCTGAGGGCGGCAAGCGTGCCGATATTGCCGGACCGGTCGGCGAGGAGGCGGGAGGGTGTCATCTCACATTCCTCCCACACGCACCGTGGCGTAGCGCTGGATATTCTCATGCGGCAGGGCGAAGGTAAAAAGCTTCCAGATGGGCAGGTCGCTGGAATCGTAGGTGATCGTGACCGTGAACTGGTCCGGGTTGCCGGGATCGTCGGTGACGACTACCTGCATCTTCGCGCGGTTGATGAAGGAATAGTCGAGGCGCGAGGCATCCAGGTAGCGGTTGACGAGCGTGATGCGCTCGGCCGGATTGAGGCCCGCGACCGCCGTGCGCGCCGCGTCTGCGGCAATCTGCTGAACGGAATGGGTGACGGAGAGATAGATGCCGTAGGCTATCAGCGTGAAGAGGGTGAGGAAGAAAAGAGGGGCGACGATCGCAAATTCCAGCGCCGAGGTTCCGGCGCGATCCTTCGACAGGCGGGTGAGGGCGTGCATTACATGTCCTCCTTGGGATTGTCGGATCGCAAGGCATCCCGCATTCGGAATGCCGATGCAGCTTTATCGTGCGCCCAGAGTCTTAATTTCTCCTATAGATTGATGTACGCCAATTTGGGGGTATTAAAGGCTGTGGCTGGTTGTCACTCCCTTTCGCGCAACACGTCTTGCAGGCGCAGAACTTCCAGCTTGAGGGCGGCGATCTCGCCGAGGAACTGCGTATCGACCTTGTGATGCAGCGCCATCAGTTCGATCTCCGCCTTCAGGTTCACCTCGTAGTCCTTGGAGGCCTCGAAGCGGTCGCGCGCCGCCTGCCGGTTCTGCGACATCATGATGATCGGCGCCTGGAGCGCCGCCAGCATGGAAAGCACGAGGTTGAGGAAGATGAAGGGGTAGGGGTCGAAGGCGTCGCGTGTCAGCACCAGCGTATTGACGATCGTCCAGACGAGCAGGAAGCCGAGGAAGGCGATGATGAAGGCCCAGGAGCCGCCGACGCGGGCGATGGCATCGGCGATGCGCTCGCCGAGCGATTGCCTGGCCTCGTAGGCGACGTTCCTGTCCTGCGAGAGGATGCGGCCCTCGCGCGAATGAAGCAGGACCTCGCGCTCGGTTTCGTCGAGCTGGTCGGGGGACTTGCCGAACAGGATCTGGGCGGCGTCGTCGAAGGGTTTCATGGCAGGGCTCCGGAAAAGCGAATCGGAGCCAGAACCTAGCGTCGTTTCGGTGAAAATCAGTAGCCGGCCGACATCAATTCCGCGTGGGAATCGAAGAAACGTTCGAGGCCGTACTGCTTGCCGAACATGATGTCGTGCTGGAGGAAGCGGAAGTCGCGCACCAGCGGGTCGACCGTCTTCCTGCGTGCCCAGTCGGCCGTCGCAGTGCCCTTGGCGTCGATCAGCATGTAGCGGTCGATGACGCGCAGCTTGTCGTGCACCGCACCGAGGAAGCCGGTGTAGTAGGGGTGCTCGTAACCGGCCTCCTTGAGGATGTAATAGGACAAGAATGCCGGGCTGATCGTGCCGATCTCCTTTTCGACGCCGGTCTTGTTCGACCAGATGACGAGCGGGGTTTCGTGTTCCTTCTTCATCTGTTCCGCCGTGCCCTTGCGCGAGGCGGTGACGCCGGGCATGTAGCCGGAATTCTTGTAGACCGTGTTGAGCGGCGGCAGGTGGTCGCCGAAGACGACGATGATCGTCTCGCGGTCGCGCTGGCTCGCCCAGTCCATCAGCATCTTCAGGCTTTGGTCGGCTTCCTTCACGCCCTGCGCGTAGCTTGCGAGCATGCGGTTCTCGCGGGCGTCGAGCGTGCCGTCGATTGCGACGTCGGTCTTCTTGTAGCGGCCGTCGTCATAGGGGCCGTGGCCCTGCAGGGTGACGGCGAAGAAGAAGAACGGGTTTTCCTGCGCATCCGCCTGGCGGATGATTTCCTTCGTCAGCGCCTCGTCCGAGGTGAAGTTGCCGCGTTTTGCGAGCGGCGGCATCCTGTCGACGTCCTTGAAGGTCTCGAAGCCGAAGGCCTTGTAGACGCTCGTGCGGTTCCAGAACCAGCCGGAGAACGGATGGATGGCGCGCGCCGTATAGCCTTCCGCGCGGAAAAAGGTGGCAAGCGAGGGGATCGGCTTGCGCACATATTGCTGGTAGGGGATGCTGCCCGTCGGCAGGAAGGCATTGGAGAAGCCCGTCAGCGCCTCGAACTCGACATTGGCGGTGAGGCCGCCGAATTCCGGCGAGAAGACGTTGCCGCTCGAATTCTCGCGGATGACCGGCATCGGATCGGGCGACAGCTTCACGGTCCCAAGGCGCGTCGGATCCCACAGGGATTCGCTCATCACCACGATGACGTCGGGCTTGGAGCGGTGCGTCGTTCCGGCCGGCAGGGGCTTGGAGGGAATCTTGTCGATGGCGTCGATCATGTAGCCGGCCGGCGCCTTCACATTGGCCATCGGCAGGTTGATGGTGAAGGCCATGACGAAGCCGTTATGGCGATAGTTCTCGGCCTGGTCCCACATGATCGGGAAGACCTTCAGCCGGTCGCGCATCCAGGAGAACTCGTTGTAGTCCATGATGGAGACGAAGCCCGCGAGCAGCGGCAGCGCGATGGCAAGCCGCGTCAGGCGCTCCCTGCGCGTCAGCGGCCGGAAGCGGCGCCAGGCGAAGACCCAGAGGCCGACGAGGCCGACGAGGCCGGCGGCAACGGCAAGCGCAAGGGCGGCGGCGGTCCACGGGCGATCCTGCACCAGCACCGGCAGCAGTTCGAGGATCTGGCGGCCGAAGAGCAGGTCCGTCGGATAGAGCGGGTCGGTGAGGAAGACCTGCTTCTGCTGCGAGATGACGCCCATCAGCACGACGAGCGGCGAGACGAGGAGCACGGCCTTGTGCTGCCGGCCGATCAACGCGTCGATGGCAAGGTACAGCAGGAAGAAGATGCCCGTCGTGGTCCAGCCGGGCTGCTGGAGATTGGTCAGGTAGGCATAGGTCTGCTGGAGCGAGCCGCGGGTCACGAGCTCGATGACGGCGACGGTCGCAAGCGCGAGAAGGGCGGAGACGGCAAGCGAGCGCAGAACGGCGAGCGCCTTGGCATGGCGTGCGAGGAAGCCCGCTTCGGCGGCTAATCCTTCGGTGGCTTCGATCGCCACGGCTGCAGGCGTAAACAGGGCCAAGGCCTTCTCCAGATTTCATAAAACCTTCGTGTATCTGTCATACGGATGTCATCTTGAACAGAAGATGAATGCTTGCAGCAACGTTCCCCCACCGCTTTGGTTCCTCGTGTTGCATTGCGGCAATGGCCTCCGGAACCTTCTGAAAACCCGATCTTTTCGGCGAAATCGCGCGCAACCGGCACGCCGTTCATTCCCAAAACGCCTGCCATGCTCTAAAGAGCGTATCGACCGTCCGCAGTTTCCCCGCGGCATCGCGCGGGAAGGCGGACACGAGCAGAAACGGGTCCGCAGACATGACTTCCGAGACTGAAAAGACGACGCTGCGCATCGCCGTCGCGCAATTGAACCCGATCGTCGGCGATGTCGCCGGCAACCTCGCCAAGGCGCGCGCCGCCCGCGAGGATGCCGCCCGGCAGGGCGCCGACCTGCTGCTCCTGACGGAACTCTTCATCTCCGGCTATCCGCCGGAGGACCTGGTGCTGAAGCCGGCCTTCCTGAAGGCGTGCCGCCGGGCGATCGACGACCTTGCCGAAGACACGGCGAAGGGCGGCCCCGGCGTCGTCATCGGCTTTCCGCGGCAGGACGAGACCGGCCGCTACAACGCCGTCGCCGTGCTCGACGCCGGCAAGGTGATCGCCGTGCGCGACAAGGTGGACCTGCCGAACTACGGCGAGTTCGACGAAAAGCGCGTCTTCGACCAGGGCGCCATGCCCGGCCCGGTCAATTTCCGCGGCGTGCGGCTCGGCATCCCGATCTGCGAGGACATCTGGGGCGATCTCGGCGTCTGCGAGACGCTGGCCGAGAGCGGGGCGGAAATCCTGCTGTCGCCGAACGGCTCGCCCTACTATCGCGGCAAGGTGGACGTGCGCCATCAGGTCGTGCTGAAGCAGGTGATCGAGACCGGCCTGCCGCTCCTCTACGCCAACCAGCTCGGCGGCCAGGACGAACTCGTCTTCGACGGTGCCAGCTTCGCCTTCAACGCCGACAAGACGCTTGCCTTCCAGATGAGCCAGTTCGAGGAGGCGATCGCCCTCACCACCTGGAAGAAGCAGGCCGGCGGCTGGGTTTGCGACGGCGGCCCGACCTCGCGCATCCCGGAGAAGGAGGAGGCGGACTATCGCGCCTGCCTGCTCGGCTTCCGCGACTACGTCAACAAGAACGGCTTCAAGAACGTCGTCCTCGGCCTTTCCGGCGGCATCGATTCGGCGATCTGCGCGGCCATTGCCGTCGATGCGCTCGGCGAGGAGCGGGTGCGCTGCGTCATGCTGCCCTACCGCTACACATCCTCCGATTCGCTGAAGGACGCGGCCGACTGCGCCAGGGCGCTCGGCTGCCGCTACGACATCGTGCCCATCGAGGCGCCGGTGGCCGGCTTCCTCTCCTCGCTCTCCGAGCTGTTCGAGGGCACGGAGGAGGGGATCACGGAGGAGAACCTGCAGAGCCGCGCGCGCGGCACGATCCTCATGGCGATCTCCAACAAGTTCGGCTCGATGGTCGTGACGACCGGCAACAAGTCGGAAATGTCGGTCGGCTATGCCACGCTCTACGGCGACATGAACGGCGGCTTCAACCCGATCAAGGACCTCTACAAGATGCAGGTCTATGCCCTGTCGCGCTGGCGCAACGGGCATGTGCCGCCGGGCGCGCTCGGCCCGTCGGGCGAGGTCATCCCGCATAACATCATCGACAAGGCGCCGTCTGCCGAGCTGCGCCCGAACCAGACCGACCAGGATTCGCTGCCGCCCTATCCGGTGCTCGACGACATCCTCGAATGCCTCGTCGAGATGGAGATGAGCACCGAGGAGATCGTGGCGCGCGGGCACGATGCGGCGACCGTGCACCGGATCGAGCACCTGCTCTACATCGCCGAATACAAGCGCCGCCAGTCCGCGCCCGGCGTGAAGATCACCCGGAAGAATTTCGGCCGCGACCGCCGCTACCCGATCACCAACCGGTACCGTGACCGGGGGTAGCAACGCGTTAACCGCTGCAAGCAAAAGGTGACGCTGCCGATTGCGACCCTGCCGCCTTTTGCTATCGTTTCCCCGAACAGGTGGAGGCGATGGCCATGACAGCGCAGTATGTAGCGGTTTTCATCGATGCGGAGAATGTGTCCGTCTCGGCCGCGGCCGCCATCCTCGAAGAAGCCGCCCGGCACGGGACCGTGCGGGAGCGCCGGCTTTACGGCGATTTCAACCGATGCCCGCAGCTTTCCACCTGGCTGGACATCGCGCCCCGGCACGCGCTGACGCCATGCCAGACGGCCGGCGGCGCGGTCGGGAAGAACGGTGCGGATATTGCGCTTGTCATCGATGCCGTCGCCATGCTCTGCCGCAACGAAGCGGACGTCTTCTGCATCGCGACAAGCGACGGGGATTTCACGCAACTGGCAATCCGCATCCGCCAGGAGGGAAAGACCGTCATCGGTCTCGGCCGTGAACGGGCCTCGCTCCGTTTCAGGGAGGCCTGCGACGCCTTCGTCGCGACCGAGGTCGCCAAGGCGCCACCACCGGCGGTGACCGCCGTGAAAAAGCCGTCCCCTGCCGCCAAGGCGCCGACGCCGCGCAAGCTGGAGGCGGATCTTCTGCACAGGGCCTTCGCGGCCGCGCCGCGGGTGGACGGAGAATGGGTGAGGCTGCAGGATATGCTGAACGCGTTGCAGGCATGCCGGCCGGGCTTCAAGGTCAAATCCTACGGGCATAGCCAGTTGTGCAAGCTTCTGGCCTTCTCCGAGGCCGAACTGGCCGACAAGAACCGGAAGGTGCGCATCCGCAAGCCTGCTCTCAAGGCCGTGGTGGACAACCGGCAGCCTTACATTGCTGCTGCGGGCTGATCCTCCGCCGATATCCGCTATCGGCAACCGCGTCGCCTGCGACGACTCTATCCGTTTCGAAGCGCGGCTGCGAACCGCCCTGCGTCAGTTCACACCGGCGTCGGCCGGGCGGCCGAGGTCGATGGCGGTGGAGTTTTCCGGCAGGAAGACGGGGCCGACCGTGCGGACCTTGCTCGTCGCGGGGTCGTAGTCGCGTTCCTCGATAGCGACGGGCGGTTTAGCTGCGGCCTTCTCTTCCTTGTCCGGCAGGGTGCGGAAGGTGGTGACGGAGCCGTTTTCCTCGCTGTTGCGCTTTCCGGTGCTGGCGGTCTCGGTGTCGCCGCCCTGGCTCTCCTTCTCGCGCCTGATCATTTCCTGGTAATAGGCCGAGAGATTGCAGCCGCAGCCTCCCGGCTGGGAGAGGTCGCGGGTGCGGTAGGCGAAGGCGTTCGCCAGTTCGTAATAGGGGCGGCCGGTGACCGTGGAAGTCATCTGCTCGGTCTCCTGGCCGCTGGACATCGACTGGTAGAAGAGCTCCGTCTCCGTCTGCGGGCACATCATCTCGCAGACCTTCTGGTCGCGGCGGAAATCGATGGGCGTCGCGCCCGAGGAGATCGGGAAGAAACCGCCGTCGCAGGTGCGCACGCAGACGGTGCGAAGGTTGCCGTGGCCGGCGCTGCCGCCGAGCGAGCGCAGTTCCAGCCGTCCGCTGCCCTCCGGTGCCGCGCCGAGCGGCAAGGTGCGCTTGTCTTCGAGGGTGCGCAGCGTCTCCGTCGCCGCGACGGGCACGACCGTCGCCTCGTCGTTGCAGCCATTCGCATTGAGCGCGGCAATGAGGCGGCCGCGCTTGCCCTGCGAGGAGGCACCGCCGGCCAGTTCCCGCCGCTTCCCGTCGAGGATCCTGAGGTTCTGCTCCATCCGGCCGATGACGGTGGATAGCGTGGCGCAGGCATCGGCATTCGCCCCGCCGATGACGATGATGCTGCCGCTGGAGCAGCCGAGGCGGCGCTGGTCGCTTTTCGCCTTGCGAAGCTGGATGTTCTGGCGGGCGATGGCGCCGGCATATTTGCGCGCGCCCGCCGTGTCCGCGACGACCTTCGGCAGGCTGGCAAGCTCCGCCCGGATGCCCTCGCACACGCCCGCCGCCGCCGTGCCGGCCGAAAGGACGAGCGGCAGGCCGGCCAGAGCGGCGAAAAGAAGACGGGCGCGTGCCTTCACGTCGGTCGATTCCTGAATGCTTGAATTGCCCGGCCCCAAAGGCCGTTTTCGAGGCCCATCATAGGCCGCGCGGAGGGGAGCGCAACGTGCTCCCGCATTTGTGATTAACGGGCCTGCCTTGCAACCGCCACAGCCCGGGCCTACATTCCGGCCATCGTCAATGCCGACCGGATGGTGCGCCATGGAATTCAACCCGACCGCAAACCGACTTCGTTTTGTCCTCGGGGAATTCCGTATCCATGCCGCATTCCATCACGCTTTCGAAAATCACCTGGTCGACGCCTGACGGGCACACGCTTCTTTCCGATCTCGACCTGACCTTCGGCACCGAGCGCGCCGGCCTCGTCGGCCGCAACGGCGTCGGCAAGACGACGCTGCTGAGGCTCGTCACCGGCGATCTTTCGCCGCAATCCGGCTCCGTCGCGATCGACGGCACGCTCGGCCTCCTGCGCCAGAGCGTGCAGGTCGCGCCGGACGAGACGGTCGCCAGCCTCTTCGGCATTACGGACGCCCTCGACCTTCTCGCACGTGCCGCGCGCGGCGAGGCGGGTGCCGGCGAGCTCGCCGAGGCCGACTGGACGCTGGAGGCCCGGCTTGCCGCCGCCCTTGCCCGTGTCAGGCTGGAGGCGGAGGCCGCAACGCCGCTGGCTTCGCTTTCCGGCGGGCAGCGGACGCGGGCGGCGCTTGCGGCGCTCATCTTCCGCGCGCCCGATTTCCTGCTTCTGGACGAGCCGACCAACAATCTCGACCGCGACGGGCGCCGCGCGCTCATCGACATGCTCGCCGGCTGGCGCGCCGGTGCCGTCGTCGTCAGCCACGACCGGGAGCTCCTCGATACCATGGATGCCATCGTCGAGCTGACGAGCCTCGGCGCGACGCGCTATGGCGGCAACTGGACCGCCTATCGCGCGCGCAAGGCGCTGGAGCTCGCCGCCGCGCATCGCGACCTTGCCGACGCGGAAAAGCACGCGGCCGACGTGGCGCGCACCATGCAGGCGGTCGCCGAGCGCAAGGCGCGCAAGGACAGCGCCGGGCGCCGGAAGAAGGCGCGGGGCGATATTCCGCGCATCGTGCTGGGCGCGATGAAGGAGCGTAGCGAGCTGACGAGCGGGGCGAATGCGCGGCTTGCCGAAAGCCGGCAGGCGCAGGCGGGCGAGGCGGTGACGACGGCGCGCGAGCGCATCGAAATCCTCCAGCCGCTCACCGTCTGCGTGCCGCCGACGCATCTTCCCGCAAGCCGGACGGTGCTGCGCATGGAGGGCGTGACGGCCGGCTACCTGCCGGACCGGCCGGTAATCCGCGACCTTTCCTTCGCGATGACCGGGCCGGAGCGGGTGGCGGTGACGGGACCGAACGGCTCCGGCAAGACGACGCTCCTCGCGCTCGTCACCGGCCAGCTTCAGCCTTGGGCGGGCAGCGTGCGGCTTTCCACCGATGCCGCCATGCTGGACCAGCGCGTCAGCCTGCTCGATCCGGCGCTGTCGATCCGCGACAACTTCCGGCGGATCAATCCCGAGGCGGACGAGAATGCCTGCCGGGCGGCGCTGGCGCGCTTCATGTTCCGGGCGGATGCGGCCTTGCAGGTTGTCGGCAGCCTCAGCGGGGGGCAGATGCTGCGCGCCGGCCTTGCCGCCGTACTGGGCGGGCGAACGCCGCCGGCGCTCCTCATCCTCGACGAGCCGACGAACCATCTGGACATCGCCTCCATCGAAGCGGTGGAGGCGGGCCTGCGGGCCTATGACGGCGCGCTCCTCGTCGTCAGCCACGACGAGCCGTTCCTGGAAGCGATCGGCATCACGCGCCGGCTTCAGCTTCCCTTGCGATGACGGCGGCTGCCGGCGATGTCCGAAGAAAGCACTTCTCGTTCGTCATGGTCGGCCCTGACCCGAGGATCCATACTCGCGTGCCGCGCCTGTGGATCCTCGGGTCAAGCCCGAGGATGACGGCGGTGGGTGGATCGGCGGTCGTCGTTTGGCGAGTGGCCCGGATCAGCTCGGGTTGGAGGCTTCCACCACGGCGAGCGCAGCCATGTTGACGACGCCGCGGGAGGTGACGGACGGCGACAGGATGTGAGCGGGCATCGCGGCGCCGAGCAGGATCGGGCCGACATGCAGGCTGTCCGTCATCGTCTTCACCACGCCGAGCGTGATGTTGGCGGCATCGAGGTTCGGGAAGACCAGAAGGTTGGCCTCGCCGGTAAGCGTCGAATCCGGCATGACGCGCTGGCGCAGCACTTCGGAGATCGCCGAATCGCCGTGCATCTCGCCGTCCGCCTCCAGCGTCGGGTCCATCTCGCGGACGATCTCCATCGCCTTGCGCATCTTGAAGCTGCTGTCCGAATCCCGCGAGCCGAAGTTGGAGTGCGAGACGAGGGCGGCGCGCGGCGTGATGCCGAAGCGGCGGATTTCCTTCGCCGCCATGATGGTCATCTGCGCGACCTCCTCGGCGGTCGGTTGCGTCGTCACGTAGGTATCGGTGAAGAAGGTGGCGCCGCGCTGCGAGATGAGCAGGCTGAGCGCGGAGAAGTCGAGCACGCCCTCCTTCTTGCCGATGATCTGGCTGACGTCGCGCAGGTGCTTGGCATAGCGGCCCTCGACGCCGCAGATCAGCGCATCGGCCTCGCCGCGCTTGACGGCGAGCGCGCCGATGACCGTCTGGTTCGTGCGCACGATGGTGCGCGCGGCCTCCGGGATCACGCCGCGGCGGCCGACGATGCGGAAGTAGTCGTCGACATAGTCGCGGTAGCGCGGATCGTCTTCCGGGTTCACCACCTCGAAATCGACATGCGGGCGCACGCGCAGGCCATAGCGCCTGAGGCGCGCCTCGATGATCTGCGGGCGGCCGATGAGGATGGGCCTGGCGGTCTCCTCCTCCAGCAGCACCTGGGCGGCGCGCAGCACGCGCTCGTCCTCGCCCTCGGCGAAAATGACGCGCTTCTTCTCGGCCTTCTTCGCGGCGGCGAAGATCGGCTTCATGATGAAGCCCGAGCGCCAGACGAAGCGGTTGAGCTGGTCGAGATAGGCGTCGAAATCGGTGATCGGCCGGGAGGCGACGCCGGTTTCGGCCGCGGCGCGCGCGACGGCCGGCGCGATGCGCAGGATGAGCCGCTGGTCGAAGGGCGAGGGGATCAGGTAGTTCGGCCCGAAGCTCGGCGTATCGCCGGAATAGGCGCGCGCGGCGACGTCGGACACTTCCTCGCGGGCGAGCGCGGCGATGGCCCGCACCGCCGCCATCTTCATCTCCTCGTTGATCGTGCGCGCGCCGCAATCGAGCGCGCCGCGGAAGATGTAGGGGAAGCAGAGGACGTTATTGACCTGGTTGGGGAAGTCGGAGCGGCCGGTGCAGATCATGGCGTCGGGACGGGCGGCGCGCGCTTCTTCCGGCATGATCTCCGGCTTCGGGTTGGCGAGCGCCATGATCAGCGGCTTTTCCGCCATGCGCACGAGAAGCTCCGGCTTCAGCACGCCGGCGGCCGAAAGGCCGAGGAAGACGTCGGCGCCGTCGATGGTCTCGGAAAGCTGGCGCTTGTCCGTCTCCTGCGCGTAGACGGCCTTCCACTGGTCCATCAACTCCTCGCGGCCCTTGTAGACGACGCCCTCGATGTCGTGGACCCAGATGTTCTCGACCTTCGCGCCGAGGACGACGAGCTGGTTTAGGCAGGCGAGCGCCGCCGCGCCCGCGCCCGATGCGACGATCTTGGCGTCCGGCAGCGACTTGCCGGCAAGCTCCAGGCCGTTGAGGACGGCGGCCGCGACGATGATCGCCGTGCCGTGCTGGTCGTCGTGGAAGACGGGGATGTCCATCTTCTCGCGGAGCTGGCGCTCCACCTCGAAGCATTCCGGCGCCTTGATGTCTTCGAGATTGATGCCGCCGAAGGTCGGCTCCAGCGCCGAGACGACATCGACCATCTCGCTGACGGTCGGCGCGTCGATCTCGATGTCGAAGACGTCGATGCCGGCGAATTTCTTGAAGAGGACGGCCTTGCCCTCCATGACGGGCTTGGAGGCGAGCGGACCGATATTGCCGAGGCCGAGGACGGCCGTGCCGTTCGAGACGACGGCGACGAGGTTGGAGCGCGCGGTGTAATAGGCGGCGGTGCCCGGGTCGTCGCGGATGGCAAGACAGGGCGCGGCGACGCCCGGCGAGTAGGCGAGCGCCAGGTCGCGCTGGTTGCCGAGCGGCTTGGTCGGGTTGATCTCGAGCTTGCCGGGGCGGGGGTGGCGGTGGAAGAAGAGGGCCTGCTGGTCGATGTCGCCGCTTGCGGGGCCGTCCTGCGTCCGCGATTTGTCACCCGTGCTCATGATCCATCCTGCCATATGCTGTTTTCATTGCGGCTCTTCGTGGCACGAAACCGCCGCGACGTGAAGTTTCCGAAGCTCCCATAAAGCCGCAATCGCCGGCCTGCGCAATGCCTATTTGCTGTCGGGAAATGCATAGGTGTGTCATCAATTTGAAACAGGACTCTGGTTTTCAACGGGAAGAAAGCCGTCCGTCATGAAGATGATCGCGGCGGCCGGCCACCCGGAGACAAACGCATGACCGCGACCCCCGCAGACCCCGATATCCGCCACTTCCGCACGCTGTTCATCTCGGACGTGCATCTGGGATCGAAGGCGGCCAAGGCGGATTTCCTGCTCGACTTCCTGCGGCATCACGAGGCGGAGACCATCGTGCTGGTCGGCGACATCGTCGACGGCTGGCGGCTGAAGCGCAACTGGCACTGGCCGCAGGCCTTCAACGACGTGACGCAGAAGCTCCTGCGCAAGGCCCGCAAGGGCACACGCATCGTCTACATCCCCGGCAACCACGACGAATTCCTGCGCGACTTCCCCGGCACGCATTTCGGCGGCGTCGAGGTTGCCGAGCGCATCATCCATGAGGCGGCCGACGGCCGGCGCTATCTGGTGCTGCATGGCGACGAGTTCGATGTTGTGGTGCGCCATGCGCGCGTCGTCGCCTATCTCGGCGACTGGGCCTATGACGCGGCCATCGCGATCAACGTCGTCTTCGCGGCCATCCGCCGCCGGCTGGGGCTGCCGTACTGGTCGTTTTCCTCCTGGGCCAAGCAGCAGGTGAAGACGGCCGTGAACTTCATCGGCGAGTTCCAGAAGGTCGTGGTCGAGGAGGCACGCCGCCACGATGCCGACGGCGTGATCTGCGGCCACATCCACCATGCCGTGATCACCGAGATCGACGGCATCCGCTACATCAACAGCGGCGACTGGGTGGAAAGCTGCACCGCCATCGCCGAGCATCACGACGGCGAGATGGAGCTGATCACCTGGCAGCGGATGGCTGCCGCCCCCGTCGAGCTTCTGCCGGTCTCGCGGCAGATGCCCGTCATCGAGGTGCGGGAGCCGGCCGGCGTGGAGGCTGCGTAGGGGGATTTTCGTTAGGGCAGTTCGTTGGCTTGCCCCTCACCCTAGCCCTCTTCCCGCAAGCGGGGAGAGGGGACGTGCCCGACGCGATGTTGGGTAGATCGGTGCGTCATATGCCTTCGCCCCGCCCGCGGGGAGGAGGTGGCCGGCAGGCCGGATGAGGGGCGCGGCATCCACCAGCGAACGCCGCCTTTGCGGGGAAGAGCGCTCGCAGAATTATCCGTCGCCACCCGCAGAAATAGCGGATTGGCGTACGTACATCGGCGTGATAGAGCGGAGGGCGTTCCAACGCAGGTTCCCCGCCAATGACCGCCCCTTCCGGGTTTACCATGACCGCCGGCGCGCCGCCGTATTTCGCCGCGCGCATCGCCCTCGTCTTCTGCGCGCCGATGATGGTCAACGGCATCGCGCTGCCGTTCTTTCCGGTCTGGCTCGAAACGCTCTCGATGAACGACTTCCAGATCGGCATCGTGCTGGCCGTGCCGATGTTCGTGCGCGTCTTCACGGCGCCAGCGGCGGGCATCGTCGCGGACCGGATCGGCGAGCGCTCCGTCGTGCTCATGTGGTCCGGCGTGCTGTCGCTCCTGACGGCGCTTTTCTTCTTCGGCGTGCACGGCTTCTGGCCGGTGCTCCTGCTCTACACGCTGCAATGCGCCGTCTATTCGCCCTATGTGCCTATCACCGACGCCATCGCGCTTTCGGGCGTGCGCCGCTGGAAGTTCGATTACAGCCGGATGCGGCTCTGGGGTTCGCTCGCCTTCATCGTGGCGACGATGATCGGCGGCTGGCTCGCCGGGCTCTACGGCGGGGCGATGGTGCTGCCGGCGATGGCGGCGGCCTTCGCGCTGACCGTTGCGGGGGCCTTGATCGTGCCGAAGATCGGCCGGCCGCGCCGTCCGTCGCCCATCGCGGCGATTGCCACCATGCCGGCGGCCAGCACGCTCAGGCAGCGCGACGTGCAGCTCATGCTGATCGGCGTCTCGCTGGTCAATGCCAGCCACGCCATGCTCTACGCCTTCTCGGTGATCTACTGGCGCAAGCTGGATTTCAGCGGCACGGAGATCGGCGTGCTCTGGAGCGCCGGCGTGCTTGCCGAGGTGATTCTCTTCGCCTTCGCGCTCCGGATCCGGCGGCGCTTGAACCTCTGGTCCATGATGACGCTCGGCGCGGCGGTCGCCGTGGGGCGCTGGCTGGTCTTCCCCCTCGAAACGTCCTTCGCAGGCTATTTCGCGTCGCAATGCCTGCACGCCTTCACCTTCGCGTTGCTCCATGTCAGCGTGCAGAGTCGTCTGGTGGAGCGGGTCGCGGAGGAACAGGAAGCCTCGGCGCAGGGGCTCTATTTCTTCTATACCGGCATCTTCATGGCCATCGCGACCTTCGTCTCCGGCTATGCGTACAACTGGTATGGCGTCGAGGGCTTCTATCTGATGTCGGTCATCGCCGCCGCGGGCCTTGCCTGCATCGTCGCCGGCCGGCTGGTCGCATCGCGCGCGGGCGCTCAGCCCCAGAGCGTCGCTTCCGGCGGGTAGACGTCCGAGCCTTCGTAGTGGAGGCCGGGTTCCCGGTCGCGGGCAAGCAGCAGCGGGCCGTCGAGGTCGACGAAATCGGCGCCCTGCGCCAGAAGCACGGCCGGGGCCATGCCCAGCGACGTGCCGACCATGCAGCCCACCATGATCTTGAGACCGTGGGCCCGCGCCGCCTCGCGCAGCGCCAGCGCCTCCGTCAGCCCGCCGGCCTTGTCGAGCTTGATGTTGATCGCGTCGTAGCGGTCGGCGAGCTTCGCCACGTCCTGCGTCCGGTGCACGCTCTCGTCGGCGCAGACGGGGACGGGGCGTGCGTGGCCGCGCAGCGCCGCATCGCCCCCGGCCGGAAGCGGCTGCTCGACGAGGGCGATGCGCGCCTCGGCGCAGAGCGCGAAATGACGGGCGAGGTTTTCCGGCGTCCAGCCCTCGTTGGCATCGAGGATGATCGTGCTTTCCGGCGCGCCGGCCCGCACGGCGCGGATGCGCGCGGCATCGTCGGGCGTGCCGACCTTGACCTTCAGCAGCGGCCGCCAGGCATGTTCGGCCGCCTGGCGCTGCATCGCCTCCGGCTCGCCGAGCGAGAGCGTATAGGCGGTGACGAGTTTGTGCGGGGCGGCGGTGTTGATGACCTGCCAGGTCGGCACGCCGGAAAGCTTGGCTTCCAGGTCCCAGAGCGCGCAGTCGATGGCGTTGCGGGCCGCGCCGGCGGGCATGGCGCGGGCAAGGTCCTCCCGGCCCATGCCGTCCTCGATCGCGCCGCGCATATCCTCGATGGCGGCAAGGACGCCGGCAACCGATTCGCCATAGCGGGCGTAGGGCACGCATTCGCCGCGCCCGGAAAGGCCGGAGGCGCCGATCGCGCAGGTCACCACCTCGGCCGTCGTCTTGGCGCCGCGCGAAATGGTGAAGGCCCCGGCAATCGGGAAGCTTTCGGTCAGGGCGTGGAGCGTGCGGCGCATGGGATCGATCCTGAAGGCTTGAAAATTTCGATGTGGATTGAGGCTTTCGGCCGTTCGTTCGGTGACAGATGGCCGGCGAGCCGGTAAGACAGGCGCATGTTGTCCCAAGCACGGGAAGATGCAAGAGACTTGACCGCCGCCGCCACCCCCACCGCCGAAATCGCGACCGAACGCCCGGAGGGCGGGAACGGGGAGATCTGGCGTCTCTCCGGCCCCTGGGTGAACACGACCGCCGTGGGGGCGAGCAAGCAGCTTGCCGGCGTTGCCGCCGGGCAGGGTGGCGCGCTCGAGATCGACCTCAGCGCGGTGGAGGAGATGGACACGGAGGGCGCCTGGCTGCTGCGCCGGGCGATCACCGAGCGGCAGGCCGCGGGCGCCGAAGTGAGCGTGACCGACCGCAAGGGCACGCGCTACGCCGACCTCATCGCCGCGCTGCCGGAAAAGCTCGCCGCGCCGCGCGAGGAGAAACCCGCCCCCGCTTCGCGCTTCGAGCGCATCTTCGCCCCGGTCGGCCGCGTCATGGTCGACGTCTGGAACGACGCGGTGGCGGCCATGTTCATCCTCGGCTCGGCCGTGCGCGGGGCGCAACTGAAGCTCGGGCGCAAGAGCGGCGTGTCGCCGGCCGCCATCGTGCACCAGATCGACCATATGGGCGTGCGTGCCGTTCCCATCATCCTCCTGATGTCCTTCCTCATCGGTGCGATCATCGCCCAGCAGGGCGCCTTCCAGCTTCGCTATTTCGGCGCCGAGGTCTTCGTCGTCGACCTCGTCGGCATCCTGCAGCTCCGCGAGATCGGCGTGCTGCTGACGGCGATCATGATCGCCGGCCGCTCCGGCAGCGCGATCACCGCAGAGATCGGCTCGATGAAGATGCGCGAGGAGATCGACGCGCTGAAGGTCATGGGCCTCAGCCCGATCGGCGTGCTCGTCTTCCCGCGGCTCGTCGCGCTGACGGTCGCGCTGCCGCTCCTGACGATTATCGCCAATTTCGCGGCGCTTGCGGGGGCTGCCTTCGTCGCCTGGGCCTATTCCGGCATCACCTTCGAGACGTTCCAGTCGCGCCTGCGCGAGGCGATCGACCTTTCCACCATCGTCTCGGGCATGATCAAGGCGCCGTTCATGGCGCTCATCATCGGCATCGTCGCCTCTGTGGAGGGCCTGAAGGTCGGCGGCAGCGCCGAATCGCTCGGCCGGCACGTCACCGCCTCGGTCGTGAAGGCGATCTTCGTCGTCATTCTCGTCGACGGCCTCTTTGCCATGTTCTACGCCGCAATCGACTTCTAGGGATGCCCATGGATCCGGAAAAACAGGACGACGTGGTGCTCTCGGTCAAGGACCTGACCGTCGGCTTCGGCAGCAACATCGTCCTCGACAGGCTCAATCTCGACATCCACCGCGGCGAGATCCTCGGCTTCGTTGGTGCTTCCGGCACCGGCAAGTCGGTGCTGATGCGCACGGTGCTGCGCCTCCTGCCGCGCCGCTCCGGCAATATCGGCATCTTCGGCGTGGATTTCGACAAGGCCTCGGACGCCGAGCGGCTGGCGCTCGACATGAAGCTCGGCGTGCTCTTCCAGCATGGCGCGCTGTTCTCCTCGCTGACGGTCAAGGAGAACATCCAGGTGCCGATGCGCGAATATCTCGACCTGCCGCAGGCGATGATGGACGAACTGGCGCGGCTCAAGGTCGAGCTGGTCGGCCTTGCGCCAGAGGCGGCGGACAAGTTCCCCTCCGAGCTTTCGGGCGGCATGATCAAGCGCGCGGCGCTGGCGCGCGCACTCGCGCTCGATCCGGCCCTGGTCTTCCTCGACGAACCCACATCCGGCCTCGACCCGATCGGCGCGGCGGAATTCGACGAGCTGATCGCCAAACTGCGCGACACCCTGGGCCTCACCGTGTATATGGTGACTCACGATCTCGACAGCCTGTTTTCGGTATGCGACCGCATCGCCGTCCTCGGGCAGAAGAAGGTTCTGGTCGAAGGCACGATCGAGGACATGCTGGCCTTTGACGATCCGTGGGTGCAGTCCTATTTCCAGGGCAAGCGCGCGCGGTCGATCGTGCCGAAGACGTAACGATTAGCGGGGCCTGGCGGTCCCGGCGGATGGAACTGCGAGCAGGATAGCCCGGAGCATGGAAACGAAAGCCAACTACGCCCTCGTCGGTTTCTTCACCGTACTGGTCATGGCCGCCGCCTTCGTCTTCGTCTACTGGATGTCGCAGTACGGCCGCGGCGGCGACATGGCGCAACTGGCGATCCGCATCCCGGGCTCGGCGAACGGCCTTTCCGTCGGCTCGCCGGTGCGCTTCAACGGCATTCCGGTCGGCTCCGTGCGCAACCTCGCCATCGATGCGGACGATCCGCGCTTTTCCGTCGCCATGACGGAGGTCTCGACCAGCGCGCCGGTCAAGAAGTCCACAACCGCCGTGCTGGAAGTGCAGGGCCTGACGGGGGCCGCCTATATCGAGCTTGGCGGCGGCAATGCCGGCGATCCGAACATCCTGCGCGAGGCCTTCGACAACGAGACGACCGCCGTGCTCCAGGCCGAGCAGTCGAGCGTGACGAACATCCTTTCGACCGCCGACAAGATCCTCAAGCGCGCCGACACGGCCGTCTCCGATATCCAGGGCTTCGTCGCCGATGCGCGCGGCCCGCTCACCAACACGATCCGCAATGCCGAGCAGTTCTCCGATTCACTCGCCAAGAACGGCGAGAATATCGATGCGTTCCTGCAAAGCGTCGGCGGCCTTTCCGATACGTTCAAGAACCTTTCGGGACGGCTGGATTCCACGCTCGCCTCCATCGATTCGCTGATCAAGGCGGTCGATCCGAAGAAGGTCGAGGACTTCGTCGGCAATGTCGACAAGATCAGCAGGGACATCGCGGACGCCTCGGGCGATGTGAAGGCGACCGTGGAGGGCTTCCGCAAGACCGCCGAGACCTTCGACGCCTTCGGCAAGCGCGCCGGCGAGACGCTCGACAAGGTCGATACGCTGATGGCCGCGGTCGACACGCAGAAGGTCAGCGGCGCCATCGACAATATCTCGGTCGCGACCGACGATGCCCGCAAGGCGATCGCCTCCGTGACGGGCGTCGCCAACCGCATCGGCGAGCGCAAGGAAGACATCGACCAGATCATCACCGACGTCCAGCAGATGTCGAACAAGCTGAACGCGGCGTCCTCGCGCGTCGACGGCGTGCTCGCCAAGCTCGACGGCTTCCTGGGCGAGGGCGATTCCGAATCGCTCTTCGCCGAGGCCAAGGCGACGCTGCAGTCGATCAAGCAGGCCGCCGATACGCTGAACGGCCGCATCGGCCCCATCGCCGACGGGTTGCAGCGCTTCTCGGGCTCGGGCCTGCGCGACGTCGAGGCGCTGGTGCTCGACACGCGCCGCACGATCCAGAACCTCGACAGCGCCATTTCCGGCTTCGAGCGCAATCCGCAGCGCCTGCTCTTCGGCGGCGACACCGTCAAGCAGTACGACGGGCGCACCCGGCGGTGATGCCGGGCGCAAAGTGTGGCCCTATCCCCACAACGGCGGGCCGGCAGCCATCGGACGCGAATTTGTCCGCCCCCGCAACCGTGACAGCGTGCCGTGCCGCTGCTACACATTGATTCCCAGGGTTTGAGGATGAAATGACGGTATCGGGTATGGAGTTGTTGCGGAACGGGACCGCGGCGCGGGCCGCCCTCATCGCCGTTCTGGCGGCAACGCTCGCTGCCTGCGGCAGCGGTCCCGCGAAGAACGACACGTTCAGCCTCTCGGCCACGGCGTCCGCGGAAGGGCCTTCCGCGAGGAACCGCCAGATCCTCGTGCCGCAGCCCTCCGCCCTCAAGGCGCTCGACAGCGAACAGATCGTTATCCGCCCGTCGCCTTCCGAAATCCAGTATCTCGCCAAGTCGCAGTGGAGCGACAGCCTGAGCAAGATGGTCCAGGCCAAGCTGGTGCAGGCCTTCGAGAATACCGGCCGCGTCGGCGGCGTCGGCATGCCGGGGCAGGGCCTTGCGATCGACTACCAGGTCGTCACCGACATCCGCACCTTCGAGGTGCAGACGTCAGGGGCGGACACGGCCGTCGTGGAGATTTCCGCCAAGCTGCTCAACGACCGCAAAGGCACGGTACGCGCGCAGAAGCTGTTCCGCGCGACCGCGCCGGTCAGGGGGGCGGACAGCACCGCCTTCGTGAAGGGGCTGGATGCGGCCTTCGCCACGGTCACGGCCGACATCGTCGGCTGGACGTTGAAGTCGATCTGATCGAAAAACCCCTCATCCGGCCTCACGGTCGCCTTTGCCCGCAAGCGGGGTAAAGGGAGGGATGCTTGTTTTTCCTGAGACCTTGCTGGCAGGGGAAGCCCTGTCATCCGTTCCTTCGCCCGCTTGCGGGGCGAAGGTCGCGGTGGCGGGACGAGGGGCAGGCGCCCCTGTCTTCAGGCGGCTTCGACACCCTGGATCGCCGAGACTTTCCACTCGCCGCCGTTCCGGCGCACGAAGGTCCATATTTCGACCGCTTCCGTGAGGTTGTCCGGATCGCCGGAGACGACGCGGCCGGTCGAGCGGTCGCGCATGACGTCGATGCTCTCGTAGCGCATGGCGACGGTGGCGTAGTCGTCCGTGCCCTCGCGCCAGGCTTCCGCGACATCGCCCTGCACGAGATGGATGTCGCGCACCTCGTTCCGGAGGCCCTGCGTGGCATTGTCGCCGATCTCCTCGGCAAGGTAGGACATGGCCTCCGGCGTGGTGATCTGCCGGAGCGTGCGGAAGTCCTCCGCCGCATAGGCGGCCTGCAGTTCCTTCAGCATGGTCTCGAACCGGTCGAGGTCTGCCTGCCCGATGCCGATCTCGTCGCCGGGCTTGGCCTGCGGGGCGGCCTGCCGGCTGCCGCCGATGCGCGGGATCTCGAAATCCGAGCCGCCGTCGCGATACTGGCTGCGTGCGTCGGCGCCGCCGGCATAGGCGGGCGCGCCGCGCTGCGCGAACATACGGCGCAGGAACAGGAAGACGCCGGCGATCAGCAGCACCTGCAGGATGAGGCCGAGGAAGCCGATGCCGCCGCCAAGGCCATGGCCGAGCAGCATTCCGACGAGGCCGCCGAGCATGAGGCCGCCTAGAAGCGAGCCGCCGAGGCCGCCGAAAAGGCCGGGGCGCGGGTTTGTCGCGGTCGCGTTGCGGCCGGCGGAGGGCTGGGCCGGCTGCTGGCGCGTCATGGTGCGATCGATCGGCTGGGCGCCGGTCGGTGCGGTGCGCGTCGTCGATGGCGTCGAGAAGGTGCGCGTGCCACGGCTGCCGAAGCCGCCGCCGGCGCGACGGGCCTCGGCCACGTCCACCACCGTCATCATCACCACCAGCGCCATTGCCAGCATCGCCAGCCCACGGCCAAATCCTTGTATCAGCATCATATTCGCGTCTCTTCCCCTGCGTTCGGTCCTGCGTTGCAACGCATATAGAGGGTAGGGACGCGCATTTTAAGACTTGGGACAAGAAAAGGCGGGGAAATGACCGCCGACGCAAAACGGCCGCCCGGGGGCGGCCGCTTCGAAGTCCGGTCCCGGTCCGCTCAGTTGAAGCGGCCGGCGGCGTGGGCCAGCATGGTGTAGACCTTGCCGGTGTCCGAGGTGAGATAGGTCTGCGTCATGACCTTGTCGCGGTCGTTGCGGGCGACGTCGGCGAGCAGCTTTTCGAAATCCGAGATGTAGCGGTCGACCGCGGTGCGGAATTCCGGCTCGCGCTCGTATTTGCGCTTGATCTCGTCGAAGGTCTGCTGGCCCTTCAGCGTGTAGAGGCGACGGGTGAAGACGTCGCGCTCGCCGCGCTGGTAGCGCCGCCACAGATCGACCGAGGCGTCGTGGTCTATGGCGCGGGCGATGTCGACCGAGAGCGAGTTCAGCGATTCGACGACATGGCGCGGGTTGCGGGCGTCTGCCGGGCGGGCGGCCTGGCCTTCGCCGCGCGGCTGGCTGAACTGGGCTTCCTCGCGCGAGACGGCGCCGCGCAGGAGATCGCGCATCCAGCCGCCTTCGCCGCCTGCCGCCTTGGCGTCGGCTTCGGCGGGCACGGGCTGCGCGCGCTGCTGCGGCACGGCGACCGTTGCCGCACGCTCGATGCCGAGGCTGCCGCGCAGTTGCGCCGGCTCCTCGCGGCGGGGCTCCACGCGGGCCGGCTGCACCGGCTGTGCGACGGGCGCCTGCACGGCGGGGCGGGAGACTTCCAGCGCGGAGGAGGACTTGCCGATGATGTCGGACAAATCCTGCAGTGCCTTGATCTGCTCGCTGACGGCGCGGCGCATCTGGGCGGCGTTTTCCTTGGCCTCTTCCGGCAGGTCGAAGGCGCCGCGCTTCAGTTCGCCGCGGGTCTGGTCGAGCTCCTTGCGGATGTCGGCGGCGGCGCGGCGGATCTCCTCGGTGGCGCCGGAGAACTTGCCGACGGCTTCCTCGACGGCCTGGCGCAGCGTGTCGCGCATGACGGTCGTTGCGGCTTCCGACTTCTGGCCGGATTCGGCGAGCATGCGGTCGACGTCGGTAAGCGAGGCGCCGACGCTGCCGCGCAGGCGTGCCGCCACTTCCTTCGTGCGTTCCTCGGCGCGGGTGAAGGCGCCCTCGACGGACTGACCGGCTTCCTCGCCGGCCTTGACCAGCGATTCCCGCAGCGTGTTGGCGGCTGCCTCGGCGCGCTTCTCGGTCTCGCCGAGAATGCGGCCGACCTCGTTGAAGGAGGACTGGATGCCGCCGCGCAGGTTGCCGGCGATCAGGCTCGAACGCTCCTCGGCACGGCTGAAGGCGCCTTCCACCATGCCCTCGAGCGACTGCATGGTCTTCTCGATCTCTTCCGAGCGCTGGACGAGGCCGATGGAGAGCGAGCGCAGCGCGTCCTGCCGCTCCTCCAGCGTCGTCACGAGGTTCGACTGGGCGGCGGCGAGAAGGTCGGAGGCCTGCGAGAGGATCTTCGAATGGTCCTCGAAGCGGCCGACGATGCCGCCGATCTGCGAGAGCGTGCCGGCGGAGATGTCGGCCAGGCGGTCGACCTTGCCTTCGAGCAGCCGCGAGGTGGTGGCGACCATGTCGGAGGCACGCTCGGCGGAGGCGTTGAAGCGATCGGCCGTCGAGGCCAGGCGACCGTCAACGGCGCCCAGCGTCTGGCTTGCCGCGTCGACCAGGTCGGCGATGGCGCCGTTGCTTTCCGAAAGGCGGGCGACGAGGCTCTCGACATTCGCCTGCAGGCTGTTCTCGATGGCGCGCATCGTGCCGGCCGCTTCCTCGGTGCGGGCGGAGATGGCGGCCAGCGTGTCGGCGGTGCGGGCGGAGATCGCGTCGATGAGCGCTGTGTTCTCGTTGCGCAGGCGTTCGGCGCTTTCGCGGGAGACGCCGGTGATGCGCTCGGCGGCTTCGCGGCCGACGGCGGAGAAGTCGTCGATGACCGGGCGGGCCTCTTCGCTGATGAGGCGCGACAGTTCCTCCGTGCGGCTTGCCAGCATGGAGTTGAGTTCCCGGGTGCGCTCGTCGAGCGTCGAGCGGATGGAGGCGCCGCGCGCTTCCAGGGCCTTTTCGACGTCGCTCAGGCCGCTGCGCAGCGCCTGGGCCTGGCTTGCGAAGCGATCTTCCGTCTCGGCGAAGCGGGCGACGGCGGACGTGGTGGTTTCCTCGACGGCGCGGGTGAAGGCGTCGTTGCGGGCCGACAGGTTTTCCGCGAATTCCTCGCCGGTCTTGGCGATGTTCTGCGCGGCGCGCTGGGCTTCCACGCCCATTTCCTGCGCCGCGCGGGAGACCGCACCGCGCAGCGAGCTGCTGAGATGGGCGAATTCCTCGCCTGTCTTGGCCAGGGACTGGGCCGAGCGGATGGCTTCGGCATCCATGTCCTGGGCGGCCTGGGAAACGGCCTCGCGCAGCGTCTGGGCAAGCCCGGCGGCCTTGCCGTCGATGGTGCGGTTGACGCTGTCTAGGCCGATGGTGAGGGCCCGGTCCATGGTGCCGAGGCGCTCCTCGATGCGGCCGGTCTTCTCGTCGATGGTCGTGGCGATGCGGTCCGCCGCCTCGCCGGAAATGCGCTCGATCTGGTGGGCGCGCTCGGTGAGCGTGCCGTCGATCCGCTGGGTGGCCTCGCCGGTGACGCGCTCGATGTCGCTGAGGCGGCCCGAAAGCACGCCCTCGATGCGGTCCGCGGCGTCGATGCTGACGCGCTCGATGTCGCCGACGCGGCCGGCGAGCGCGGCGGCGATGCGTGCCGTGGTCTCGTCGCCGATGCGGTCGACTTCCGCCACCGGGCGGGAGAGGGCGTCGGAGACGCGCAGCGACACGTCGGTGCCGACGCGGTCGAGGTCGGCGAGACGCTCGGACAACGTGTCGGAAATGCGCGCGGCGGCCGTGTCGACGATGCCGGAGACGTTCTCGACGCTGTTCTCGATGCGGGCTTCGAGCCTGCCGAGGTTCTCTTCCAGCCGGCTGCCAGTCGTGTCGAAGCGGCTCGCGACGCTGTCGACCGTCTGCTCCATGCGCCCGCCGAAGGTATGGGCGGCGTCGGCGATCCTCATCGAGGTCTCGTCGAGGCGTTCGGCGACGGCGCCGGCGCTTTCGCGGACGCGCTGGTCGAGCAGGGCGGCACTGCCGTCGATGGTGCGGCGCAGCGCTTCCTCATGCTGTTCCAGCGACATTTCCAGCATGCCGGCGCTGGTGGCGATGGTGGTGCCGATGGAAGTCGCCTGGTCGTTCAGCGTCTCGGTGAGCTGGTTGCGGCCGTCCTTGATGGCCTCGTTGATCGCATTGATGCGGTCGTCGAGGGTCGCGCGGATCTGTTCGTGGGTGGAGACAAGCGAGCCGGCAAGCTCGGAGGCCCTGCCCGAGAGGGCTTCCGCGATCTCCGCGGCGCGGCCGGAGAAGGCGTCGGCGAACTCGGCGGCCTGACCGTGCAGGACGCCGCCGAGCTGCTGGCTGCCCTCGGTGAGGACGCCTTCCACGCGGCCCGCGGCGGCATCGATGGCCGATTGCATGGCGCCGGCGCTGTTGGAAAGCACCGAGGCGAGGTTGGCCGTGCGGCCGGTGATGACGTCGTCGATCTGCCGGGCGGCGCCCGTCAAAGCCGTCTCGACGCGGTTGGCGGCGGAGCCGACCGATTCCTCGAGCTGGCTGCCGGTCTCGTTCAGCATGGCGGAGAGGGCGGCCGTGCGCTCGGTCAGCGCGCTGTCGAGGCGGTTGTGGCTTGCGGCGATGGTGGAGGTGATCTCGTCGGCGCGGGCGCCGAGCGCTTCCTCCATGCGCGCCTGGGCGGCCTCGATGCCGCCGGCAATGGTGGCGCCGCGGGTGTCGAGGGCGTCCGTCAGGCGGCGCTCGCTGCCCGAGATGCTTTCGACCAGTGCCGTCGCGCGGGCGCTGAGCGCGTCTTCCATGCGGGCCTGGGCGGCGTGGATGTCGCTGGCGATGGTCGTGCCGCGTGAATCGAGGGCATCCGTCAGGCGACGCTCGCTGCCGGTAATGCTCTCCACCAATGCGTCCGCCCGCGCGCCGAAGCCGCTCTCGATGCGGTTCTGCACGTCGGCGAGGCCCCCGAGCAGGATCGCCGACTTCTCGGTAAGGATGGCGCTCATCTGCTCGTGCGCGCCGCCGACCGCGTTGCCGATCGCCTCCGCATGGCCGGAAACGGCGTTCTCCAGCACTTCCTGGCTGGTGGCGAGGGTCGTCGCCAGCGCGAAGGACTGGTCGGTGAGCGTATTGCCCAGGCGGTCGATGCTGGAGGTGAGGATGTCGTCGATCGACTCATGGCCGCTGGCGACCGTCTCGTTGATGCGGGCGAGGCTTTCCATCAGCTTGGAATCGAGCGAACCGGCGCGCTGGTCGAAGGCCTGCGCGAATTCCTCCACGCGCTGGTCGAAGGCGCTGGCGATCTGGCCGACGGTCGCCTGCATGCGCTCGTCGAAGAAGCCGGAGCGCAGGTCGAGGTCCATCACCGTGTCGTCGGCGGCGTTCTTGAGGCTCTGGCGGAACTGCGCGCCCTTTTCGTCGAGCGCGGCGTTCATCGAGCGGAGCACCTCCTCGAGGCCGCCGTTCACGGCCTGCTGGCCGATGGAGAGGCTCTCGCTGATTTCGCGGGTGCGGGCGATCAGCGTCTCGTTGAGCTGCCGTGCGCGCTCGTTGAGCGCGGCGTTCAGCTTTTCCGTGTTGATGTCGAGCGAGGATGCGCGGGTCTCGAACTGCTGCAGCAGGTCGCGGCCGCGCGAATCGAGGCTCTGCGTGAGATGGTCGAGGCGGCTGTCGAACTCGTTGGCGAGCGCAACGCCGGAGGAACTGAGCGTCGACAGCAGGCTGTCGGTGCGGGCCGAGAGCATGGCGCCAATCGTCTGCGTCGCGCTGTCGGACTTTTCCATCAGCATGGCGGCGCGGGTGTCGAGCATGGAGGCGAAGGCTTCGCCCGAGGTCGCGATGCGCGCGGTGATGCTTTCGCCGGCACTCGCCAGTTCGTCCTTGAGCTGCTCGTGCGCGCCGGAGATCGACGAGCGGATGCGCTCGGCGTGGCTGACGATCGCCTCGCGCTCGGAACCGAGTTCCTGCACGAGCGTGCGCACGCGCATCTCGTTGTCGGAATAGCTGCGCTCGAGCGCGTTGACTTCGGAATGCACGAGGGTTTCGAGCTCGGTCGCGCGGGCGATGGTGCGCTCGATGCCTTCGTTCATCGCCGAGACTTCGCGGCGGACGGCCTGGCCGACGGACATGATGCGGTCGGCGGCGACGGTTTCCGGCTCGGAAAGGCGCAGGGCGACCTCGGCCATGGAGCGGGCGGCGCTGCGCAGTTCGTGGGCGCGCGCGATCATGATGGCGAAGGCGAAGAACAGCATGATCGGCATGATGATGGCGACGACCATGCCGATGGCGCCGGGCAGGGCGACCAGGTCCGCGACGGAGCGGATCTGCCAGATCTGCGGCGCATAGAGGAGATTGGCGACGCCGAGGCCGCCGATGACCCAGAGGACCGAGGCGAGGATCGCCATGCGGATCGGCCCGCGCGACGAGCGCATGTCCAGCGATTTCAGGATGGCGGCCGGCGTCCTGCGCGAGCCGTCGTTGGCCGGCGTGAAGACGGGCGCCTTCGGCGCGGGTTCCGGGTTCAGGCTGCGCGGGGCCTCGCCGGCGGCCGGCTGCCCCCCTGTCTTGTTCGCACCGCGGCTTGCTGGTTCAGACGCACGGGCCTCCGAAGCGTCCTTCCTGGAGGGCGTCTCGGGCGCCAGATCGTCGAAGTCGATCTTCAATGCCTCTTCGAGGGCCTGGAAGGCCTTGTCGTCGATCGACTCGGTGGACTTGTTCGTCGCCATGCGGATACGCCTCGTTACCATGTCCGGATCGGGCTTCATACGCACTGCCGCTGCTCAGGCGCATTCGAACCGTCCGGTTGGTGGCCGGTCTTGCTGCAAACCCTCATGGCTAGCAGCGTCCGGACCGCCGTTCATTCCAAATTCGCTCGATAAACCGAAACGGCGGTGCGGTGTATCTCCGCGCACGGTTTATCCACCGGGACTACCGGCCGTATCGTAGTGACACATTAGCCTGTATCACACAATTGATTGCCATCCCCCTTCGCCCGAAGCTTAACAGGAAGTTAAAATCCGGCAAATCCGTATCGCAATGGAAAGGCTCGGAAAATGGCGATTTTTCAGCCGTTAACCATAGTTTGCGATTCATGCCCATTTTGCGCCGTCTTTTAATCGGATAGCCGCCCCGGCCGCGCAGGATGAGGGGGCCATGCGGCGGCGTGAAGCCGCCACGGCGCCCGCGTCGCACCGGCATCTGCGTGCATCACAACGAAACAGCGTTCGTAGCGTATATAAGGATATTGGCAAATGGCAGCGCTCAACATCGCATTCGAGGCGCCCGACAATGCAGGCGGCATGTCTTCCTCCAACGGACGGCCGATCGACCTGGTGCACCTTTCCCGCCAGACCATGGGCGACAAGGCGCTCGAACTGGAAGTGCTGCAGATGTTCGCGCGGCAGGCCCGCGAAAGCATGAAGGAACTGGCCGGCACGGACGGCGCCGCGCGCGCCGCGGTCGCCCATCGCCTCAAGGGCTCGGCCCAGTCGGTCGGCGCCGTCGCCGTCGGCAAGGCGGCCGCCGCGCTGGAGGAAGAGCCGGGAAATGCCATCGCCCTTGCCGGCGTTGCCGCCGCGGTGGTCGAGGCGGAAAACTTCATCCTCAAGCTCTGCCGCTGATCGCCGCGTCCTTCGCCGCAGGGTGAAACGCCGATGGCGCGCCCCGACCTGCCAGGGCGCGTGCGGGGCGCGATGTTGACTGGTGAGGGGTTTTGTTGGAAACAACCGCGGGAAAACCGGCGGCCCGCACGACCAGCCGCCGGCCAGCCTTTCGCCCCTCGGGCAGCCCACAGGATCCGGAAATCATCATGAGCAAACTCACCATCGTCGCCTTCGACGGCACGCGCCACGAACTGGATGTCGCCAACGGTTCCACGGTCATGGAGAATGCCGTGCGCAATTCCGTGCCCGGCATCGAAGCCGAGTGCGGCGGCGCCTGCGCCTGTGCGACCTGTCACGTCTATGTCGACGATGCCTGGAGCACTGCCGTCGGCCCGCCGGAAGCGATGGAGGAGGACATGCTGGACTTCGCCTACGACGTCCGGCCGACCTCGCGGCTTTCCTGTCAGATCAAGATGTCGGACGCGCTCGACGGGCTCGTGGTGCACGTCCCGGAACGCCAGGCCTGACATCAGGCACATCCGTCCCTTTCGCGGCGGCCGGCATCGCAGGATGCCCGGCCGTTTTGCATGAGTGCCTGCAAGGCAATCTCTTCTTCGCGCAGCAAGAAGAGAATCCGCGGTCTTTCGCATTGCGAAGAATAGATGGACAAAAAAAGCCTCGCCGGTCGGTCAGGACGAGCGAGGCCAGGAGGGCGCATCGCAGGCAGGAGAGGGAGGAGACACCTGCTGCTTCGATGGGGATGCGCCAGGAGAACCTGTTGCAACCGCTTCATGCGGCTAAAGGAAGGAAAAAGCTTCTTCCCGTTGACTGTCGAGATGAAAATACGGTGATTTGCGGAATTGCGCTATCGCTAGAATTCACCAGTCATTTTACGTATGCGCCATCGCTCACGGCTTGCACCGATCCGGATTCATTGACGGGTTTTGAGGAAATACACGCGGCCGGCCGGCCTTTACTCATTTGCCGTTCTTCAGCCGGTGCGCCAGCAGCCGCATCATCCGATCGTTGAAGTTCCTGGATTCGATCCTGTCGAAGCGCGCCTGGTCGGCGTCGTGCTTTGCGACGGCGTCGGCGGTCACCCGGTCGACGCGCGCCTGCATGCGCTCGCAGTCGGCTTCCGCCGGCAGGCGGTTGAGGGTACGCTCCAGGGTGCGGGCGTGGGTGCGGGCGATCTCGGCGTGGCGTTCCTCATGGCGGCGGATGTCGCTGGAGAGCGTGTCCCAGATGAGGGCGAGCGACGGCGTGGCGCGCTTGCGGTTCTTCCAGCGCGGCAGGATGATCTGGGTGGAGAGCGTCACCTTGGCCTCGCCGACAGCACAACGGTTGGCGCGGCGCACATAGGTGACCGACCCGCCCCATTTGATCCGCGTGGCGCCGGGATGGCGCATGCCGTTGTGCTTCATGACGGGGCCGCGCTTCGACAGTTCCTCGTCGAGCTCGGCGGCGGTGCGGCCGCCCACGGAGAAATAGGCGAAGGATTTCGAGGTGATGGTCTCGGCGCGGGCAGGCTGGAGGGCAAGGCAGGCGAGGGCGGCAAGGGCCATCAGGCGAGCGATGGTCTTCATTCGGTTCAGCATTCCTTTCGCCACCGGATCTGCCCGATGGTGTGCCGGCCCGATATGCGGAGCCGGTTGAACTTCGCTTAAGCTTGGGGCATAGGCTCGGCGAGCGCAACACCCTTTCGGGGCACTGGTTAATCGCGGAAGGAAACCGCCATGTTCTCGCCGTTCGATCCTTTCCGCTGGGCGCTTGCGCACGGCAGGCACCTTGAACTCGGCCCGCGCGGCATTCTGATGGCGATCGTCAACGTCACGCCCGATTCCTTCTCCGACGGCGGCCTGTTCGACAGCGCCGATGCCGCGGTGGCGCAGGCGATCCTCTGTCTCGAAGCGGGGGCCGCCATCATCGACATCGGCGGCGAATCGACCCGGCCGGGCGCTGCGCCCGTGAGCGCGGCGGAGGAGCAGGAGCGCATCCTGCCCGTCATCGAGGCGCTCGCCGGCACGACGGACGCCATCATCTCCGTCGATACCTACCGGGCCGAGACGGCGCGGCTCGCCGTTGCCGCCGGCGCGCATATCGTCAACGACGTGCATGGCCTGCAACGCGAGCCAGACATCGCCCGCGTGGCCGCCGAGACGGGGGCCGGGCTCTGCATCATGCATACCGGGCGCGACCGCCGGAAGCTGCCCGACGTGGTGGAGGACCAGTATCTCTTCCTTGGCCGGTCGCTGGAAATCGCCCGCGAGGCCGGTGTGGCCCGTGAGGCGATGGTGCTCGATCCCGGCTTCGGCTTTGCCAAGGACACGGAGGAAAACCTCGAACTCATGGCGCGTTTCGGCGAGCTTTTCGGCTTCGAACTGCCCATTCTCGGCGGTACGTCGCGAAAGCGCTTCGTCGGCGCCGTCACCGGCCGCGAGGCGGCCGGGCGGGATGCGGGCACGGCGGCGACGACGGCGCTGCTGCGTGTCGCCGGCGCGGCGGCGTTCAGGGTGCACGATGTCGCAATCAACAGGGATGCGCTTGCCATGGCGGATGCTATGCTCGACGCAGGGCGCAGGGTGAAGGCACGCGAGGCGCGCGCCGGAGAGCCGGCCGGACAGGATAGATCATGACCACCACCTACACGATCACGCTCAAGAACTGCGCCTTCTTCGCGCGCCACGGGCTGCACGACGCCGAGGAGTTCCTGGGTCAGCGCTTCTTCGTGGACGCGGAGCTGGAGGTGCGGCCGCTGCAGCCGCTCTCGGACGATGCCATCGAATCGACCGTCGACTACGGCGTCGCCTTCCAGGAGATCGAGAAGATCGTCACCGGCCAGCGGCGCTACCTCATCGAGGCGCTGGCGCAGGAGATCGCCACCGTGCTCTCAGCGCGCTTCCCGCAGATTTCCCGTGCGCGCATCACCGTGCGCAAGCCAAACGCGCCGGTGCCCGGCGTGCTCGACTATGTCCAGGTGACGATCGACCATGCCGTCTGACACGCTCCGCCAGGCCACGCTCGGCCTTGGCGGCAATATCGGCGATCCGGCTCGATCGATGGCCGAGGCGCTGCGCATGCTGGATGCCCGGCCGGACTGCCGGGTCGTCGCGGTTTCGCGGCTCTACCGCACGCCGCCATGGGGCAAGACGGACCAGGACTGGTTCTTCAACGCCTGCGCGCTGGTGGAGACGACGCTCGCCCCGGAAGCGCTGCTCGACGCGTGTCTCGGCATCGAGCGCGACATGAAGCGCGAGCGAAAGGAGCGCTGGGGACCGCGCACCATCGATATCGACGTCCTGACCTTTGAGGGCGTGAAGCAGGCCGGCGGCCGGCTGGAGCTGCCGCATCCCCGGATGACGGCGCGGGGCTTCGTGCTGATGCCGCTGGCGGACGTCGCGCCCTCGCTCTATGTCGGGGGGCGCACGGTCGAGGCGTGGCTGAAAGATGCGGATGTCGCGGGGATCGAGACGGCGGGCGCCGGCCCGGACTGGTGGAAAGCCTGAGCCCTACTTGATCGAGCCGACGGCGATGGCGTCGAGGTTGCGGTCCAGCGACAGGCCGATGACCGGCACCATCTTGTTCTCGACCTTGACCGAGATGGTGATGTTCATCTTGTTGTCGCTCTCCAGGCGCGCGATCATCGCGCCGTTGAGCTTCTGGCGGTTGATGCCGACGACGACCTTGTTGCCGGCGACCTGGCCGGAGGTGATGTCGAGGCCCTTGCCGGCCGCGCCGTCGAGGAACCTGCCCTTGTAGGTGGCGCCGGCCTTGGTGATCAGCGCGGACATCGGCTGCTTGAACACGCCGACGCGGCAGAAGCCGTCGAGCTGGATGCCGGCATCGCGGGCGACGGCGGTATCGCCGGTCAGGTCGCAACTGAATTTCGTGCCCTTGTACTTGCCGGCGACGATCTCGCCGCTGCCCTGCCAGTTGCCCGACACCTGGTCGAAGAAGGCCTTGTCGCGCGAGCCGGCGGCGGCCGGAAGGGCGAAGGCGGTGGCTGCGAGGATGGCCGCTACGGAGACGCGGGCGATCAAAGAGGTGCGCGAGTACATGAACGATCCTTGATGGGCGAGGGCCATCTGGCCTGCTTGGTGCAATGAGGTTTGCGCGAAAATGGTTAATGGACGGTTTCCCGTCGTCCTGCCTCCCGTCATTTGGCGGGGGCGCAGCCGCTGAAAAGCGGGGTGTTGCCGTCGGGTCACGCCTCGTCGCGGCGGCCGGCGGCGGTGCCCGGCGTCAGGTCGCCGATGAAATCGCCGATGCCGGGGCGTTTCAGCGCCCGGAAGGGCATGGGGCGGCAGAGGTCCATGGCGGCGATGCCGATTCGCGCCGTCATCAGGCCGTTGATGACGCCTTCGCCGAGGCGGGCGGAGAGTTTCGAGGCGAGCCCGTGGCCGAGCACCTGCTGCACGAGGCTGTCGCCCATGGCGATGGAGCCGGTGACGGCGAGGTGGGCGATGACGTCGCGCATCAGGCGCATCATGCCGATCTTGCCGGGGCGCCCGCCATAGAGCTCAGCCATGCCGCGCACCAGCCGGCTGCTCTCGTAGATCACATAGCCGAGATCGACCAGCGCGCGCGGGCTGACGGCGGTGACGATGGAGACGCGCTTGGCGGCGCCGAGGATCAACCCGCGAGCCTCGCGGTCGAGCGGCGCCATCAGCTCCCGTTCGGCAAGGTCGATGAGGTGCGCGGCGTCGATGATTTCACTCTCGGTTTCCGCCAGCCGCGCGCGGCCACGCGCCGTCTGCGGCCGGGCCGCGAGAAGATGGACCAGGCGGGCGACGATGGCGCGGCCGACCGAGGGCGATGGAGAGGCGGCGGCCTCCAGAACATCGTGCTTGAGGTCCTGCACGGCGGCGAGCCGGCGCAGGCCGATCAGTTCGCGCAGCACGACGCCGAGAAGGGCGAGCACGGCCGCCGCGGCCGCGGCGATCGCGAGGTATCCGAGCCAGTCGTTTCGGCTGAAGAGGTCGCGGATCAGCGCGTCCACCCACAGGCCGACGGCAAGCGAGACGAGAACGCCGAGCGCGCCGAAGACGATGCGGCCGAGCGTGATGCGGCGCCGGCGGGGCGTCGCCACGGGCGGCGTCAGGTCCGGCAGGCCGGCGGTGGTGGCGATGAAGGGATCGTCCGCGTCCGGCGTCAGCGTCACGGCATCCTCGAAGGCGGCGGGCGCGCGGGGCTTGCCGCGCTCCGGCTCGCGCGCGGTGGCGTCGGGCGGCAACGAGAAGGCGGCGGGCTTGCGCGGACGGTCGTTCATGCGAGCCGGTCTCCGATGAGATATTGCAGCGCTCGGTCGAGGCGGATGTGCGGCACCGACAATTTCAGGCCGCCGCCGGTCTCCTCGATATGCGGCGGGCGGAAGCGGACGAAATTGAGGAGATGCGGCAGAACGCCTTCAGGCGATGATTCAAGCGCTTGAAAAAGTGAGTCCGGATTCTTCGGCAAGTCACCGGGAAATATCGCTGTTTTGCGTTCGCCGTCGAAGGTTTCGCCGTTGATCGTCTCGCCGGCCATCGGCACGCCGACGATCACGGGCAGGTCCTCGCCTTCGTGCTTGACCGTCGCCTCGCGGGTGGCGCGCACGGAGGCGAGCGCCATGACCTCGATGCCCGCACCGCTCATGCCGATGCGCTCGATGGCGCGCTCGACCAGCCGGCGGGTGATGGCTTCCAGACGCGGGTGGCTTTCGTGGTGCAGGTGATCGGCCTTGGTGGCGGCGATGACGATGCGGTCGATGCGGCGGGTGACGAAGGAGGAGAGGAAGCTGTTGCTGCCGGCGCGGAAGCAGTCGAGCACGTCGCCGAGCGCCCGTTCCAGGTCGTGCACGGCCTCGGCGCCGCGATTGATGGCCTGCAGCGCGTCGATGAGCACGATCTGCCGGTCGAGACGGGCGAAGTGCTCGCGGAAGAACGGGCGCACGACATGGGTCTTGTAGGCTTCATAGCGGCGCTCCATCATCGCATGCAGCGATCCCCTGGCGGGGCTGCCCTTGGGAAGGTCCGGCAGGGGCGCGAAGGTGAGCGCGGGCGAGCCTTCGAGGTCGCCGGGCATCAGGAAGCGGCCGGGCGGCAGGGTGGAAAGCGAGCGTTCGTCGGACTTGCAGGCCTTGAGATAGGCGGTGAAGGCTTCGGCGAGCGACCGGGCGGTCGCTTCCTCGGCATTGGCGGCAGGATCGATCGTGCCGGAGAGCGCGAGCCAGTCGCGGGCAAGCTCGGCGCGAATGCCCGACCCCGCCAGCGCGACGGTGTTTTCGCTGAAGGTTCGAAAATCCTGCCCCAGCAGCGGCAGATCCAGCAGCCATTCCCCGGGATAGTCGACGATGTCGATGGAGAGCCTGCCGGGCGAGAACAGGCGGCCCCAGCCGGAGGCGCTTTCGTATTCCAGCGTGAGGCGGAGCTGCGAGATGGCGCGGGTCGAATCCGGCCAGATGCGGTCGGCGACGAGCGCGCGGATGTGGTCCTCGTACTGGAAGCGCGGCACGGCGTCGTCCGGCTGCGGCTCCAGCCGGATCTTCGAGACGCGGCCCGAGCGCCCGGCCTCGAACAGCGGCAGGCGGCCGCCGTTCAGGAGATTGTGCACGAGGGAGGAGATGAAGACGGTCTTGCCGGCGCGCGAAAGGCCCGTCACGCCAAGCCGGATCGACGGATTGACGAGATTGGTGGCGCGGCCGGTGAGCGCGTCGAGCGCGAGCCGGGCTTCGTCGGTGAAGGTGGTCAGGCTAGGCGGCAAGGTCTTTTTCCAGCATCGATGGCGATATAGGAAACCGAATCCGGCGAAAAAAGAGGCGCCGCCGTTCGATCAGTGGGCCGGGCGCGGCGCCATGAAGCCGGCAAGGCACGCGCCGCCGTAATCCTCTTCCGTCGGGCGGCGGTCGAAATCGAGGATGGCGAGGCCCGCCGTCGGATAGCCGAAGGGCGCGGCCGTCTCGGCGATCTCCTTGCCGACGAGCCGGTGGAAGAACTCCTCGATCATCGGATTGTGGCCGACGATCATGATCGCGCTCTCCTGCCGACGGGCGAAGGCGAGTTCGGCGTAGGTCTCGACCGAGCCGGAATAAAGCGAATCGACATAGTCGATGGAAAGGTCCTCGCTGACGGTGCGGTGGAACGGCTCGGCGGTCTGGCGGCAGCGCACGGCGGTCGAGGAGATGATGAGGTCCGGCCGGTAGCCCTGGTCGGCGGCCTCCTCGGCGATCACCTCGGCCTCGGCGAAGCCGTCGTCGTCGAGCGTGCGGTCGAAATCCGACTGGCCGGGCCGGGCCCAGGCGGCGCGCGCGTGGCGAAGGATATAGAGCCGGAAGGCCGGCGTGCCGAGAGATGCCAAGTGTGTCCTCCATCCGCCCGCGGGCGAGGATCCGCACCGCTTCCGACTTCATGTCTTTCCTCGCCGGAAAGATCAACCGGTTTTGCGAATGGGGGCGTTCACGATCGTGTCGGCGGCGGCCTGGTAGGCGAGGGTTTCCTCCAACCGCTGGGGCCGGACAAAGTAGTAGCCCTGCATCATGCGGCAGCCGAGCTTCCTGAGGGCGGCGACCTGTTCGCGCGTCTCCATGCCCTCGACCACGCAGACGCAGCCGACATTGCGCGAGAGGTCGACGATGGTTTTGACAATGCTGCGGCTGAGTTCGTTCGTCGCGATGTCGACGATGAAGCTGCGGTCGATCTTGATCTTGCTGAGCGGCAGCCTGTGCACGTAGCTGAGGCTGGAATGGCCCGTGCCGAAATCGTCCAGCGCGATGCCGACGCCGCGGTCGGCGAAGCGGTGCAGGTTCTCCGCAGCGAGCACGAAGTTGCGCATGACGGCGGTTTCCGTCACCTCGATGTCGATGCGCGCGGGGTCGATGCCGCTTTCGGCGATGATCTCCAGTAGCGCATCCACCGTCTTGTTCGAGGTGATATCGCGCGTGGAGAGATTGATGGAGAGGCGGACATGGTCGGGCCATGTCGCGGCCGCGGCCAGCGCCTTGCGCATCAGCACCCCGGTGAGGCGGCCGATGATGCCGGCGTGCTCGGCAGCACGGATGAAGACGCCCGGCGGCACGGTGCCGAGGGATGGGCTTTCCCAGCGGGCGAGCGCCTCGTAGCCGGAAATGCCGTCGGTGTCGGCGTCGACCACCGGCTGGAAGACGAGGTGCATCTCGCTCTCGAAGTCTGCGGCGCGCAGCGCCTGCTGGACGCGGCCCTGCTCGTTGATCTCGGCCTCGTGCTCGGCGGAGAAGACGACGGTGGTGCCGCGGAAATTCTGCTTGGCAAGGTAGAGCGCGAAGTCGGCGCGGTCGAACAGGCGGTCGGCAGCGGTGCCGGCCTCGCCGAGGATGGAGATGCCGAGCGAGCCGGAGACGCGGGCCGTCTGGCCGTTGAAGACATAGGGTTCCTGGAGCGCGGCGCAGATTTCCTCGCCGAGCGCGTGCAGCCGGTCGGCGGAGGGCACGCCCTCGAAGACGAGGCCGAATTCGTCGCCGCCGAGCCGGGCGGGAAAGACGCCGCGCGCGACGAAGCCCGACAGCCGCTCGCCCACCTCGACGAGCAGCTTGTCGCCGATGCCGTGGCCGAACGTGTCGTTGACCGGCTTGAAGCCGTCGAGGTCGATGAGGCCGAGCGCGAGGCCCTTGCCGCCCGCCTCGGCGCCCGCGATGCGCCTTTCCAGCTCGGCGCGGAACTGGCGGCGGTTCGGCAGGTTCGTCAGGCTGTCGAGGTTGGCGAGGCGATGGTTCTCGTCGCTGAGCCGTTGCGTTTCCGCCTGGCGCGCCGTCAGTTCCTTCTGCGACTGGATGAGGGCGCGGAAATCCCGGTAGTAGGTGAGCAGGATGAACACCATGGCGACCGTGACGAGCGCGACGTTGAGCGCCAGCGCCGTGAAGACCGGGTTGCCGGTCGCGGCGAAGAAGACCGTGAAGGGGCCGAGGACGATCGCCGTCAGGGCGAGCGCCGCGGCGCGCAGGTGCATCAGGCAGAAGATGCAGCCGATCACCGTGTTGGCGATGTAGAAGGCGACATGGGACTGCTGGTAGGCGTTGCCATAGGGAAAGAGGCTGAGCGACCAGGCGCAGAAGCCGGCCCCGAGCAGCGCGGTCAGGCGGTAGGTCGAGCTCAGCCGGCCGGCTGCTTCTTCATGGGTGTACTGCCTGTGACGGCTGAACCACCAGTGGACGAGGCGGAACAGGCTGACGGCATAAAGCACCGCCGGGATGTAGAGGGTGAGATAAGCGGGAGCGGCATCGTAATGCGTGACCGTCAGGGCGATCGTGTTCGTCACCAGCATGAAGTAGAGCAAAGGCACCTGCTTCGTGAAGGCGGCAAGCTGTGCCTGCACGAGCTCCGGATTACCGGATTCGATCGTGAGAATGGCCTTCACCTGCTTGAACATAAATGCGTGCTCCTTACCTTACGGCAGAAAAGCACGAGTTGCTAAAATAAGTCTGAATCGCGCGGCGCGACAGTTTCACAAAAGGAAAACGCGTCATGATCCATCATTAAGGCAAGCGTGCCGTGCCTGAATCGAGGGCAGGCGCGGCAGGTTGGCGGCTCGGGCGGCGCCGCTGCTGCGGCGGCGGAAGGCCTGTTCGGGGGGCGGCGCGCCGGATGTTTTTGCCAGCTCGTTGTAATCTTGATGAAATATTAGACTGGCAGGGTCCAAAATAAAGGCATGCGCGAAAAACCGTGGGTAAGTCCCGTCAGGCTTGAATCGCGTTACCCGTGGGGATATACAGCGCGCCTTGAGATGTTCTTCAGGAGAATCGCGTTGAGTGAGAAGATCGATCTTAGCAATTTCGTCCTCGACGAGGCCGAAGAATTCATGAACGCAAACCAGCGGGCTTACTTTCGGGCAAAGCTGAACGCCTGGAAAAACGACATCCTGCGCGAAGCGCGCGAAACCCTCGATCATCTGGCGGAAGAAAGCGCCAATCACCCGGACCTCGCGGACCGGGCGTCCTCCGAAACCGACCGTGCCATCGAACTGCGCGCTCGCGACCGCCAGCGCAAGCTGATCTCCAAGATCGATGCGGCCTTGCAGCGTCTCGACGAAGGCACCTACGGCTATTGCGAGGAAACCGGCGAACCGATCGGCCTCAAGCGTCTCGACGCCCGTCCGATCGCCACGCTTTCGATCGAGGCGCAGGAGCGCCATGAGCGACGGGAAAAGGTGTATCGCGACGAGTAGGCGTTTCCCGCCGGTCTGAGGAGGCCCTGGGAACGCCGATCGCATCGAACACCGGACATGGGTCCGGTGCAGGCATCCTTCGGGCTGCCGGCAACGGCTGATTACGATTGAAAGCCCCCGGAAACCTCGTTTCCAGGGGCTTTTTTCGTTGTTCGGGTTCAGGCCTTGCGGTTGGCGGCGATCTCGCCGAGCAGGCGGGCCATCTCCGCTTCGGTCTCCTCGCGGCTCTTTCCCGCCCCAAGGCCGATCATGGCGGCGGTCTGGGTGGGATTGGCGGTCGGCTGGGCGCTCGTGCGCGGCGCGGCGGCGTTGCCCGCCATTTCCGCTTCGAGAAGCTTTTCGAATTCGCTCACCAGCGCCGGGTTGTCCGTGGCGCTCGCGGCCGGCCTGACGGCGGCGGCTGCAGGGGCGGGACGCTGCGCGCTCTGGGCCGGGACCGGCGCCGCCGCTGCGGGCGGCTGGGAGAGCACGCGCTGGCGGTTCTGCTCCAGCATGTCCTCCACACGGCTTTCCGGCACGCGCTGCGGCATGTTCGCCTGCACCTGCGGAGCAGGCGCCGCGGGTTGCGCATTGGGTCGGGCAGTCTGGGCGCGGGGGGCGGCGTCCTCGTCGCCGGCATAGAGCACCTTGCCCATGGCGGAAACGCCTTCCGGGAGGGCTGCGGGGCGGCGCTCGGCCATGGCGGGGACGGCGGACGTGGCCGGACGGGCGGGGAGCGGCGCTTCGGCCGCCCGAGCCGGTGCCTCCTGCGGCAGGGATGCAGGCTCGGTCTTTTCAGCCGGCCGCGCGGCTTCCCGCTCAGCGGTCTCGGCCGCGGCCTTGACGATGCGGCTCTCGATGACGATGTCGGTCGGCCCGCCGATCATGACGAGATGCTCCACGTCGTCGCGGCGCAGCAGCACGAGACGGCGGCGCGTGTCGATCGCGGCCGCATCGAGCACGGCAAGGCGCGGCGTGCGGTTCCGTCCGCCGCGGATGAAGGGCGAGGAGGGGCGGCCCCGGACGATCCAGAGCACCAGCGCGAGGCAGAGAAGGCCGAGCAGCACCACCACGGCGGCGATGACGAACTTTGTGCCGCTCTCTGCTAGGATCTCCTGGAACATGGCGCAGTCACTCCTCGTCGGCAGGTTGCTTTCGTCAGGCCGGCATCATCTGACGGCTTTTCAGGGGTCGTACAAGCGCTTGACGCCGATTGTCCAGCGCCTATTGCACCCCAATGGCCGCCTAACTATGGCGCCGTGCGGAAATTGCGATGGCAGGGCTGCGAATATTCCCTGTGAATTCGCGGCTTTGCTTTCCTCGGGCGGCTTTTTGCGCTTCCCTCGGACAGATAAACATGATTCTGGCATCGGGTCCGGGCAAAGCGCAAGGCCGGGCCGTTGCACACGAGGGACTGATGACGAGGATGAAGCGGCCTGGCGAGGACAATGTGCCGATCGTGGACCGCGGCCCGCGGCCGGCGGTGGCGCTGCGCGTGGTGGTGCTCGCGGTCGTGCTGGCCGCCTCTGCCGGCGCCTTCATCGTCTTCAAGAACCAGCTCGACAACGAACTGGTTCTCGGCGTGCTCGGCGTGCTCGCCATGGCGGGCATCTTCTTCGTCGTTTCCGCGCTGATCGGCTTCATCGAGATCATGCCGCAGGCCGCCGCCTCCGACGACCTCGCCCGCTCCTTCCTCGATTCGCATCCCGACGGCACCGTCGTCACGGACCGCAAGGGCCGCATCGTCTACGCCAATGCCGCCTATGGCGCGCTGACCGGCGCAAGGGGCGATGCGGAGGTGCAGACGCTGGAGACGCTGCTGTCGCGCAACCGCGACGCCACCGAAGCCGTCTACCGCCTGACCAACGGCCTGCACGAGGGCAAGGAGGGCGCGGAGGAGTTCCGGGTCCAGAAGGCCCTCGACCCGACGTCGCCGAGCGGCTCGGGCGCCCATTGGTATCGGCTGAAGGCGCGCGTGCTGCCAAACAGGAGCAATGCCAGGCAGCCGCTCTACATCTGGCAGATTTCCGACATCACCTCCGAGCGGGACGACCAGGAGCGTTTCTTCAAGGAATTGCAGAACGCCATCGACTATCTCGACCACGCGCCCGCCGGCTTCTTCTCGGCCGGCCGCAAGGGCGAGATCGTCTATCTCAACGCCACGCTCGCCGAATGGCTCGGCATCGACCTCACGAAATTCCATCCGGGCTCGCTTTCCATTGCCGACGTGGTGGCGGGCGAGGGGCTTGCGCTCATCCAGTCCGTGCAGGCCGAGCCGGGCCTCAAGCGCACCGAGACGCTCGACCTCGACCTGCGCAAGACCAACGGCCAGAGCCTGCCCGTGCGCATCGTGCACCGCGTCTCCTCCATGCGCGACGGCGCGCCGGGCGAGAGCCGCACCATCGTGCTGGCGCGCGAGGAGGGGAGCGAGAGCGACCAGTCCGCTTCCATCGCCTCCATGCGCTTCACGCGCTTCTTCAACAACACGCCGATGGCGATTGCCTCGGTCGACGGCAACGGGCGCATCCTGCGCACCAATGCGCCGTTCCTGAAGCTCTTTTCGGGCGTCGTCTCGCGCGACGACATCGACCGCGGCGCCAAGCTCGAAACCATCGTGCACGAGACGGACCGGCTGCGCCTGCAATCGGCGCTCGATGCGGCCAAGGACCGGCAGGGCGACATTCCGCCGCTCGATTCGCTGCATCCGGGCGACGACGGCCGGCATTTCCGCTTCTATGTGAACGCCGTCATCGACCAGAGCGACGAGGCTCCGGAGGAGGCGGCCATCGTCTATGCCGTCGAGATCACCGAGCAGAAGGCGCTCGAGACGCAGATGGCGCAGACGCAGAAGATGAACGCGGTCGGCACGCTCGCCGGCGGCATCGCGCACGACTTCAACAACGTTTTGACGGCGATCCTGCTGTCCTCCGACCACCTGCTGCTGTCCGCGCGCCCGTCCGATGCGAGCTTTGCCGATCTCATGGAGATCAAGCGCAACGCCAACCGCGCGGCCGTGCTGGTGCGCCAGCTCCTCGCGTTCTCGCGCAAGCAGACGATGCGCCCGACCGTGCTGAACCTCACCGACGTCATCGGCGACCTGCGCATGCTCGTCGACCGCATGACGGGCACCAATGTGAAGATCCACGTCGAATACGGTCGCGATCTCTGGCCGGTGAAGACCGACCTCGGCCAGTTCGAGCAGGTGCTGATCAACCTTGCCGTCAATGCCCGCGACGCCATGCCGGATGGCGGCACGATCACCTTCCGCACGCGCAACGTGGAGGCGGAGGAGGCCGCGGCGCGGAACCTGCGCGATCTGCCGCCCGGCGACTATGTGGAGGTCGAGGTTGCCGACCAGGGCACCGGCATTCCGCCCGAGATCATCGACAAGATCTTCGAGCCCTTCTTCACGACCAAGGAAGTCGGCAAGGGCACCGGCCTCGGCCTTTCCATGGTCTATGGCATCGTCAAGCAGTCCGGCGGCTACATCTACCTCGATTCCGAGGTCGGCAAGGGCACGACCTTCCGCATCCTGATGCCGCGCCATACGGAAGAGGCCGTGCCTGCCGATACCGCCGCCGCCTCGCAGCCCGGCGCCCCGCAGTCCGCCGCCGTCGTCCAGGCGGCGGAAAAGGAACCACGCGACCTCACCGGCGGCTCGGCCGTCGTGCTGCTCGTCGAAGACGAGGAGGCGGTGCGGCGCGGCGGCAAGCGCATGCTGGAAACCCGCGGCTATACGGTCCACGAGGCCGGCTCCGGCGTCGAGGCGCTCGATATCATGGAGGAGTTGAACGGCGCAGTCGACATCGTCGTCTCCGACGTCGTGATGCCCGAAATGGACGGTCCGTCTCTGCTGCGCGAACTGAGGAAGACCTATCCGGACATGAAGTTCATCTTCGTCTCCGGCTATGCCGAGGACGCCTTCGCCCGCAACCTGCCCGCCGACGCCAAGTTCGGCTTCCTGCCGAAACCGTTCTCGCTGAAGCAGCTTGCCGAAGCGGTGCGGGAAATGCTGGATGCGTGAACGCAGGACATTGCTTCACCGCAGAGGAATCTGACGGGCCGGCCATCCATTGATGGTTTCCTGCTGGGTCTCCTGGCTTGCGTGTGTCGGCGGCCGGTCTCGTGACATAGGCTCGGCGAACGTTATCTCCGTGCCGGCGACAACATCAAACCGGTGTGCCAAGCATTCCGTGGCGTACCGCGTTCTTTATGCAGGAAACCCGGTTCAGATAAGCTCGCGCCGAGTTTCCAATCTTGTAGCCATTGGAAGCCTGCCGCTCCCACCGCCAGCCCTTTGCTGTAAGATAGAATTTCCATTTATCCCCGTTGGGATCCCTGCAGGATAGATACATGTCGATGCCCTCCCACGTTGTATTTTCAGGACATTATTACACGTATGAAATCCCGTCTACTTACAAAACAATTACTTATAGTTGCGTTTTTGAATATTAGGTTGCGGTCAATTTGCGCCAGGTTGTGCCTGAGAAAAATATGCTCTTTTAAAATAATGGCTTACTGATCCGAGAGACGCTGCACTCGGCAACCCAGGTCCGTCGCGGTTTGTAAAAGTGTTAACTCGCAGGCGAGAAATGCGGCCGGAGTAACCCGGCCGCGGGCACCATCGTCAATCCGCCAGCGCCACCGCGATTTCCGCCGCGAGGCGCGCATTGTTCTCCACCAGCGCGATATTCGTCTTCAGGCTGCGGCCGTCCGTCAGGCGGAAGAGATTGTCGAGCAGGTAGGGCGTCACGGCCTTGCCGGCGATTTCGTCGCGATCGGCATTGTCCAGCGCGCGGGCGATGTAGATTTCCATCTCCTCGCGCGCGATCTCGTCGGCTTCCGGCACGGGATTGGCGACCAGCATGCCGCCGTCGACGCCGAGCTGGTCGCGTACCGCCTGGAAGTTGGCGATCGCCGCGGGGCTGTTCAGCGTCAGCGGGCTCTTGAGGCCCGAATCGCGCGACCAGAAGGCCGGGAAGATCGGGCTGTCGTAGGTCACGACGGGTACGCCGCGGGTTTCCAGCACTTCCAGCGTCTTGGGAATGTCGAGGATCGCCTTGGCGCCGGCGCACACGACGATGACGCCGGTGCGCGACAGCTCGTCGAGGTCGGCGGAAATGTCGAAGGTCTCCTCGGCCTTGCGGTGCACGCCGCCGATGCCGCCGGTCGCAAAGACCCTGATGCCGGCGCGGGCCGCGCCGATCATCGTGGCGGCGACGGTGGTGGCGCCGGTGCGGCGTTCGGCAATGGCGAAGGCAAGGTCGGCGCGCGAGAGCTTCATGGCGCCCTCGGTCCTGGCTAGCGCTTCGAGCTGCGCATCCTCCAGGCCGATATGCAGCACGCCGTCGATGACCGCGATGGTCGCGGGCACCGCGCCTTCCTCACGGATGATGCGCTCGACGCTGCGCGCCATGTCGAGATTGCCGGGATAGGGCATGCCGTGCGTGATGATGGTCGATTCGAGGGCGACGATCGCCGCGCCGCGGGCCTTGGCAGCGGCGACTTCGTCCGAATATTGCATCGGCAGGAGGGGGGAGACGGCTCTGGTCATGCTGTGTCCTTGCGGAGTCTTGGGCAAAACTGGGGGCGAAATTCCAAGCAAAAAAGTCTCATGACAGGATTTCGGCCTCCGGCACAAGCGAAAGTGCGTCGGCAAGGGCCGCCTGCGACATTTCTTCGGCGGCCGCCAGCGGTGAGCGCACGGTGATCGCCGCCGCCGCCACGCCATGGCGCAGCGCCTCGCCGATCGTCGCGCCGCCGGCCCAGGCACTGAGGAAGCCGGAGGCAAGCGAATCTCCCGCGCCGGTGACGTCGCCGAGCGCCGGCACCGCCGGCGGCGTCACCAGTGCCGCGCCTCCCGCGTCGAAGGCGACCGCGCCCCTGCCGCCGCGCGTCACCACGCCGGCGGAAAGGCCTGCGGCGCGCAGTGCCGCGGGCCAGTCGGCCGGATTTTCCGGCGCCGTGCCCGCCAGCGTGCGCGCTTCCGCCTCGTTCATGAAGAGGAAGGCGAGGGCGGAAAGGCTTTCGCGGAACCGCACGACTTTCGCGGGCGAGATGGCGATGCCGGCGATCGGCACCTGCGCCGCCTTCGCCGCCGTGGCCATGGCGGCCAGCGTCTCGGCCGGCAGGTTCGCATCGGCAAGGACGAGGCCGGCCGCCGCCATCGCCTCGCGCATCGCGCGCTGCTGCAGGCGGCGCGGCGAGAACAGCCGGTAGAGCTCCATGTCGGCCAGCGCGATGACGAGATTGCCGTCCCGCTCGATGATGGCCGTGTAGCTCGGCGTCGCGCGGTCGAGGAAGACGAAGGGCGTGTCCTCGATGCCGGCGGCGGCCGCCGCCGCCGCGACGATCTCGCCGTCGGCATCGCCGCCGCGCGGCGAGACGAGCCGCACCCTGTGGCCGAGCCGCGAGAGGTTCCGCGCCGCATTGAACGCGCCGCCGCCCGCCTCCACGAACCAGGCGCCCGGATTGCTCGCGCCCGGCGTCGTCTCGCCGGCGATGCGCCCGCGCCTGTCCACATGGGCGCCGCCCATCACCAGTATCGTCCTGCCCGTCATCGTCTTCCTTCGCATCCTTGCCGATTCGGCTTGCCCGCCGCTTTCCGCAGCAGCGTCATCCCGGTTCCGTTGCGGCGCCAAACCACCTGAAACGAAAATAGAACACGCATTCGATTCTCAAAAATATTCAAATGGATGAATGCGCCTTGCAAGAGGAGAACAAAATGTGTACATAGCTTTCATCGGCGGCTTCGTTGCCTGTCTTGCTTCAATAACCTAAAGGTGGACCAAATGGCACAGAACACTTTGCGGCTCGTAGAGGATAAAACAGTGGATAAAAGCAAGGCACTCGAAGCGGCTCTCTCCCAGATCGAGCGCTCGTTCGGCAAGGGCTCCATCATGAAGCTCGGCGGCAAGGACAGCATCATCGAGATCGAGACGGTCTCGACGGGATCGCTCAGCCTCGACGTCGCGCTCGGCATCGGCGGCCTGCCGAAGGGCCGCATCGTCGAGATCTACGGCCCGGAAAGCTCGGGCAAGACCACGCTGGCGCTGCAGACGATCGCCGAATCCCAGAAGAAGGGTGGCATCTGCGCCTTCGTCGACGCCGAGCACGCGCTCGACCCGATCTATGCCCGCAAGCTCGGCGTCGATCTCGAGAACCTCCTGATCTCGCAGCCCGACACTGGCGAGCAGGCGCTTGAAATCACCGACACGCTGGTGCGTTCCGGCGCGGTCGACGTGCTCGTCGTCGATTCGGTCGCCGCGCTCACGCCGCGCGCCGAAATCGAGGGCGAGATGGGCGAAAGCCTGCCCGGCCTCCAGGCCCGCCTGATGAGCCAGGCACTGCGCAAGCTCACAGCCTCGATCTCCAAGTCCAACACGATGGTGATCTTCATCAACCAGATCCGCATGAAGATCGGCGTCGTCTACGGGTCGCCGGAAGTGACGACCGGCGGCAATGCGCTGAAGTTCTACGCGTCCGTCCGCCTCGACATCCGCCGTATCGGCGCGGTCAAGGAGCGTGACGAGGTGATCGGCAACCAGACCCGCGTCAAGGTCGTCAAGAACAAGATGGCTCCGCCCTTCAAGCAGGTCGAGTTCGACATCATGTACGGCGAGGGCGTCTCCAAGACGGGCGAACTCATCGACCTCGGCGTCAAGGCCGGCATCGTCGAGAAGTCGGGCGCCTGGTTCTCCTACAACAGCCAGCGCCTCGGCCAGGGCCGCGAGAACGCCAAGACGTTCCTGCGCGACAATCCGGATCTCGCCCGCGAGATCGAGACGTCGCTGCGCCAGAATGCCGGCCTCATCGCCGACCGGTTCCTGGAAAACGGCGGCCCGGACCCGAACGACGCCGACGACGCGGCGGGAATGTAGTTCCCGCGCAACGCCCGCAGGAATATCGAAAGACCGGCCGCTTCTTCGTGAAAGGCCGGTTTTTTGGTGTCTGGACAGCGACTGAGGCGGGCGATAAAAGCCATCAGTTCTCGCACGCGCCCGAGGTTTCCGGCCTTTCCCGTGAAAAGGCGGCCAGCGCGTGCGGTTTCGACGGAATTCGCGGATGGATGGGCCTTTCGGGGCCGTCCGGGCGGGCACTCCGGCCGGCGCGGCGATCTTTCATCGCCGCGGGACAATTGGGTGGGTGATGCACCGGCTTCCGGGGCAGACAGTGCAGAGATGAAGGACGCGATATGAGCGGCGTGAATGAGATCCGGTCGACTTTCCTCGACTATTTCCGCAGAGAAGGCCACGAGGTCGTATCCTCCAGCCCGCTCGTGCCGCGCAACGACCCGACCCTGATGTTCACGAATGCCGGCATGGTGCAGTTCAAGAACGTCTTTACCGGATTGGAATCGCGCCCCTATTCCCGGGCCGTCACCGCGCAGAAATGCGTGCGTGCCGGCGGCAAGCACAACGACCTCGACAATGTGGGCTATACCGCGCGCCACCACACCTTCTTCGAGATGCTCGGCAACTTCTCCTTCGGCGACTACTTCAAGGAGCGCGCCATCGAGCTTGCCTGGAACCTGATCACCAAGGAATTCGGCATCGACAGGAACCGGCTTCTCGTCACCGTCTACCATACGGACGACCAGGCCTTCGACCTCTGGAAGAAGATCGCCGGCTTTTCCGACGACCGCATCATCCGCATCCCCACCAGCGACAATTTCTGGGCGATGGGCGATACCGGCCCCTGCGGCCCCTGTTCGGAAATCTTCTACGACCATGGCGATCATATCTGGGGCGGCCCGCCCGGCTCGCCGGAAGAGGACGGCGACCGCTTCATCGAGATCTGGAACCTCGTCTTCATGCAGTTCGAGCAGATCACGAAGGAAGAGCGCGTCGACCTGCCGCGCCCGTCGATCGACACCGGCATGGGGCTGGAGCGCATCGCGGCCCTGCTCCAGGGCAAGCACGACAACTATGACATCGACCTTTTCCGCGCGCTGATCGACGCCTCCGTCGAGGCGACCGGCGTTCCGGCCGAGGGCGAGGCGCGCGCCAGCCACCGCGTCATCGCCGACCACCTGCGCTCGTCCGCCTTCCTGATCGCCGACGGCGTGCTGCCGGCCAAGGACGGCCGGGGCTACGTGCTTCGCCGCATCATGCGCCGCGCCATGCGCCACGCGCAGCTTCTCGGCGCGAAGGAGCCGCTGATGTGGAAGCTGCTTCCGACGCTGGTCGGCGAGATGGGCCGCGCCTATCCGGAGCTCCAGCGTGCCGAAGCGCTGATCTCCGAGACGCTGAAGCTGGAGGAGACGCGCTTCCGCACCACGCTGGAGCGTGGCCTCAGCCTCCTTTCCGACGCGACGTCGACGTTGCACAAGGGCGATACGCTGGACGGCGATACCGCTTTCAAGCTCTACGACACCTACGGCTTCCCGCTCGACCTGACGCAGGACGCATTGCGCGGCCGCGGCATCGGCGTCGACCTTTCGGGCTTCACGGATGCGATGGACCGCCAGAAGGCGGAAGCGCGCGCCCATTGGGCCGGCTCCGGCGAGGCGGCGACCGAGACCATCTGGTTCGAGCTGCGCGAAAGGCTCGGCGCGACGGAATTCCTCGGCTACGACACCGAGACCGCGGAGGGTGTCGTCGAGGCGATCGTCCGCGAAGGCAAGACCGTCGACAGCGCCACGGCCGGCGATACCGTCCAGCTCGTGTTCAACCAGACCCCGTTCTACGGCGAATCCGGCGGCCAGATGGGCGATACCGGCATCATCGCCACCGACAATGCGCGCCTCACCGTCACCGACACCCAGAAGAAGGGCGACGGCGTCTTCGTTCACACCGCGACCGTCGCCGAAGGCACGATCAAGGTCGGCGATGCCGTGGCGCTCACGGTCGATCATGCCCGCCGTTCGCGCCTTCGCGCCAACCATTCGGCGACGCACCTGCTGCATGAGGCGCTGCGCGAGGTGCTCGGCACCCATGTCGCCCAGAAGGGCTCGCTGGTCGCGCCCGAGCGCCTGCGCTTCGACGTCTCGCATCCCAAGCCCATGACGGCGGAGGAACTGCGCGTCATCGAGGACATGGCAAACGAGATCATCGTGCAGAATTCCCCGGTCACGACGCGCCTGATGACGGTGGACGACGCGATCGCCGAGGGCGCCATGGCGCTCTTCGGCGAGAAGTACGGCGATGAGGTCCGTGTTGTTTCCATGGGCACCGGCGTTCACGGCGCCAAGGCCAACCGGCCCTATTCGGTCGAGCTTTGCGGCGGCACGCATGTCTCCTCCACGGGCGAGATCGGCCTGGTGCGCATCCTTTCCGACAGCGCCGTCGGCTCTGGCGTTCGCCGTCTCGAAGCGCTGACGGGTGAAGCGGCCCGCGCCTATCTTGCCGAGCAGGACGAGCGCGTGAAGGCGCTTGCCAATGCGCTCAAGGCCCAGCCGGGCGAAGTTCTCGCCCGCGTCGAGGCGCTTGTCGACGAGCGCCGCAAGCTGGAGCGCGAGCTGACCGAAGCCAAGAAGAAGCTGGCGCTTTCCGGCGGCACGGCCGGGGGCGACGACGGCGTGCGCGACGTTTCCGGCGTCAAGTATCTCGGCAAGGTGGTCGCCGGCGTCGAGCCGAAGGACCTCAAGAGCCTTGCGGACGAGGGCAAGAAGAGCCTCGGCTCCGGCGTCGTCACCTTCGTCGGCGTCTCGCCCGATGGCAAGGCCAGTGCCGTGGTCGCCGTGACCGCGGATCTGACCGGCCGCTTCAGCGCCGTCGATCTCGTGCGCCGCGCATCCGAAGCGCTCGGCGGCAAGGGCGGCGGCGGGCGTCCCGACATGGCACAGGCCGGCGGCCCCGACGGTGCCCGGGCGGCGGACGCCATCGAGGCGGTGGCAGCGGCACTTGCCGGTTGACCAGCCTTTTTCGTCAGGCTTGAACATCGATATCGCGGCGGGCCTCGGCCCGCCGTTCGTTTGCGAAGTTTTCAGCGTTTCCGCCTAACGTTCACGCGTGCGGAGTGCGTGATTTGATTGCAGACGTTATCGACATATCGACCCTGATGATCTGTACCTTCCTGTCGACCATGGTCGTCGGGATTTTCATGCTCCAAGTCTGGTTCACCGACCGGCGCCATGCGGCGGCCGGCTACTGGTGCCTGACCATGTGGGTCGGCTCGCTCGCCACGTCGCTCTATGCGCTGCGCCCCATCGGCTTTCCCATGCTGACCGTCGGGCTCGGCAACGGGCTCGCCATGCTTGCCTATGCCCTCATGTGGGCCGGCTTCCGGGTCTTCGACCGCCGGCCCGTCTACCGGCTGGTCGTGCTGGCAGGCCCGTTCGTCTGGAGCCTCGCCTACCTTTTCGTGCCGCAGGTCGCCGGGGACGTGAACAACCGCATCATCCTCTCGTCGCTGATCATCACGGCCTACTCGGTCTGGATGGGCGTCGACATCTGGCGCGGGCGCGGCGGCGAGACGCTGCCGACGCGCACCATGTCCGCCATCTTCTTCCTTTCGCACGGCGTCATCTATTCCCTGCGCATCCCGATGGCGGTCCTTTCGCCGGCCGGGCTCGGCAACGGCACGGCCCATTCGCCCTGGTTCGCCGTCTTCTCGCTGGAACTCTTCGCGCACACCATCCTTGCCGCCATCGCCATGCTCGTGCTGATCAAGGAACGCGGCGAGGCGCTCTACCGGCAGGCCTCGCGCACCGATGCGCTGACCGGCATCGCCAACCGCGGCTCGTTCCTCGAAGACGTGCGGACGCATCTTCCGGGCGGCGCGGGCACGCTGATGGTCTTCGACCTCGACCGGTTCAAGGCGATCAACGACACCCATGGCCATGGCGCGGGGGACGCGGTGCTGAAGCGATTTTCGGCGCGGATTTCCTCCTGGCTGGAGGAGGGCATGCTGTTCTGCCGGTTCGGCGGCGAGGAGTTCGCGCTCTTCGCGCCGGGACATGACATGGAAAGGGCGGAGGCCTTCGCGGAAGTGCTGCGGCGCGAGGTCGCCGCCATGTCCGTCGTCTGCGAGGGGCGGGAGATCGGGGTTTCCGTCAGCATCGGTCTTGCGGACGTGGCAACCTTCGGCGCGGATTTCGACCACCTGCATTCGGCCGCCGACAGCGCGCTCTATGCCGCGAAGGAGGCCGGGCGCAACCGGGTCATGCGCGCGGCGCCCGCCGGCGCGGGGCTTGCCGATGTTGCCCGGCGCATGCGGGAGCCGGTCACGCCGGCGTCAGGCCTTGCCGCGTCCGGCTAGCGCGTTTCCACGCAATTGCGGACGCAACACCCCTGCATGCTCCTGCCGGGATTGATCTATGACGCGCGCCGCGCCGCAATCTCCGTCATGGCGGCATCGGCCGTCGGGGTGAAGGTGACGCGCGGCGCATGCAGTTCGTGGGCTTCCAGCAATCGCCGCATGTCCGGTTTCAGCCCGGCGATGAAGACGCGCACGCCGGCGCGCTCGGCCTTGCGCACGAGGCCCTCTATGACGCTGGCGGCGGTGGAATCGAGCAGCGGCACATCCGTGCAGTCGAGCACGAAATTGCGCCGCTGGTCCGCGATCCGGTCGAGCACCGAGCCGACGCTGGCCGCCGCGCCGAAGAAGAACACGCCGCTGATGCGGTAGATCACCGTATCGGGATCGTCCGCCACGACGGGCCGTTCCGGCAGGTCGTTGTCCTCGCCGGCATCTTCGATGGCGCGCACGAGGCGGGGCACCGTCTCCTCGCGAATGTTCACCGCCTTGCCCATGCGGTCGATGAAGAGCACGGCGCCGAGCAGGAAGCCGACGACGATGCCTTCGGTCAGGTCCCGGAAGACCACGAGCAGGAAGGTGACGGCGAGCACCGCCGCATCGCCCCGCGAGGAGCGGAAGAGGGCGGCGATCGCTGGGCGCTCGATCATGTTGAACGAGACGACGGCGAGCACGCCGGCAAGGGCGGCGAGCGGGATGTAGCTGGCGAGCGGGGCGGCCACGAGCATGAAGACGAGAATGAACACGGCGTGCAGCATGCCGGACACCGGGCTGGTGGCGCCGGAGCGGACATTCGTCGCCGTGCGCGCGATGGTGCCCGTCACGCAGATGCCGCCGAAGAGCGCCGAGCCGACATTGGCGAAACCCTGCGCGACGAGCTCCATGCTGGAGCGATGCCGCCGCCCCGTCATGCCGTCCGCGACGACCGCCGACAGCAGCGATTCGATGGCGCCGAGCAGGGCGAAGGCGACCGCATCCGGCAGAACGGCAAGCACGAGCTGCGGGGAGAAGGACGGCAGGGCCGGCACCGGCAGGCTGCGCGGAATCCCGCCGAAGCGGGTGCCGATGGTGTCCGCCGGCAGCGCGAGGAGGGCGGTCACGAGCGACGAGACCGCGACCGCGATGAGAAGGTTGGGCCAGGAGGGGCGGAAGCGTCGCAAAAGCAGGATGATCGCGATGGTGAGCGCGGCGACGCCGAAGGCGGCGGGGCTGAAGGTGGGGCGCGCGGCCCAGAGCGCCGAGAGTTTTTCCAGGATCGGACCCGGTTCGCGCCCGTCGAGCTTCAGGCCGAAGAGTTCGCCGATCTGGCTGGCGAAGATGATGATGGCGATGCCGGCGGTGAAGCCTACCGTGACCGGGTAGGGAATGAACTTGATGTACTTGCCGAGCCGGAGATAGCCGGCGATCGCCAGCATGATGCCGGACAGGAAGGTGGCGAGCAGCAGGCCCTCGATGCCGTGTCGGGCGGCGGTCACCGAGACGAGCACGATGAAGGCGCCGGCCGGCCCGCCCACCTGGAAGCGGCTGCCGCCGAGCGCGGAGACGAGGAAGCCGCCGACGATGGCGGTATAGAGGCCGCGGTCCGGCGTTACGCCGGAGGCGATCGCGATGGCCATGGAAAGCGGCAGCGCGACGATCGCCACCGTCAGGCCGGACAGCGCATCGGCCCGCAACCGCGCGAGGCTGTAGCCCTCCGCGAAAATGCTGGCGAGCTTCGGCATCAATGCATCGGTCATGAGAGCCTCGAAAGGCCGGTGGATGGGGGAGGAGGTCCGGCGAGCGCATCTCACGCCGAGTCGCCCGTTTTTGCAATGGCGGATGGCGACGCTATGCGAAAATTGCAGAGCATGCGAGAAGCGCAGGATTTGTGAAATCGCTCCGTGCTTGGTTCAATGCATCCCGGCGAAAGGAAGCGGCATGAGCGAGAACGAGATCTGGGCGGCCTACGAGAAACGCCTGCTGCGTGTCTCCGCCTATATCCACGAGCATCTGGACGAGGAGCTCGACCTCGACCGGCTGTCGGAGATCGCCTGCCTTTCTGCTCATCACTGGCATCGCGTCTACCGCGCCGTGCACAACGAGACGCTGGCGGCCACCGTGCGCCGCCTGCGTCTTCATCGCGCCGCGGGCGACCTGGTGCGCAGCGGATGCTCCGTCCGGGACATCGCCGCGCGATGGGGCTACCCCAACCTGCAATCCTTCACGCGCATCTTCGCGGCTGCCTACGGCATGCCGCCGGCGCGCTACCGGAAGGAGGGGTCCCATCGCGCCTTTGCACCCGAAAACGATGAGGAGTCCGCCCGCATGTTCGACGTCATGATCCGCACCCTTCCCGAGCAGCCGCTGCTCGCCGTTCCCCATTCCGGGTCCTATATGGGCATCGGCAAAGCCTTCGAGGCGCTCTACGGCGCGCTCTTCTCCCGCAGTCTCTTCCGGCCCGACATGCGCATGATCGGCGTCTTTCTCGACGATCCCGATCTGGTGCCGGAGGGAAAGCTCCGTTCGCTTGCCTGCGTGACGGCGGGCGAGGACATTCCCGCCGAGCCGCAGCTCACACGGTACACGCTGGCGGGCGGCGACTACGCCGTGCTGCGTCACAAGGGACCTTATGCCGACATGGGGGTCGCCTACCGCTGGCTCTACGGCACATGGCTGCCGGCCTCCGGCCGCTCGATCCGCGACGCGGTGATGTTCGAGGCCTACCTCAACAATCCGCGGGAGGTGGCGCCGAACGAGCTGCTGACGGAAATCTGCCTCCCGCTCCAGCCGGCGGTCGCTGCCTGAGAACAGGAGCGCCCGGCCAGGCTGTCTCCGGGCGCTCTACAGGGGCGGCTCTCAGCCTTTCATCGCCGGCGACTGGCGGTGCATTTCCTCGTCGTCGAGGGCCGTTGCCTTGAGAAAGGCGGCGCGCTCCTTCAGGCGGTCCGAGTAAGCCTTGAATTCCGGCCGCGCTTCCAGCGAGCCGAACTGCAGGCCCCAGTTGATATGCGAGCCGACATAGACATCCGCGGCCGTGAAGCGGTCGCCGGCAATGTAGGAATGGCGGGTGACAGCGAAGGAGAGGGTGTCGAGGGCCGTTTCATAGGTGCCGCAGCCGAGGGCGCGCTGGCGTTCCTTCGGCACCTCCATGCCGAAGGCCTTGAGCGAGACGGCCGTTTCGAGCGGGCCGGCCGCGAAGAACAGCCAGCGGTAATAGTCGCCGCGCCGGTCCGTCGGCGGGGCGAGGCCTGCCTCGGGAAAGGCGTCGGCCATATAGGCGCAGATCGCGGCGGCTTCCGTGACCACCGTCTCGCCGTGGCGGATGGCGGGCACCTTGCCCATCGGGTTGACTGCAAGATAGTCGGGTGACTTGATCGAACCCTCGAAGGTCAGCCACTCGACGCTGTAGGGCGCGCCGGCCTCCTCCAGCATCCAGCGGGCGATGCGCCCGCGCGACATGGGGTTGCTGTAGAGCACCAGTTCCTCGGCCATGATAGTCTCCTCTGCATGCGGTGTGCGGGAGAATAGGGCCGGAGGAGAGGCGTGCAAGTCTGGGCAAAGAAAAAGCCCGGCGCTGGAGCCGGGCTTTCCTGTCAGCTGGCTCAGGCGGCCATGGCCTTCCTGAGGTTCTCGTCGATCTTGTCGAGGAAGCCGGTGGTGGAGAGCCACGGCTGGTCGGGACCGATGAGGAGCGCGAGGTCCTTGGTCATGAAGCCGGATTCGACCGTGTCGACGCAGACGCGCTCCAGCGTGTCGGCGAACCTGGCGAGCTCCGCATTGCCGTCGAGCTTGGCGCGGTGGGCAAGGCCTCGGGTCCAGGCGAAGATCGAGGCGATGGAGTTGGTCGAGGTTTCCTCGCCCTTCTGGTGCTGGCGGTAGTGGCGCGTCACCGTGCCGTGCGCGGCTTCCGCCTCGACCGTCTTGCCGTCCGGCGTCATCAGGACCGAGGTCATCAGGCCGAGCGAGCCGAAGCCCTGGGCCACGATGTCGGACTGCACGTCGCCGTCGTAGTTCTTGCAGGCCCAGACATAGCCGCCGGACCATTTCAGCGCCGAGGCGACCATGTCGTCGATCAGGCGATGCTCGTACCAGAGCTTGGCTTCCTTGAACCTGTCGGCGAATTCCTCGTCGAACACCTTCTGGAAGATGTCCTTGAAGCGGCCGTCATAGACCTTGAGGATGGTGTTCTTGGTGGAGAGATACACCGGCACCTTGCGCTGCAGGCCGTAGTTGAACGACGCGCGGGCGAATTCGGTGATCGAATCGTCGAGGTTGTACATGCCCATTGCAACGCCGGCGGACGGGGCGTCATAGACTTCGTATTCGATTTCCTTGCCGTCATCGCCGATGAACTTCATCATCAGCTTGCCCTTGCCGGGGAACTTGAAGTCGGTGGCGCGGTACTGGTCGCCGAAGGCGTGGCGGCCGACGATGATCGGCTTGGTCCAGCCGGGAACGAGGCGCGGCACGTTCTTGCAGATGATCGGCTCGCGGAAGATGACGCCGCCGAGGATGTTGCGGATCGTGCCGTTCGGCGACTTCCACATCTTCTTCAGCTTGAATTCCTCGACGCGGGCTTCGTCCGGCGTGATGGTGGCGCACTTGACGCCGACGCCGTGCTTCTTGATGGCGTTGGCCGCGTCGATCGTCACCTGGTCGTCGGTGGCGTCGCGGTTCTCCATGCCGAGGTCGTAGTATTCGAGGTCGATATCAAGGTAAGGGTGGATCAGCTTGTCCTTGATGAACTGCCAGATGATGCGCGTCATCTCGTCGCCGTCGAGTTCGACGACGGGGTTGGCGACCTTGATCTTTGCCATGGAGAGCCTCGTATTTTGTAGGGGCTGCGCGCCCCGGATCGTGGACTTGAAGGAACCGCTTGGCCCTATAGCACCCATGGCCGGGAAGGCAAAGCCGACCAATGGCTGAGGTGGTTTATTTTCGGGCGCGGGAGGAATAAGTTTCGCCACGATTCCGTTTCAGGAAAGTTCGTCCGCGGTGCCCTTCCGGGCCTTGTCTCACCAATGGAGAATGTGATGTCGCGTTTCGGTCTCGCTGCGCTTGCCCTTCTGCTTCCCCTGTCCGCGGCGGCTGCCGACTTCAAGGCGCCGGTCGCGGAAATCATGGCGGCTGCGACCGCCAACTGGCAGGACACGGCGACGGAGAGCGACACCCCGCCGCCCTATACCGACTATTTCAGCGAGGACTTCCTGAAGCGCCTCTACAGCAAGGACTTCGTCGCGAAATACCGGGAAGCCGCGAAATATCCGGCCTACGAGGACGGCGGCTCGCCCTTCGACTACGATCCGATCATCGGCGGGCAGGACGGCTGCGCCCTCAAGGAGGTCGTGACGAGCGAAGGCCAGCCGGTAAACGGCGCGGAGGACGTGACCGTCACCTTCGACAACAGCCATTGCTTCGGCGAGCGCGCCTCGGACTGGCAGCCGGAGAAGCTGGTCTTCAAGGTGATCGAGGAGGACGGCCGGGCCGTCATCGACGACATCGAGCGCACCAGCTTCGAGGAGGGCGCTTCCTTGAAGAAGGAACTCCAGCAGATCGCCGAGGAGGGACCGAACGGTGGGGCTGGCAGCGCTGCCGAAAATCCGGACTGAGCGCCCGTGCGCACTTTTCATTTCGGGCCGGTTGTGTCAGTGAGCCCCCGAATTTCCGGAGCATTTCCGGCAAAAGTGCGCAGCGGTTTTGCGTTCGCAAATGCGGCAAAGCAAAAAGGTAGAGCGTTTTCGCGATTCGGAGAAAAGCGAAAATGCTCTGGGGATATTTGGGCATGGCAGGCACGAACAGCGAACGCACGCTGATCGCCGAAGGACCGGCGATCATCCTCGTTCATCCGCAACTGGGCGAGAACATCGGCATGGTGGCGCGCGCCATGGCGAATTTCGGGCTGGCGGAACTGCGCCTCGTCAACCCGCGCGACGGCTGGCCGAGCGAGAAGGCGATCTCCGCCGCCAGCAAGGCCGATCACGTCATCGAGGCCGCCAAGGTCTATCCCTCGCTGGAGGAGGCCGTCTCCGACCTCGAATTCGTCTATGCCACCACGGCGCGCGACCGCTACGGCTACAAGGAGGTCCGCTCCCCGGTCGTCGCCGCCGACGACCTGCGCACCCGCTTCCGGGCCGGGCAGAAGACCGGCATCCTCTTCGGCCGCGAGCGCACGGGCCTCACCAACGAGGAGATCGCGCTCGCCGACGAGCTGGTGACCTTCCCGGTCAATCCCGCCTTCGCCTCGCTCAACCTCGCCCAGGCCGTGCTCCTCATGAGCTACGAGTGGATGAAGAGCGGCCTTGCCTCCGTCGAGGACACGCCCTTCGACGCGCTGCCGCAGCGCCCCGCCAAGAAGGAGGAGTTGCAGGGCCTCTTCGACCATGTGGAAGAGACGCTCGATGCGCGCGGCTACTTCCGCCCCGCCGAAAAAAAGCCCAAACTGGTGGAGAACCTGCGCGCCATCCTGACGCGTCCTTCCTTCACCGGCACGGAGATCCAGGTCTTGCGCGGCATCGTCTCCTGCCTCGATCGCTTCACGCGGGAATCGCCGCGCGGTGCGACCAATCCCAACCGCACCCGCAACCGCCGGCCCAAGGTGCCCCGTGACAGCGAATAGAACATTTCCAGAAAAAGTGGGAACCGGTTTTTCGTCCGGAAATGTGATCGAACAAGGCGCGAAACCCATCCTCATGTTCGACAGCGGCATCGGCGGCCTCACCGTGCTGCGCGAGGCCCGCGTGCTGATGCCGGAGCGGCATTTCACCTATGTCGCCGACGATGCCGGCTTTCCCTATGGCGGCTGGGAAGAGCCGGCGCTGAAGGCGCATGTCGTCGAACTCTTCGGCAAGCTCCTGAACGAGCACGACCCGGAAGTCTGCGTGATCGCCTGCAACACCGCCTTCACGCTCGTCGGTGCGGACCTGCGCGCCGCCTTTCCGCACATGCCCTTCGTCGGCACCGTCCCGGCCATCAAGCCCGCCGCCGAGCGCACCCGCTCCGGCCTCGTCTCGGTGCTCGCGACACCCGGCACGGTCAAGCGCGCCTATACGCGCGACCTCATCCAATCCTTCGCCAGCCAGTGCGACGTGCGCCTCGTCGGCTCTGAAAACCTCGCGCGCATGGCCGAGGCCTATATCCGCGGCGAAAGCCTTTCCGACCAGGCCGTGCGCAGCGAGATCATTCCCTGCTTCGTCGACGAGATGGGCCGCAAGACCGATATCGTCGTGCTCGCCTGCACGCACTATCCCTTCATGGCGAACCTCTTCCGCAAGCTCGCCCCCTGGCCGGTCGACTGGCTCGACCCCGCCGAAGCCATCGCCCGCCAGACCCGCCGCCTCGTCCCGCCTCTGGAAACCATCGCCCCCGGCGAGGACATCGCCGTCTTCACCTCCGGCAGGCCGGATTTCGCGACGTGCCGGCTGATGCAGGGGTTCGGGCTGCGCGTCGTTTGATGCTTGTATCGCGTATCGATACGCGATACATTATGCCATGATCGTCAGCTTCCGGCACAAAGGCTTGCAGCTCTTCTACCTGTCGGGATCGACGAAGGGCATCCAGGCATCGCACGCTGCCAAACTGGGGCGTATCCTCGGCCTGCTCGATGTCGCGAGCGGGCCTGCCGACGTCGACCTTCCCGGCTTCAGGCTGCATCCGCTCAAGGGCGGCTTGAAAGGGCACTGGTCGGTCTGGGTGAACGGAAACTGGCGGGTGACATTCCGTTTCGTCGGAGCGGATGTCGAGCTGGTGGATTATCAGGATTACCATTGAAAGGATCGAGGCAATGATGAAATCTCCTCCCCATCCGGGTGAGCTGCTTCGCGAGGACGTGCTTCAGCCGCTGGGCCTTTCGGTGACGGATGCGGCCGGTCGCCTCGGCATGTCGCGTGTCGCCCTGTCGCGCGTGCTGCATGGCCGTGCCGCGATCAGCCCCGATCTGGCGTTGCGGCTGGAGCGGGCCGGCGCTAGCACCGCCCGCGCCTGGTTGGGAATGCAGGCCAATTTCGACCTGGCGCAGGCCATACAACGGGGCCAGCCCGACGTACAGCCTCTGGACGACAGGGCTGCCTGAGCGAAACCTTGTGGGTTTTTCAAAAGCCGGGCGCGACGGGCACGGTTTCGTGTTAGGGCTTGCCGGCCCGCCGGCGGCGGCCGGGCGAATCGGACTTTTCAGGAACGAGGAACGGGATGAAGGTCGGCATCGACATGGGAACGGTGCAGGGCGGCGCACCGGCCAGGCTCGATATCGAGGAACTGCTGGCGACGCGCCTGCTCGTGCAGGGCAATTCGGGATCGGGCAAGTCGCATCTGTTGCGCCGTCTGCTCGAACAGTCCGCGCAATGGGTGCAGCAGGTCATCATTGATCCCGAGGGCGACTTTGTCACGCTTTCCGACCGCTTCGGCCATGTGGTGGTCGATGGCGAGCGCACCGAGGCCGAGCTTGTCGGCATCGCCACCCGCATCCGCCAGCATCGCGTCTCCTGCGTGCTCTCGCTGGAGGGCCTTGAGGCCGACGAGCAGATGCGCGCGGCCGGCATCTTTCTCAATGCACTGTTCGATGCGGATCGCGACTACTGGTATCCGGTGCTCGTGGTCGTCGATGAGGCGCAGCTTTTCGCCCCCGCCGTCAGCGGCGAGGTCTCCGAGGAAGCACGAAAACTTTCGCTCGGCGCAATGACGAACCTGATGTGCCGTGGCCGAAAGCGCGGGCTTGCCGGCGTCATCGCCACGCAGCGCCTCGCCAAGCTCGCCAAGAACGTCGCGGCGGAAGCCTCCAACTTCCTGATGGGCCGCACCTTCCTCGACATCGACATGGCGCGCGCCGCCGACCTCCTCGGCCTCGATCGGCGGCAGGCGGAGATGTTCCGTGACCTGCCGCGTGGCTCCTTCGTCGCGCTCGGCCCGGCGCTGTCGCGCCGCCCGCTGCCGGTGACGATCGGCGCGGTCGAGACCTCCGCGCGCTCCACCAGTCCCAAGCTGATGCCCCTGCCGGATGCGCCGCAGGACGTAGAAGACCTGATCTTCACGCCCGACCCGGACGAATTCACGCGTCCCGTCGTCCGTCGCGCGCCGCCCGCGCCGCGTCCGACGACGGATATCCTTGCCGAACTCTCCCGCGCCCGGCCGGAGCCGGTGCAGGCGGAGGCGAAAGCCCCAGCGCCGGAGATTTCGGCGGAGGAGCGCGAAGGCCTGCTCGACCAGGCGCTTGCCGAAATCCTCGCCAACCCCGAGGCTGCTTTCCGCGCCGATGCCGAACTGTTCCAGGATTTCCTCGTGCGATGCCGCATCCGCCGCGTTCCCGGCGCGCCGCTCTCGCTGCCGGCCTTCCGGCGCAAGATGGCGGTCGCGCGCTCCGGCGTCGACGCCGATACGGCGGCGACGGAGGTCTGGGCGAGGGCGCTCGATCTGTCCCGCAGCGTCACCGAGGATTTGCAGGGCGTGTTCCTGCTTGTCGCGCAGGCGGCGGTGCGCGGGCTGGCCTGCCCTTCGGATGCGCGGATCGCGCGGGCTTACGGCACCCATTCGGCCCGCCGCGCGCGCCGTCTGCTCGGCTATTTCGAGGAGCAGGGGCTGGTGGTCGTGCACAGCGATCTCGCCGGCCACCGCATCGTCGCCTTCCCGGATCTCGGCTGCGAGACACTGCCGGGCGACGCCAACGGGCCGGACCTTGTGGATTCCCATCAGGACGCCGCGGAATAGACCGATTTTCCGGGCTTTCTGCGTTGACAAAATTGTAAAAGACCCCTAATGACCCCGCCAACGCCGGGCAGAAATGTCCGGTGTTTCATTTGACATGTCCCGTGGATTCTCCGGTCGCGATCGTGAGAAACCTGTCGGAACCCGAAAAAGGTTCAGAGGAGGGCGTGTTTCCTTCAGCCGGTCCCGCAAGGGAACGGCATAACAAGACCTAGAGGAAATGCGATGAGCAAGCGCGCTGCATCCAAGTACAAAATCGACCGCCGTATGGGCGAAAACATCTGGGGCCGTCCGAAGTCCCCGGTCAACCGCCGCGAATACGGCCCGGGCCAGCACGGCCAGCGCCGCAAGTCCAAGCTTTCGGACTTCGGTGTTCAGCTCCGCGCCAAGCAGAAGCTGAAGGGCTACTATGGGGATATCCGCGAGAAGCAGTTCCGCGCGATCTTCGCCGAAGCCGAACGCCGCAAGGGCGATACCCCGGAGAACCTGATCGGCCTGCTCGAATCGCGCCTCGACGCGATCGTCTACCGCGCCAAGTTCGTTCCGACGGTCTTCGCTGCCCGCCAGTTCGTCAACCACGGCCACGTCAAGGTCAACGGCGTCCGCGTCAACATCGGTTCCTACCGCTGCAAGCCGGGCGACGTCATCGAAGTCAAGGAAAAGTCCAAGCAGCTCGTCACGGTTCTCGAATCCGTTGGCCTGGCTGAACGCGACGTTCCGGACTACATCGAAGCCGACCACAACAAGATGACCGCGACCTTCGTTCGCGTTCCGGTTCTCTCCGACGTTCCCTACGCGGTCGTCATGGAACCGCACCTGGTCGTCGAATTCTACTCGCGTTAATTCGCGACAGACGCCTTGCGCAATCCGGAAAAGCCGCCAAGAGATTGGCGGCTTTTTCTTTTGGGAAGCAATTCCAGGAAAAGTGCGAAGCGGTTTTCCGTGTGGAATTGCGCAAGAAAGAGACCGCATGACGGACTTGCAGGCCATCGTCGAGGAAATCCATGCGAGCCTCTCGCCGCGCCGCGGCGAGGGCAGGGTGGCCGATTACATTCCGCAACTTGCCCATGTGGACCCTCAGAAATTCGGCATGGCCGTCGTCACGGTCGATGGCGAAACCTACCTTGTCGGCGACGCGCAAGAGGCCTTCTCCATCCAGAGCATCTCAAAGGTCTTCACCCTGACGCTGGCGCTCGGCAAGCATGGCGAGGGTATCTGGAAGCGCGTCGGGCGTGAGCCCTCCGGCTCGGCCTTCAACTCCATCGTCCAGCTCGAACAGGAAGCCGGCATCCCGCGCAATCCCTTCATCAATGCCGGGGCCATCGCCATCACCGATCTCGTGCTCGCCGGCCACACGCCGAAGGAGGCGATCGGCGAGGTCGTGCGCTTCCTGCGCTATCTGGCGGACGAGGAGGATATCATCGTCGACCAGGCCGTGGCGCGCTCGGAGCAGGCGACGGGGTTCCGCAATTTCGCGCTCGCCAATTTCATGCGCTCCTTCGGCAAGCTCGACCATGCGGCCGAACTGGTGCTCGGCGTCTATTTCCACCAATGTGCGCTGGCGATGAGCTGCCGGCAACTGGCGCGGGCAGGGCTGTTCCTCGCCAACAGCGGCACCAACCCGCTCACCGGCCACCGCGTCGTCTCGCATCTTCGGGCGCGGCGCATCAACGCCCTGATGCTGACCTGCGGCCATTATGACGGCTCGGGCGATTTTGCCTATCGCGTCGGCCTGCCGGGCAAGAGCGGCGTCGGCGGCGGCATTCTCGCCGTCGCGCCCGGAAAGGCCTCGGTCGCGGTCTGGTCGCCGGGCCTCAACGAGAACGGCAATTCGCTGCTCGGCTCGCTGGCGCTGGAAATGCTGGCGGCGCGCACCGGCTGGTCGGTCTTCGGGGCTTGATTGTGCCGGCCGTTCGGGGCATTGCAGGCGCATGACCCTTGCCCTTGCCGAAATCGAAGACGATGCACCGGAGGATGGCCGCCATCCGCTCTTTGCCGATGCGCCGTCGAGCGTCTCCTTCAACAAGCTGCGCAAGCGCCTGCTCCGCCAGGTGCGGCAGGCGATGGACGATTTTGCCATGCTCAAGGGCCAGAAGCGCTGGCTCGTCGGCCTTTCCGGCGGCAAGGACAGCTACGGCCTGCTGGCGCTCCTCATGGACCTCCAATGGCGCGGCCTGCTGCCCGTCGAACTGATCGGCTGCAATCTCGACCAGGGCCAGCCGAACTTTCCCAAGCACATCCTGCCGGATTACCTGAAATCCATCGGCGTGAAACACCGCATCGAATATCGCGACACCTATTCCATCGTGAAGGAGAAGGTGCCGACGGGATCGACCTATTGCTCGCTCTGCTCGCGCCTCCGGCGCGGCAACCTCTATCGCATCGCCCGGGAGGAGGGCTGCGACGCGCTGGTGCTCGGCCACCATCGCGAGGATATCCTCGAAACCTTCTTCATGAACTTCTTCCATGGCGGGCGTCTCGCCGCCATGCCGCCGAAGCTCCTCAACGACGAGGGCGACCTGATGGTGCTGCGTCCGCTCGCCTATGCGGCGGAGGACGACCTTGCCAAATTCGCCGCCGCCATGCGTTTCCCGATCATTCCCTGCGACCTCTGCGGCTCGCAGGACGGCCTCCAGCGCAATGCGATGAAGGCGATGCTGGCGGATATCGAGACGCGCATGCCGGGCCGCAAGGACGCCATGCTGCGGGCGCTGGGCCACACCAACCCGTCCCATCTCCTCGATCCGAAGCTTTTCGATTTCTCCTCCCTGGAAACGGTAAGACAGAATGACGACGATTGACATCAATGCCCTGGCGCTCGTGCTCGCACAGGCGGCCGAGGCCGAAATCCGCCCGCGCTTCCGCGCCCTCGGCAAGGGCGACATCCGCACCAAGGCGGATGCCAACGACCTCGTGACGGAAGCCGACGAGGCGGCCGAGCGCTTCATCAAGCGCGAGGTGACGGCGCAGTTTCCGGGCGTGCTGTTCGTCGGCGAGGAATCGGTCGCGGCCGATCCGGCGCTGCTGGGCAAGCTCGCCGATGCCGAGCTTGCCATCGTCGTCGATCCGATCGACGGTACGTTCAATTTCGCCGCCGGCGTGCCGCTCTTCGGCGTCATGGCGGCGATCGTTTCCGGCGGTGAGACGGTCGGCGGCATCATCTACGATCCGATGGGAGACGATTTCGTGATGGCGGAAAAGGGCGGCGGCGCCTGGCAGACGGGCGATCACCGTCCGGCGGTCCGGCTGAAGACGCGGGGCGCCGCGCCGCTCGAGGCGATGACCGGCATGGCCTCCACCAGCTTCCTCGACCGCGAGCGCCGTGCGCGCGTCCTGTCGAACCTCGCCAAGGTCGCCTTCGTCTCCAACTACCGCTGCGCCGCGCACGAATACCGCACCTTCGCGGGCGGCAACCTGCATTACCTCATGTACAACAAGCTGATGCCCTGGGATCACCTCGCCGGCACGCTGATCGCCGAGGAGGCCGGCGCCTATGCCGCCCGCTTCGACGGCTCTGCCTACAAGCCCCATCATGTCGAGGGTGGGCTGCTGGTCGCGCCGGACAGGGAAAGCTGGGAGATGCTCCGCCGCGAGGTCTTCGTCGACTGAGCGGAGCGCATTGAATGAAAAGGCCCGGCTGCATCCGCATCCGGGCCTTTTGTTTGCCTTCAAACCTTGCCTCCCGTCATCCTCGGGCTCGACCCGAGGATCCACCGGCGTCCGCGGCATGGATGGCCAGCCCTGCCGCCACGCCTCTCAAACCGCCTTGTTATGCGGCTGGAACAGCTTGCCGTGCTCGGCGATGAGCACGAAGATCAGGCCGATGACCGACAGGATGAAGAACCCGGCGACGAGCGGCAGGGCCGTGCCGTTGAAGGACTGGCCGATGATGGCCCCGATCACCGTGCCACCGGCTGTGCCCATGAAGCCGAGCACGGAGGAGGCGGTGCCGGCCACGTGGCCGAGCGGCTCCATGGCGAGCGAGTTGAAGTTCGAGCCGATCCAGCCGAACTGGAACATCGCCAGCGCAAACAGCACGATGAAGATCGGGAACGGCACATGCGGCGTCCAGGCGAGCGTCAGCAGCAGCCAGATCGCGTTGACCGCCAGGAAGCCTACCAGCGCGCCGTGCGACAGGCGCCGCATGCCGAAGCGTCCGACGAGCCGCGCATTGACGAAGGACGACAGCGCCATGAAGGCGGCGACGCCCGCGAAGGCGACCGGGAACCAGACGCCGAGCCCGTAGATGCCGACATAGATCTGCTGCGCCGAGTTGATGAAGCCGAACAGCGAGCCGAAGATGAAGGTGCTGGCCAGCGTGTAGCACAGCGCGACGCGGTCCGTCAGGACGATGCGGAAGCCGGCAAGGACGGAGCGGACCGTGAAGGGACGCACGTCCTCGGGATGCAGCGTCTCGGGCAGGCGGAAATACATCCAGGCGCCGACGGCGAACGCCATGACAGCCATGAAGATGAAGATCAGGTGCCATTCGCCGAACAGCATGACGACCTGGCCGGTGCCCGGCGCCAGCACCGGAACGACCATGAAGACCATCATGATGAGCGACATGACCTCCGCCATCGCGCGCCCGCCGAAGACGTCGCGGACGATGGAGATGGTGATGACGCGCATGGCGGCCGAGCCGATGCCCTGGATGAAGCGCAGCGCCAGAAGCGCGGCAAAGCTCGGCACCAGGATCGCGGCGAGCGATGAGACGATATAGACCGCAAGGCCGAAGAACATCGGCGCGCGGCGGCCGAAGCGGTCGGAGACCGGGCCGTAGAGCAACTGCGCGAAGGCAAAGCCGATCAGGTAGGCCGAGATGACATATTGCCGGTGGTTCTCGTTCTCGACGCCGAGGCTTGCGCCGATCTCCTGGAGGCCCGGCAGCATGATGTCGATGGCGAGCGCATTGAGCGCCATCAGGAGGGCCATCAGCGCAATGAATTCTATCTTGCCCATGCCTTTCAGGCGCTGGGCCGATTCGGGGGAAAGTCCAGACATATCAATTTATTCCATGAAAGAGATAAGGCGCCGCTTGGTGCGGCGCCTTTGAAAAGCTTGCCGTAGGAAAAACCAGTGAAGCGTCAGGCAGCGCCCTTGAGCGCGATACCCTGTCCCTGCAGATGCGACTGCAGTTCGCCCGACTGGAACATCTCGCGCACGATGTCGCAACCGCCGACGAACTCGCCCTTCACGTAAAGCTGCGGGATGGTCGGCCAGTTGGAATAGTCCTTGATGCCCTGGCGGATGTCGGCGTCGGCGAGCACGTTGATGCCCTTGTAGTCCACACCCACATAGTCGAGGATCTGCACGACCTGACCGGAGAACCCACACTGCGGGAATTCCGGCGTGCCCTTCAAGAAGAGGACGACGTCGTTGGTCTTCACTTCGTTTTCGATGAAATCGTGGATGCCGCTCATTTCCGTATTCCCTAGCAAATCGGCTTCAAGGACCGATGCGATGAACAATGCGCCCTAAATAACAACCTCGGGTGAGAATTGCCAGAAGCCGCCCAGAAAAATTGCCGCTGTGTGTGCTTCAGGCCGCAGTGCGGTGCAGGCGATAGGCGATGAACCAGTGGGCAGGCCTCCCGTCGAAGCCGCCTGCGACAGCGAAGAAGAACAATGCTCTCCAGTCGAGCAGCCGGGCAATGACGACGGTCGCGATGAAACCGGACAGGGCACGGCGGCGATGTAACCGCCGCCGACAAGAAGGGCTCCGCGCCGACGGCCGGATGAGGCCCTACGCTCGCGTCGCGGGTCAGCGGCTGCGCTGGCTGCTGCGGCCGGCCGCCGTACGGCGGCGGCTCACCTGTTTGCGGGTGCGCTTGGGCGCCTTCTTCGCCGGCTTGAGCGCGGCCTCCAGAATATCGCCCAGGAGCCCGCCGGACGCCTTCTTGGTCGTCGTCTTGCGGCGCGTGCGCTTGGTTGTCGCCTTGCGCACGCCGGTCTTCTTCAGCACCTCTTTCAGGGCTGCATCGACCACGCCGGAGACGAGTTCATCGAGAAGGCCGGCCATGGCGGATCAGTCCGGGATCGAGGTCTGGAGGGCGAGGGCGTGCAGCACGCCGCCCATATTGCCCTTGAGGGCGTCGTAGACCATCTGGTGCTGCTGCACACGGGTCTTGCCGCGGAAAGCCTCCGCGACGACCTCGGCGGCGTAGTGATCGCCGTCGCCGGCAAGATCGCGGATGACCACCTTCGCGCCGGGGATGCCGGATTTGATCAGGTCTTCGATATCGCCGGGTGACATAGCCATGTGTACTGCTCCCTTGTCTTATTCCGCGGCGGCAGCGGCATTGCCGTTGCCATCCATGAAGTCAGGGAACCACGATTCATGGGTGCTGCGCAATTGCTCAATCGGCAGCGACAGATAGCCATCCACGGCCAAGGCATCGCCGCTTACCGTGCCGAGGCGGCGGAACGGCACGCCCGCGCCTTCCGCATTGGCGCAGATGAAGCCCGCGAGATCGGCCGGCACGGCGATGACGTAGCGGGCCTGGTCTTCGCCGAAGAGCAGCGCATGGGCCGGGCCGTTCGCCTCGGAAAGGTCGATCCTGGCGCCCTTGCCGGAGGACATCGCCATTTCCGCGAGCGCGACGGCAAGACCGCCAGAGGAGATGTCGTGGCAGGCCGTGACCTGGCCGTTGCGGATGGCCGAGCGCACGAAGTCGCCGTTGCGGCGCTCCGCGTAGAGGTCGACTTCCGGAGCCGGGCCGTCGACGATGCCGAGCACGTCGCGGAGATAGACGGACTGGCCGAGATGGCTGCCGTCGACGCCGATGAGGAGGAGGTGGTCGCCGTCCTTCGCGCCGCCGATCTTCGCCATGACGGACCAGTCGGGCAGGAGGCCGACGCCGGCGATGGTCGGGGTCGGCAGGATCGCGATGCCGTTCGTCTCGTTGTAGAGCGAGACATTGCCGGAGACGATGGGGAAGTCGAGCGCGCGGCAGGCTTCGCCGATGCCCTCGATGGCCTTGACGAACTGACCCATGATCTCGGGCTTTTCCGGGTTGCCGAAGTTCAGGTTGTCGGTGGAGGCGAGCGGCTCGGCGCCGGTCGCGGTGATGTTGCGCCAGCATTCGGCGACGGCCTGCTTGCCGCCCTCGAACGGGTCGGCCTCGACATAGCGCGGGGTGACGTCGGAGGAGAAGGCGAGCGCCTTGCTGGCATGGCCCTCGACGCGCACGACGCCGGCGTCGCCGCCGGGGATCTGCAGCGAATTGCCCTGAATCAGCGTGTCGTACTGCTCATAGATCCAGCGACGGCTCGACTGGTTCGGCGAGCCGACGAGCTTGAGGAGGGCCTGTCCGTAGTCGTTCGGCTCGGCGACGAGATTGGCCGGCAGCGGCGCGGGCTTGCCCGGCTCGCGCCAGGGGCGGTCGTATTCCGGCGCTTCGTCGCCGAGCTGCTTGATCGGCAGGTTCGCGACTTCCTCGCCCTGGTGCAGGATGCGGAAGCGTAGGTCGTCCGTCGTCTTGCCGACGATGGCGAAGTCGAGGCCCCACTTGACGAAGATCGCCTTGGCGACCTCTTCCTTGGCGGGTTCGAGGACCATGAGCATGCGCTCCTGGCTTTCCGACAGCATCATCTCGTAGGCGGTCATGCGCTCTTCGCGCACCGGCACGAGATCGAGGTTGAGCTCGATGCCGAGGTCGCCCTTGGCGCCCATCTCGACCGCCGAGCAGGTGAGGCCCGCTGCGCCCATGTCCTGGATGGCGATGACGGCGCCGGTCTGCATGAGTTCCAGGCAGGCTTCCAGCAGGCATTTTTCGGTGAAGGGGTCGCCGACCTGGACGGTCGGGCGCTTCTCCTCGATGGATTCGTCGAATTCGGCCGAGGCCATGGTTGCGCCGCCGACGCCGTCGCGACCGGTCTTGGCGCCGAGATAGACGACCGGAAGGCCGACGCCCTTGGCTTCGGACAGGAAGATCGCGTTGGACTTGGCGAGACCGGCGGCAAAGGCGTTCACGAGGATGTTGCCGTTGTAGCGCTGGTCGAACTCGACTTCGCCACCGACGGTCGGCACGCCGAAGGAATTGCCGTAGCCGCCGACGCCGGCGACGACGCCCGAGACGAGGTGGCGGGTCTTCGGGTGGTCCGGTTCGCCGAAGCGCAGCGCGTTCATCGCCGCGACCGGGCGTGCGCCCATGGTGAAGACGTCGCGCAGGATGCCGCCGACACCCGTCGCCGCGCCCTGGTAGGGCTCGATATAGGACGGGTGGTTGTGGCTCTCCATCTTGAAGACCACGCAGTCGCCGTCGTCGATGTCAACCACGCCGGCATTTTCGCCCGGGCCCTGGATGACGCGCGGACCCTTGGTCGGCAGCGTGCGCAGCCAGCGCTTGGAGGACTTGTACGAGCAGTGCTCGTTCCACATGGCCGAGAAGATGCCGAGTTCGGTGAAGGTCGGCTCGCGGCCGATCAGCGAGAGGATGCGGTCGTATTCATCCGGCTTCAGCCCGTGGGCGGCAATCAGCTCCGGGGTGATCGGGCGGGTGTTCGAAATGGTCATCGTCGCTCGTCTTGTCGGTGGAGGGCAGGATTGCGGTCTCTTTACCCCATGCCGCTTTGCGGCGCGACAGGAAAATGACCGGCAACCACATGAGAAAGCGGCTTTCAGGCCGGGCTGTCGTAGCCTGTTGGACCATGGGCGAGCAGGCGGCGCAGCCGCGTCAGGCCGGTGACGACGTCTTCCCGGTTCTCCGGCGAGGAAAAGCCGATGCGCACCCGGTAGAAGGTCTTTTCCGAGCGGCCGGCCTTGAACTCGTCCTCGTCGTCGATGAGGATGTCCTCGGCGAAGGCCGCCTGGTGGAACGTGCCGGAAAGCCAGGGGTCCGGCAGCTTCAGCCAGAGGAAGGGCACGCGCGGGTGCGAGTTGAAATCGAGCCCGGCGAGGATGTCGCGCGCATGGGCCTCGCGCGCGCTCACCTCTTCGGCGACCTGCGTGCGGATGGCATCGGCCGTGCCGCTCAGCACCAGCCGCGCGGCCAGTTCGGCAAGCAGGTACGGCAGGCCGCCGCTCACCATCTTGTGGGCGATGCGCACGCGCTGGGCAAGGTGCGGCGGGCAGGCGATCCAGCCGCCGCGCACCCCGGCCGCCACGCTCTTCGACAGGCCGCCGACCAGGAAGGTGCGCTCGGGCGCGATTTCGGCAAGCAGCGGGATGCCGTTGTCCGTCGCCCCGCCGTAGAGATTGTCCTCCACCAGGAAGACATTGTGCCGCCTGGCGATGGCGACAATGGCGCGGCGACGCTCCTCCGGCATGGTGGCGAGCGTCGGGTTCTGCGCCGAGGACATGAGGAAGGCGAGCTTGGGATGCTGCTGCAGGCAGACCCGCTCGAAATCCTCGGGGATGACGCCGTCCGCATCCGATTCGACGAGCGCGGTCTGGCGGCCGAGCAGGGCGGTGCCGCGGCTGATCTGCGAATAGGTGACATGCTCGAAGGCGATGCGGTCGCCGGGCGCGGTGATGACGGAGACGGCCGCGATGACCGCTGCATGGGCGCCGAGCGTCGGGACGATGCTGTCGAGGCCGGGCTGCCAGTCGCCCCGCCTCAGCCAGACGCGGCCCGCTTCCAGCCAGTGCTGCGGGAAGTTCCGGGTGTAGCTTGCGATTTCGCTCGGCTTTTCCCGGCATATCGCCGAGAGGACGTCGGTGATGACGGCCGCCTGGCCGACATCCGTCGCCGCCGTGGTGTCGAAGCGCAATTTACCCGGCGGGGCGTTGGCGGCACGCGTGCCGGACAGCCGGGCGCTGACCATGTCGATCGGCGCCGGCTCGTCCTCCGCCCCCGTGCCGAGCACGTAGGTCCCGCGGCCGACCTCGCCGCTGACCAGCCCGCGTTCGCGCACCATGCTGTAGGCGCGGCTGACTGTGCCGATCGTCACGCCGATGTCATAGGCGAGGTTGCGCTGGGGCGGCAGCTTGCTGCCGGATGCGAGCGCACCGGTGTTGATCGCCTGCTCGATCTGGTCGGCGATGCGGACATAGAGCGGGCCGTCGGAGGCCTGGAGATCGGGCAGCCAATTTGTCATGGTGGCAATTCTTATATTGCACCGTTTTTAGAGTCAATTCATCTCTGCCCCCACCGATTGTCACCATCACCGGTGACGGTTCAGGAGGTGCAGCAATGGCAATCGATACATTTTACGCCGATGCAAAGGGCAAGGCGCAAGGCTCGCTCCGGGCGATCCTTCGGCGCGCATGGCGCGCCTGCTGGACATGGCATATCAAGCGGCATACGCGCTACGCGCTGCTGGAGCTGACGGACGAGCAACTGCGCGATGTCGGGCTGACCCGCAGCGAAGCCCGGCGCGAGGCCGGAAAGTCATGTTACTGGGATTGATCGCGTCAGCAGCCCTTGCCGCCGCCGGCCCAGCGCCTGACGTCGGTCGCGATGCGCGGACCGACGGCTTCGCCCATCAGCGGGCCGAATGCGTCGAGCCTGGCGGGGCTGCCTTCCGCCTGCACGACGAGCAGCGGACGGGATTCCGGCGAATTGCGGTGGACGACGAGGATGCGCGGGCGCCCGGAGAAGGAATTCAGCTCCGGCGCGAGGCGATAGGCCTTGAAGGCCGGATCGCCCGACTTGAACCAGCAGCCGTTCGCGCCGAGCGCGACCCGCTCCATCATCGGAAGGGCGCGATTGTCGGCCTTCGACGCCGGGGGCTTCGCCTGGCAGCCGACCAGGGCCGCAGCGGCGACGAGCGGCAGGTGGAGCTTGGCGGAGAGGAGAGGGCGCATGGAAGACCTTTCGGGAGCGAACATGCGCCCTTGATAGCAAGGGCCGGTTAAGAGAGGCTGACGAAACCGTGCGAAGCCGACGGATCGGTGCTTTTCGGCGCCCTCGTCCGGCAGGTTTCGTCCGGTTGCCTCAGGCAGCGATGACGTCGAGGACCGATGCGAAGAGACCGCGGCCGTCGGAACCGCCATGGGCGGCCTCGATGAGGTTTTCCGGATGCGGCATCAGGCCGAGAACGTTGCCCTTTTCGTTCATCACGCCGGCAATGTCGTTGATCGAGCCGTTCGGGTTGGTGCCTTCGGCATAGCGGAAGACGACCTGGCCGTTGCCTTCGACCCTTGCGAGCGTGTCGGCGTCGGCGAAGTAGTTGCCGTCGTGATGGGCGACCGGGCAGCGGATGATCTGGCCCTTGTCATAGGCGCGGGTGAAGTCGGTCTCGGCATTCGCCACTTCCAGCTTCACTTCGCGGCAGACGAATTTCAGCGAGGCGTTGCGCATCAGCGCGCCCGGCAGGAGACCCGCTTCGAGCAGGATCTGGAAGCCGTTGCACACGCCCAGCACCTTCACGCCGGCCTCGGCCTTCGCCTTGATCGCCTGCATGACGGGCATGCGGGCGGCAATCGCGCCGCAGCGCAGGTAGTCGCCATAGGAGAAGCCGCCCGGGATGACGATCAGGTCGACATCCGGCAGGTCCGTTTCGGTCTGCCAGACGGTCACCGGCGCCTTGCCGGAAATCTTGGTCAGCGCCGCGATCATGTCGCGATCGCGGTTGAGGCCGGGAAGTTGGACGACGGCGGACTTCATGGGTGTTCTTCAAACCTTGCCTGGGCCTCGGCGAGTTCACGCAGTTCGAGGCGGTTTTCGATACGGTCGAGACGCTGGTCCATTTGGGCGAAGGTCCCGCGGAGACTGTTGATGTCACCCTGCATGCTGTGAATCTGGTTGCGTATGGAGAGATTGTCCTGACGAAGGTCGCGCTGGCCTTCCTTCAGCAGGGCAATGTCGATCTGGATACGCTTCAGGATTTCATAGACAAGATCGGCATCGACGGTAGCCATCGCCCGTCTCCTCAACCATTAAGAGAGGGCGATAGTATAGTTCTCGATTACCGTGTTGGCCAGAAGCTTGTCGCACATGGCCTTGAGGTCGGCTTCGGCCTTGGCGCGGTCGGCGGTCTGGAGCTCCAGGTCGAAAACCTTGCCCTGGCGGACCTGGCCGACACCGTCGAAGCCGAGGCTGCCGAGCGCGCCCTCGATGGCCTTGCCCTGCGGGTCGAGAACGCCGTTCTTGAGCGTAACCGTTACGCGTGCCTTGATCATGTCTCTCATTCCATCCTTGGAAGACGTGTTACTTCACCAGAACGGGGCCGGTGCCGCGCACGGGCTCGTTCTCGTTGATGATGCCGAGGCGGCGGGCCACTTCCTGGTAGGCTTCCACGAGGCCGCCCATGTCGCGGCGGAAGCGGTCCTTGTCCATCTTCTCCTGGGTGGCGATGTCCCAGAGGCGGCAGCTGTCGGGCGAGATCTCGTCGGCGATGATGATGCGCATCATGTCGCCCTCGTAGAGGCGTCCGCATTCGATCTTGAAGTCGACGAGCTGGATGCCGACGCCGAGGAAGAGGCCGGAGAGGAAGTCGTTGACGCGGATGGCGAGCGCCATGATGTCGTCGAGTTCCTGGGGGCTTGCCCAGCCGAAGGCGGTGATGTGCTCCTCGGAGACCATCGGGTCTTCGAGCGCGTCGGCCTTGAAGTAGAATTCGATGATCGAGCGCGGCAGGACGGTGCCTTCCTCGATGCCGAGGCGCTTGGAGAGCGAGCCGGCGGCGACGTTGCGCACGACGACCTCCAGCGGGATGATCTCGACTTCCTTGATCAACTGCTCGCGCATGTTCAGGCGGCGGATGAAATGGGTCGGGATGCCCATCTTGTTGAGCTGCGTGAAGATGTACTCGGAGATCCGGTTGTTGAGCACACCCTTCCCGTCGATGACATCGTGCTTCTTCTTGTTGAAGGCGGTGGCATCGTCCTTGAAGAACTGGATCAGCGTGCCCGGCTCGGGACCCTCGTAGAGAATCTTGGCCTTGCCCTCGTAGATACGGCGGCGACGGTTCATGAATTTTTCTCTTTGTTGGCGCGCTTGGGTCGCGCAGGTGTCAATCGTTTGCGCTCCCATAAACGAAATGCCGCAGTTTAACAATCGTCGTGAGACCCGATCCCCTGTTTTCCGGGCATCACGAAAGTTCGCATTGCACTTTTGCCGGTGTTTTGATTTATGAGCGGGGAAGCCTGCGGGCGAAAGAATCTACGGGAGTTACGGATGACCAGCATACAGGATCGGGAAAAGGCCTTCGAGGCCAAGTTCGCGCTGGACGAAGAGCTGCGCTTCAGGGCCGAGTCACGCCGCAACAAGCTCCTCGGCCTCTGGGCTGCCGGCCTGCTCGGCAAGACCGGCGAGGCGGCGGACGCCTATGCCAAGGAGGTCATCGCAGCCGATTTCGAGGAAGTCGGCCACGAGGATGTCGTGCGCAAGGTCAAGGCCGATTTCGACGCCGGCGGCGTCGCCCGCACGGAAGACGAAATCCGCGTGCAGATGATCGAGCTTCTGGCGGTCGCCATCTCGCAGCTCGAAGCCGGCTGACCGGCGCCATATCGCCCATTCGCGAGGCCGCCCGGTCATGCCGGGCGGCTTTTTCGTTTCTAGTGGCTGATGGCGCGGCGGATTTCGTTCTGGAGGTCGTGCGCGTTGCCGGCGTGCACGCGCCATTCCTGGCGCTCCACGAAGCCGGGTATCGCGGCGGCCGGCATGGGCCGCGCGAGCGCGTAGCCCTGGAGGATGTCGCAGCCGAGATCGCGCATGATGGCGATGTGGGCGGGCGTTTCGACCCCTTCGGCGATGACCTCGATGTTCAGCGAGCGGCCGATCTCCACGATGGTGCCGACGAGCTTGCGCTGGCCGGGCGAGCGGACCACGGGCTTGACGAGCTGGCGGTCGATCTTCAGCCGGCGGGGACGCAGCTTCATCAGGCTGACGATGGAGGCGTGGCCGGTGCCGAAATCGTCGATCTCGATATCGATGCCGAGCTTGCGCATTTCGGCGAGGTTCTCCAGCACCGTGCGGTCGCAGTCGTCGAGGAAGATCGATTCCAGCAGCTCGAAGGACAGCGATTTCGGGCGGATGTCCAGCGTGCGCAGCGAATGGGCGAGTTCCGGGTCGTGCAGGCGCTTGGAGGAGACGTTGGCTGAAATCTTGCCGATCCCGAGCCCGAGCCTTTCCCATTCGGCGAAGTCGGCGAGCGAGGCTTCCAGCACGGTGCGGTCGATCATCGCCACGCAATCGAGGTCTTCGGCGATCTTCAGGAAGGCGTCGGGCGTGAGGATGCCGCGGGTCGGATGGTCCCAGCGCGCCAGGGTCTCGACCCCGAAGATGTCGAGCGTGCGCGCGCAGAACTGCGGCTGATACCATGGCAGGAAGCGGCGCTGCTCGATGCCGGAGAGGATGTCGTCCGCCGTCTGCTTGTTGACGATGATCTGCGCCTGGAAGTCGCTGGTGAAGAATTCATGGCGGCTGCGGCCGCGGTTCTTGGCGCGATAGAGGGCAAGGTCGGCATTGACGAGGAGTTGCCGGGCGCCGATGGCCGCGCCCGATTGGCTGGCGATGCCGACGCTGGCGCCGAAGCGACAGATATGGCCGTTGAAGGTGACCGGCTTGCGCATGGCCTCCACGATGGCCTCGGCGAGCATGGCAAGGTTGCGGCCGGCCGAGCCGGCGGAAACGAAGACGAACTCGTCGCCGCCGATGCGGGCCACGAAATCGTCGGGTCCCTTGAGCTCGCCCAACACCTTGGCCGCATGCACGAGCATCCGGTCGCCCGCAACGTGCCCGAGCGTGTCGTTGATCTCCTTGAAGCGGTCGAGGTCGATATGCAACACGGCCAGCCGGCTTCCGGCCTGCCGCGCGTCCTGCGCCGCCCCCTCGATGGCCGCGTCGAGATAGCGGCGATTGGGCAGGCCCGTCAGATGGTCGTGCAGCGCGGTGTATTCGATGCGCGCCCGTGCGGCTTCCAGTTGCTCATTGCGGGCCTCGGCAAGATCCCTTGCGCGCTTCAGTTCCTCCTGCAGCCGCACGTCGTCGGTCGCGTCCCAGTTGGCGCCGATGAGGCGGGGAACGCCGGTCATGTCGACATAGGGTGCGGCGCGCCCGCGAATATGGCGGATCTCGCCGTCGCCACGGACGATGCGGAACTCGTTCGCGAAATCCCGGCCATGGAGGATGCCATCGCTGACCCTGGCCAGGGCCCTCGGCGCATCCTCGGGATGCAGCGTACGCTCCCATGTGGCGTTGTCGGGCGCTTGCGTCAGGCCGTACATCTCGATCATGCGGTCGTCCCAGCGCACCTCGTTCGTGCGCAGGTTGACCTCGAAGACGCCGATGCGCGAGATGTCGAGCGCCAGCTCCAGCCGTCGGGACATCTGGGCGAGGCGCTCTTCCGCCTCCTTGCGCTCGGTTATGTCGGTATCCGTGCCGGCGATGCGGCTCGGCCTGCCGTCCGGGCCGTATTCGACGACCGCGCCGCGGCTCTCGATCCAGATCCAGCGCCCATCCCTGTGCCGCTCGCGATAGCTGAAGATGGAGAAGGCGGCCTCGCCGGTCTCCTGTCGGGCGATCTGTGCGAGAACGTGCGCCTGGTCGTCCGGGTGCACGGACCGGATCCAGGCGTCGAGGGAGGCTTCGACCGGGTCGTCCGGCTGCAGGCCGCGGATCGCGCGCCATTGGCGGGAATAGAAGAGATCGCCGCGGGCGAAGTCGTGATCCCAGACCCCCTGGCCGGCGGATTCGAGGGCATGGTTCCAGCGGCTTTCCCGCTCCGCCAGTTCCAGCGCATTGCGCTTGCGCTCGTCGATGTCGAGCGTCTGCACGATGAGGGCGGGGCCGGGGCTTGCCTCGGAGAGCGACGGCGGCTCGATGAAGGAGGCAAGTACCCAGAATTCCTCGCCGTCCGGCCGTTGCAGGCGGATTTCCCAGGGGGCCTGTTCCGCCACGGACGGGCGCATGGCAAGGGTGAGGACGGCACGGTCGCGGGGAGAGACGCAGGCCGTAAAGTCCGGCAGTTCGCTCGCCGCGGTCACCGCGAACGGCCTGAGGAAGGCCGTGTTCGCATCGACGATGCGCCCCCTGGCGTCGAGCGCGGCGTAACCGAATCCGGACCGCGCGAAGAGCCGGCGCCAGAACGGCTCGTGTTCCGTTTCTCGCATGGCAATGGAGGTCGAACCGTGCGGTTTGGCCATGAATGCAGCGCCTGCTGTGAACTCAACTGACGCAGCGTGCGGGATTTCTATGAAATTCCTCTTAATGGCGATGCGCGCACCGCTCAGGCCGACGCCTTCAGCCGGCTGAGGAACTGGGCGAAGACCATGGTGCCCTCCGGCCAGGGACCGTGGCCGGATTCGGCGTTGATATGGCCGGATTCGCCCGCGTCGAGCAGCAGCGACCCCCAGGCGGCGGCGATGTCGTCGGCGTGCTCGTAGGTGCCGAACGGATCGTTTCGGCTGGCGACGACGAGGGAGGGGAAAGGCAGCGGATCGCGCGGATAGGGACCGAAGGTCATGAAGTGCCGCGGCCGGATGTCCGGGCTGGCGACATCGGGCGGCGCGACGAGGAAGGCGCCGGCGACCTTGTCGCCAAGATGCGGCACGGCATGGATGGCCGTCGCCACGCCGAGCGAATGGGCAACGAGCACCACCGGCTTCGTCGCCGCCGCGACGTCCGCGACGACGCGCTTGACCCAGTCCTCGCGTACGGGCTTGGCCCAATCCGCCTGTTCCACGCGGCGTGCCGTCGAGAGCCTGGACTGCCAGCGGGTCTGCCAGTGGTCGGGGCCGGAATTACTGTAACCGGGAATGAAGAGGATATCTGCTTCCGAGACTTTCATGCCGGCGCATGTGCGTTCACGAAGTGCTGAAGTCAAGGGGGTGGGACAAAACCGCCCTCCGGGTGTATGATTCGCGCTCTTCAATGCCAGTCGCGGCCTGCCGTGGTGGCGCATGATCGCCCTCCACGCATGCCGTGACGGTTCAAACCGGCAAGGAGGAGTAACATGGCGACCTTTCATGTCATGGCCGGCCCCGATGCGACGGTTGCGCGTCCGACGATCCGGCGGATAGGGCTTTCCGATGTGCGGGACGCGCTCGCGCGCGGCGTCGACGATTTCCGCGCCAAGCCGTCGCACTACGTCTTCCTTTGCCTCATCTACCCGATCTGCGGCGTCGTGCTCGTCACCTGGAGTTCCGGCGCCAACATGCTGCCGCTTATCTTCCCGCTGGTGGCCGGCTTTGCGCTGCTCGGGCCGTTCTTCGCTCTCGGCCTCTACGAGATCAGCCGCCGGCGCGAGCGGGGCATGGAGACGTCCTGGCGGCATGCGCTGGCGGTGCGCCATTCGCCGGCGCTGCCGTCGATCCTCGCCGTCGGGGCGATGCTGATGGTGCTTTTCGTGGCCTGGCTGGTCTTCGCGCAGATGCTCTACACCAGCCTTTTCGGGCCGGAACCGCCGCAATCGCTTGCGCTGTTCCTTGCCTCCGTCTTCGGCTCGGAAAACGGGCTGCTGCTGATGCTTGCCGGCAATGCCATCGGCTTCTGCTTTGCGCTCGTCGTGCTGGCGACGACCGTGATCGCCTTTCCGCTCCTGCTCGACCGGGATGTCGGCGTCGTCGCCGCCATCGAGACGTCGCTGCGCGCGACGCTGGTCAATCCGGTGCCGATCGCCTGCTGGGGCCTGATCGTCGCGGCGCTGCTGGTCGTCGGCACGATCCCGCTCTTCGTCGGGCTTGCCGTGATCATGCCGATCCTCGGCCATGCCACCTGGCATCTCTACAGGAAGATCGTCGTCGACGAGCGGGGATAACGGTTCGCGGGCGGAACGCGCCAGGAGGAGGGCGCGGGGCCGTCCGTCAGAGGGGAGCGATGGCGCCACTGGCGCCATCGCCGTTTTCAGGCTTCAAACGGTGCCGAAGACACGGCGGAAGATCGTGTCGACGTGCTTGGTGTGGTAGCCGAGGTCGAATTTTTCGCGGATCGCCTCTTCGGAAAGCGCCGCGCGCACCTCCGCGTCGGCCAGCAGTTCCTCCAGGAAGTCCTTGCCCTGTTCCCAGACCTTCATGGCGTTGCGCTGCACGAGGCGGTAGGCGTCCTCCCGCGACACGCCGGCCTGCGTCAGGGCAAGCAGCACGCGCTGTGAATGGACGAGGCCGCGGAACTTGTTGAGGTTCTTCAGCATGTTGTCCGGGTAGATCACCAGCTTCTCGATGACGCCGGCAAGGCGGTTCAGCGCGAAGTCGAGGGTGATCGTCGTGTCGGGGCCGATGCCGCGCTCGACGCTGGAATGGGAAATGTCGCGCTCGTGCCAGAGCGCCACGTTCTCCATGGCGGGCGTGACGGCCATGCGCACGAGGCGGGCAAGGCCCGTCAGGTTCTCGGTCAGCACCGGGTTGCGCTTGTGCGGCATGGCGGAGGAGCCCTTCTGCCCCGGCGAGAAGAATTCTTCGGCCTCCAGCACTTCCGTGCGCTGCATGTGGCGGATCTCGATGGCGGCGTTCTCGATGGACGAGGCGATGACGCCGAGGGTCGCGAAGAACATGGCGTGGCGGTCGCGCGGGATGACCTGCGTGGAGACCGGCTCCGGCACGAGGCCGAGCCTGGCGCAGACGTGCTCTTCGACGCGCGGATCGATATTGGCGAAGGTGCCGACGGCGCCGGAGATCGCGCCGGTGGCGATTTCCGCGCGGGCGGCGACGAGGCGGGCGCGATTGCGGTCCATCTCGGCATAGAAGCGGGCGAGCGTCAGGCCCATCGTCGTCGGCTCGGCATGGATGCCGTGGCTGCGGCCGATGCGGATCGTGTCCTTGTGCTCGAAGGCGCGGGCCTTGAGGGCCGCGAGCACGCGGTCCATGTCGGCGAGGAGGATGTCGGCGGCGCGCACGAGCTGGATGTTGAAGGTCGTGTCGAGCACGTCGGAGGAGGTCATGCCCTGGTGCACGAAGCGGCTGTCCGGGCCGACGAATTCGGCAAGATGCGTCAGGAAGGCGATGACGTCATGCTTGGTGACGGCCTCGATCTCGTCGATGCGGGCGACGTCGAACTCGGCCTTGCCGCCCTTTTCCCAGATGGTCTCGGCGGCGGATTTCGGGATGACGCCGAGCTCGGCCAGCGCGTCGCAGGCATGCGCCTCGATCTCGAACCAGATGCGGAACTTCGTTTTGGGCGACCAGATGGCGACCATGTCCGGTCGGGAATAGCGAGGGATCATCGGCTCTAGACTTTCCTTGGGAGGGTGGGAATTGCCGCCGCTTTAGCAAAGATGGCCGGCAAGCTCAACGCATGGCGGCCCTACGGGCGGAAGGGCACGGCGATCCACCGGCCGTCCGCGCCCTCGAAGCCGAAGCTGCGCACGAGGACGAGCGCGACATGGACCGATTTCACATCGAACGCGTTGAAGGTGACCGCGCCGGATATCTGGTAGGAGAGCGGGCAGTTGCGGCTTTCGGGAATGCGCGTATCCGCGTGGACCACCGTATCGGCGGCCTCGCCGTCGCGCCTGACGAGCTTCAGGCGGAAGCCCTTGCCGCCATCGGGCGTGATCTCGCGGCACTTTTCCGGCAGGGGCAGGGGAATTTCTTCCAGTGCAAGGGCGAAGCTGCCGCCCGGCGTCGGCTCGATGGCGTGCTGGACGTATTCGATGCGCATCCTGTCGACATTGCCTTCGCCCATCGGGTTGAGGGCGGCGAGCACGCCGGGATTGTCGAGCACGTCATATGTGTCGACGAGCGCCTTCGCCTTGTCGCGGCTTTCCGTCCGCGCCCTGGCGATGCCGGCCGCTTCGTCGTCGATGCGCACGCGGATCGGCGTGCCGGGAAGGTAGGCGTCCTCTTCCGTGTCGATGAAGTAGACGTTGGAATAGGGAAAGCCCGAGCCGTCCTGGACGCCGAATTCCTCGAAGGCGTAGACCTTGCCGTCCGGCGAGAAGCCGAGGGACTGGAAGGTGGAAAAATCGCCCGCCTGCGCGCCCGCCGCCGAAAGGCAGGCCGAAAGGACAAGGACTGCGCTTTTCCGAGCCATCACGGCCGCGCGCCCTCCGCATTGCCGCGCAGGGTCTCGACGGTCTTGCGATAGGCCTCGACATGGCCGCCGCCGAAGATGGCGGAGCCGGCGACGAAGACGTTGGCACCGGCCGAGGCGGGAAGGGCGATCGTATCGACGGCGATGCCGCCATCGACCTGCAGCTCGATCGGACGCTCGGCGATCATGGCGCGCACGCGGCGGATCTTCTCTTCCATCGCCGGAATGAACTTCTGGCCGCCGAAGCCGGGATTGACGGTCATCACGAGGACGAGGTCGATCTTGTCGAGGAGATAGTCGAGCACGCTTTCGGACGTCGCCGGGTTGATCGCCACGCCCGCGCGCTTGCCGAGTGCCCGGATCGCCTGAAGCGAACGGTCGAGATGCGGGCCGGCCTCGGCGTGGACGGTGATGCCGTCGCAGCCCGCCTTGGCGAAGGCTTCGAGATAGGGATCGGCGGGGGCGATCATCAGGTGGCAGTCGAAGAAGGCCTCGGTATGCGGGCGCAGCGCCTTGATGACGTCCGGGCCGAAGGAGATGTTCGGCACGAAATGGCCGTCCATAATGTCGAGGTGGATCCAGTCCGCCCCGGCCGCGACGACGTCGCGCACTTCCTGGCCCAGCCTGGCGTAGTCGGCGGCGAGGATGGAGGGCGCGATCCGGATGGGAAGGGTCATGTCAGGCTCCTGGCAAGAAATCTGGCGTCGCCATATCATTCCCGGCAGGGGGGAACAACGGCGAATTACCGTGCCGCCCAGCTCGGCAGCACGTCGCCCGCCATGGGCGCGGCGTCGTGCACGCCGCGGGCGATGGCGCGGGCCATCGTCGAGGCCGCCGCGGCGCAAAGCCCGATGAAATCCTCCGGTGCCGGCGCCTGGCCGCTTCTGCCGGTCGCGAGCGTGAAGACGAGGTCGCCGTCGAGCGGCGTATGTGCCGGCCAGAGGGCGCGAGCCAATCCGTCATGGGCCGCGATGGCGAGGCGCTTGGCCTCCGCCTTCGTCAGCACGGCATCGGTGGCGATGACGGCGATGGTGGTGTTCTCCACGCCGGCCGGCCGTGGCGACAGTTTCGTGCGCGGCGCGCGGGCATCGGCCGGGAAGGGGACGGGCAGGCCGAGCCCGCCGAACTCGCCGTCCTCCTCGAAGGGGGCCGCCCAGAAATGCCGCGTGTCGCCGACGGTGGCCGAGCCGAGCGCGTTGACCGCCACCAGCGCGCCGACCGTGACGCCGTTTTCCAGCACGCTGGAGGCCGAGCCCAGGCCGCCCTTGAACGTCGCCGTCAGGGCGCCGCTGCCGGCGCCGGCGCTGCCGGTCTCGAAGGTTTCGCCCGCATTGGCGAGCGCTTCGTAGCCGAGCTCGCGATAGGGCGGGTAGCGGCCCCAGTCCTTGTCGCCGCCGTTCATGAGGTCGAAGAGGATGGCGGCGGGGACGATGGGCACGCGGTGCGGGCCGACGGCAAAGCCGCGCCCCGCCTCGCGCAGGCCCGCCTGCACGCCCGAGGCGGCATCGAGGCCGAAGGCCGAGCCGCCGGACAGCACCAGCGCATCGACCGTTTGGACGGTGTTGTGCGGCTCCAGCAGGTCCGTCTCGCGCGTGCCGGGCGCGCCGCCGAGCACCTGCACGGCCGCCGTCGCCGGCTCGTCGCAGACGACCACGGTGACGCCGGAGCGCGATGCATGATCGGTGGCGTTGCCGACCTTGAGGCCGGCGACGTCGGTGATCAGGTTTTTCGGGCCGGGCGCCATCTAGTCGCTCTCCGCAGCCGTTTCCACTGGCACGAAGGCGCCGGCGCGCCAGACGAGCAGGCGGTAGGGGTTTTCCCTGAGCTCGTGGTCCGCGCCGAAGGCGAGGGTGCCGATGGCCGTCGCGAAACGGCCGACCGCCAGCCTTGCGGTCAGGTCGCCGCCTTCCGCCGCCGCGGCCGCAAGCGCCGTCACGGCGGCATGGGCGGGAAGCACGTAGCCTTCGGCGACGATGTCCTTTTCCGCCATGGCCCTGGCGACCGGCTCGCCCTCCGGCAGGGACTGGTAGTCGGGCAGCGCGACGGCCTCCACGCCGTCCGTCATCGGCACGACGGGATCGGCGCCGACAAGCGCTTCGCCGCCGAGAAGGGCGAGCTGCTTCTCCTCGGCCTTCGCGTCGCGGGCGATGATTGCGACATCCGTCCGGTCGCCGCCGACGAAGACATGGGTGACGCCGGTCTTGGCAAGGCGCCGCACGAGGGTAAGCTGCTGTTCCTGCGCGGGGCGGAAGGTGTCGACAAAGGTGGGTTTCATGCCGACCTCCTCCAGCGCGAGGCGCACCGCCTCGACCAGCTCGCGGGCATGGATCGTGCCGTCGTCGATGAGGGCGAAGGATTCGGATTTCCAGTCGCGGGTGATGACCTCGACCGCCTTGTCCGCCTCCGCCTTCGGGCCGGGGGCAAGGCGGAAGAGCGGCCAGCCCTTCTTCAGCGCATCCTCCATCAGGATGCCGGAGCGGACAGAGAGGGTGACGGCCGGCACGTTCGCCTCGGCAAGCGCCGGGAGTGCGGCGGAAAGCCCTTCCGTGCAGAGGAAGCCGACGGCGGCCGACGCGTCCGCGGCGAGGATCTGCCTGGCAATGCCGTCGCCGTCGGTCTCGTCGCAGGCCTCGGCGATCTCGACGACCGTATCGCCGGCCGCCTCGGCGGCAAATCGGGCGCCGTCGCGCACCTGCCGGCCGAGGATCGCCAGCGGCCCTTCACCGGGCGCGACGACGGCGATGGTGAGACCGGCGGCAGCGGCGGGCGAGGCCGCGAGCACGGACGCAGCGAAGAGACTGGCAAGGAAAGCGGGTTTCATTCTCAATCCATGGATCGCGATCCCGCCCTTTGTAAGGATCGCGCCCCGGGCGTCAAAGGGAAATATCCGAGAAAGTCCTGCCCGTCTCGGGCAAGACAGAAAATTGGACTTCAGGGGTTACATTTTTCTTCATTTTCGCCATGTATTTCCTTGGTCAAAGGAGAATGCAGTGTTGGACAGATTGGTGGTGGATTCGTCGCTTTACCGGGATGCCATGAGCCGCTATGCCGGCCATGTGCAGATCGTGACGACGGTACACGAGGGCGAAAGGCGCGGCGTGACCATCACCGCCGCCTGCTCGGTGTCGGACAACCCGCCGATGCTGCTCGCCTGCGTCAACGCGTCCAACCCGAAGAACGCGATCTTCCAGAAGAGCGGCCGCTTCGCGCTGAACACGCTCGCCGCCGACCAGATCGACCTTGCCAACGCCTTTTCCGGCCGCGACCCCGCGCTGAGCTCGCAGGAGCGCTTCGCCATGGGCACCTGGCAGGAGCTGGTAACGGGCGCGCCGGTGCTGAAGGGCGCGCTGGCCGCCTTCGACTGCCGTATCGTCGAGGCCAGGGTGATGGCGACGCATATCGTCCTCATCGGCGAGGTGATGGACATTTCCTTCGGCGATCACAAACCGGCGCTTCTCTATATGGACCGGGGCTACCGCGCGCTATAAGTTCATTCTCCGGACTGGAGGAGTGGCGTGCCCTATCGACGCGGACAGATCCCGCAATCCATCGACGAGACCGTGGAGATGCTGTCCGCGGGGAACTACCTTGCCGGCCGGTCGCTCGCGACGGTGCTGTTCCTGTCGCTGCGCATGAAGCGCCCGCTCTTCCTCGAAGGGGAGGCCGGGGTCGGCAAGACCGAGATCGCCAAGGTGCTGGCCTCAGCCCTCGACCGGCCGCTGATCCGCCTGCAATGCTACGAGGGCCTCGACATCTCCTCGGCGGTCTACGAGTGGAACTATCCGGCGCAGATGCTGGAAATCCGCCTGGCGGAAGCTTCCGGCACCACGGACCGCGGCCGCATCGAGGCCGACATCTTCTCCGAGCGCTACCTGATCCGCCGCCCGGTGCTGCAGGCGCTTTCCGCGCCGGACGGGCGCGCGCCCGTCTTCCTCATCGACGAGCTCGACCGGACCGACGAGGCCTTCGAGGCCTTCCTGCTGGAAGTGCTCTCGGATTTCCAGGTCACGGTGCCGGAGCTCGGCACGATCCGCGCCGCCGAGCCGCCCATCGTCATCATCACGACGAACCGCACCCGCGAGGTGCACGATGCGCTGAAGCGGCGCTGTCTCTATCACTGGGTCGATTATCCCGCAGCCGCGCAGGAGCTGGAGATCGTCCGGCGCAAGGTGCCGGGCTGCAACGCGGCGCTCTCCCGGCAGGTGGTCGCCTATGTGCAGAAGCTGCGCACGCTCGACCTCTTCAAGAATCCCGGCGTTGCCGAGACCATCGACTGGGCGACAGCGCTCACCGAACTCGACCGGCTGGCGCTCGACCCGGAGACGGTCTCCGACACGCTCGGCACGCTGCTGAAATACCAGGACGACATCGCCCGCATCGACGGTGCCGAGGGCCGCAGGCTGCTCGACGCGGTGAAAGCCGGCCTGGCGGAGGCGGGGTGAGCGATGGCGACGGCGGGCGGCAGCGGGATTCCAGGGGCCGCCGACGGGCGGCTTGCCGACAATATCGTGCATTTCGCCCGCGTGCTGCGCAAGGCCGGGCTTCGCATCGGCCCGGCGGCGGTGACGGACGCCATCGAGGCGGTGCAGGCCATCGGCATCGGCGGGCGCGAGGAATTCCACACGGCGCTCCACGCCACGCTGGTCAAGCGCCATGAGGACGATGCCGTCTTCGACGAGGCCTTCCGCCTGTTCTGGCGGTCGCGCGATCTCGTCGGCAAGATGATCGCGCTGATGTCGCCCGTCGTGGCGCGGCACGAGGAGCGGGACAGGCGCAAGGCGGGGGAAACCCGCGTCTCCGACTCGCTTCTCGGCGGGCGGGAGGACCGGCGTCCGCCGCGCGAGGAACCGGATATCGAGATCGACGCCCGCTTCACCGCGTCGGGCAGCGAGCTTCTGCGTCGCACGGATTTCGCGCAGATGACGGCCGCCGAGCTTGCCGCGGCCAAGCGGGCGATTGCCGGGCTCGTCCTGCCGATGGACGAGGTGCGCACGCGCCGCTTCCGCCGCAGTACCCGCCCCGTCGCCATCGATGCCCGCGCCACCATGCGCCATGCCATGCGCACCGGCGGCGCGCTCATCCTGCCGCGCCACCGCGCGCCGAAGGCCGTGTACCCGCCGCTCGTCGTGCTTGCCGACATTTCCGGCTCGATGAGCCAGTACACACGCATCTTCCTGCACTTCCTGCATGCGCTCGGCGAAAATCGCCGCCGCGTCCATGCCTTCCTGTTCGGCACGCGGCTCACCAATGTCACCCGCCAGATGCGCAACCGCGATCCCGACCTTGCGGTGGAGGCGTGCAGCCGGACGGTGAGCGACTGGTCCGGCGGCACGCGCATCGGCGAGACGCTGAAGGAGTTCAACCGGCTCTGGTCGCGCCGCGTGCTGGGGCAGGGTGCCGTCGTGCTGCTCATCACCGACGGGCTGGAGCGCGAGGACACCGATCTCCTCGAAAAGGAGATGGACCGGCTGCACCGCTCCTGCCGGCGGCTCGTCTGGCTCAATCCGCTCCTGCGGTTCGAGGGCTTCGAGGCGCGGGCGCGCGGGGTGAGGGCGATGCTGCCGCATGTGGACGAACTGCGCCCGGTGCACAATCTCGACGCCATGGCGGATCTGGTGGCGGCACTGTCCGGCGAGGCGCGCCGCGGCACCGGCGATCCGCGGCGCTTCCTGCCGGCGGCATGAGGGAACGAGGAGGAGGCGATGGAAACGAACGACGTGCTGGACCCTTTGACGGTCGCGGAGCGCTGGATGGATGACGGCCGCATGGTGGCGCTCGCCACGGTGGTCGAGACCTGGGGCTCGGCGCCGCGACCGGTCGGCAGCCATCTGGTCATCGATGGCGAGGGCAATTTCCACGGCTCCGTCTCCGGCGGCTGCGTGGAGGGCGCCGTCATCGGCGAGGCGATGGAGGTGATCGGCGACGGCGAGCCGCGCATGCTGGAATTCGGCGTCGCCGACGAGACCGCCTGGCGCGTCGGCCTTTCGTGCGGCGGGCGCATCCGCGTCTATGTGGAGCGCGTGGGCTGATGGATCCCTATCTGCTGCGTAAGCTGAACCGGGAGCGCGCCGCCCGCCGTGCCGTGATCCACCTGACGGATCTCGGCGACGGGCGCGACCGGGTGATCCGCGAGGGCGACCTCGTCGCCGGGCCGCTCGGCGCGGCCATCGCTGCCGCCTTCCGCTCCGGCAGGTCCGGGGTCGTGGAGGCGGAGGAGCGGACGTTCTTCCTCAACGTGCACCTGCCGCCCGCCCGCATCGTCGTGATCGGTGCGGTCCATATCAGCCAGGCGCTGGCGCGGATGGCGACGATCGCCGGCTTCGACGTCGTGATCATCGATCCGCGCACGGCCTTCGCCACACCGGAGCGCTTTTCCGGCATCGACCTCGTGGCGGACTGGCCGGAGGATGCGCTGAAGCCCCGCCCGCTCGATGCCTATACGGCGCTTGCCGCGGTCACGCACGATCCGAAGATCGACGATCTGCCGCTGTCGCAGGCCCTTTCCGCCGGCTGTTTCTATGTCGGCGCGCTCGGCAGCCGGAAGACCCATGCAAAGCGCATCGAGCGGCTGAAGGCGCTGAGGCATGGCGAGGCGGAGATCGCCGCCATCTCCGCCCCCATCGGCCTGGACATCGGTGCCGCGAACCCGGCGGAGATCGCCGCCGCGATCCTGGCCGACATCATCCAGCATCTGCGCCGCCGCCCCCTGCACGGGGCCGGGCCATGATCTTCGGGGAGATACCCGTCGGCGAGGCGGTCGGGGCGCGGCTGGCGCATGGCGTGCGCGCCGAAGGCCTCTCGCTGCACAAGGGGCGCGTCCTGACGGAAGAGGACCGGGCGGCGCTCGTTGTCGCCGGTGTGGCGACCGTCGTCGCCGTGCGCCTGGAGGCGGGCGATGTCGGCGAGGACGAGGCGGCCGCGCTGATTGCAGCGGCCATCGCGCCGGATCACCTTGCCTTCACGCCGCCGGTCACGGGCCGCATCAACCTGCATGCGCGGGAAAGCGGTCTCTTCGTCGCCGACCGCGCGGCGATCGATCGCTTCAACCGGGTGGATCCCGCCATCACCATCGCCACGCTTCCGGATCATGCCGGCGTGACGGCGGGCGACATGGTGGCAACGATCAAGATCATTCCGCTCGCCGTTCCCGCCGCTCTCGCCCGCGCCGCCGCCGCCGTCCTGGCGTCGAGCCGGGCGCTGGAGGTGAAGCCCTTCACGGCCCATCGCGTCGGCCTCGTCGCCACTGTTCTGCCGACCCTCAAGGTTTCCGTCATGGACAAGACGCGGCGGCTCCTCGAACAGCGCCTGTCGGCATCCGGCAGCCGGCTGTCGGGCGAGATGCGCGTGCCGCACCGGGCGGACGCCGTCGCCGATGCCGTCCGGCGCTCCGCCGAAGAGAACGACCTTGTCGTCGTCTTCGGCGCTTCGGCCGTGACCGATACGAACGACGTGATCCCCGCCGCGATCCGCGCGGCCGGCGGCGTGGTCGAGCATGTCGGCATGCCGGTGGACCCGGGCAACCTGCTGGTGCTGGGGCGATTCGGAACGGTGCCGGTGCTCGGTGCGCCGGGCTGCGCGCGCAGCCCGAAGGAAAACGGATTCGACTGGGTTCTCGCCCGCATCTTCGCCGGGGAGAGGCCGGGGGCGCGGGAGATCACCGGCATGGGCGTCGGCGGGCTTCTTGCAGAAATTCCGGGCCGGCCGCAGCCGCGCGACATGCGTATGCCGGAGCGGGCGCTCTCCGTCGCGGTGCTGGTCCTGGCGGCCGGCCGCGCCAGCCGCATGCAGGGCAGCCACAAGCTGCTCGCCGCCTTCGACGGCAAGGCGCTCGTCCGCCGCTCGACGGAGGCGGCGCTGGCGGCAAGGCCCGCGCGGGTCCTCGTTGTGACCGGGCACCGCGCCGGGGAGGTCGAGGCGGAGCTTGCCGGGCTCGGCTTGGAGGTGGTGCGCAATCCCGATCATGCGCAGGGCATGTCGACCTCGCTGCGGGCCGGTATCTCGGCGCTCGGGCCGGGCTGCGACGGGGTCATGGTGATGCTGGCGGACATGCCCCATGTCACCGCGGCGGACATGCGCCGCCTACTCGATGCCTTTGTCGCGGCCGGCGGGCATGCCATCGTGCGCGCGGTCTCGGGCGGCAAGCGGGGCAATCCCGTCGTGCTGCCGCGCTCCACGTTTCCGGCCGTCCTCCAGCTCGAAGGCGATGTCGGCGCACGGCATATCGTCGAGAGCGCCGGACTTGACGTGGTGGACGTGGAGATCGGCGATGCGGCGCATATTGACGTGGATACGCCGGAGGCGGTCGTTGCCGCCGGCGGCGTGCTGAGGGGGTAGACATGGATCGGGACGCGATCGAGGAGATGTTTCAGGCGCTGGGGCCGGTCACGATCAGGCGCATGTTCGGCGGCAAGGGCATCTATCACCAGGGCCGCATCCTGGCGCTCGAACTGCACGGCGAGATCCTCTTGAAGGCCGACGCGCAAAGCGGACCGGCTTTCGAAGCCGCCGGCAGCCGGCAATGGTGCTATGAAGGCCGGAACGGGAAGCCGGTGAAGATGCCCTACTGGTCGATCCCGGACGAGGCCTTCGACGATCCGGACGAGATGGGCGTCTGGGTGCGGCGGGCTTACGAGGCGGCGTTGCGGGCCAAGTGACGCGCGCCGAGGGCACGCACGGCATCGGCGGCGAATCGCGAGAGCGGCGAGGGCAGGGCATCGAGCGGGAACCAGCCGAATTCCGGCAGCTTTTCCGGCTCCATCACGCGCGGTTCGCCGGTGAAATCCTCGGTCACGTAGATGAGCGAGAGCCAATGCTGGCGCTCCTCCTCGATGATCTGTTCGGAAACGCATAGAAGATCGACGGCGCCGATGGCAAGGCCCGATTCTTCCTCCGCCTCACGGCGGGCGGAGTGGGCGGCGCGCTCCATATGGTCGACCTTGCCGCCGACGATGTTCCAGGAGCCGGCTTCCGGCGCGCGCAGGCGCCGATAGAGCAGAAGCCTGCCCTCACGCAAAATGGCCAGGCCGCAACCGAGGCCTGGCACGTCGATGCCGGGAATGGACACGGATGCGGATCAGGCCTTGCCGGCGATCAGCATGAAGGCCGGGACCTCGTCGCCGAAGCCGAGCGGCGTCGGGCCGTCATCGTCGTCGCGGCGGTAGCGGTTGCGACGGTCGCGGCTGTCGTCGTTGGCCGGACGCGGCGCGGCATGGTTTGCGGCGCGCGAATTGCGAGCGGGAGTCTGCGGCCGCCCTTCCGCCTTGCGTTCAGCTTTCACGGCTTCCACCTTCTCTTCGGTCTCGCTGGTCTCGATGCGGGGTTCTGGCGCACGGGTCTCGCTCTTGCGGCCGCGGGAACGATCGCGGTCGCGGTCACGACCGCCGCGATCGCGGCCGCCGCGCGGGCGTTCGCGCTCTTCGCTCTCGGCCTGCTGCGGCAGGTCCTCGATACCGCCGTTCAGCCATTCGATCTTCATATCGATCAGCTTCTCGATGGCATCGACGAATTTTCCGTCGCGCTTGGATACCAGGGTGAAGGCGGCGCCCGAGCGGCCGGCACGGCCGGTACGGCCGATGCGGTGGACATAGTCTTCGGCATGGATCGGGACGTCGAAGTTGAAGACGTGGCTCACGTCCGGGATGTCGAGCCCGCGGGCGGCGACGTCGGATGCCACGAGGAGCGTCAGCTTGTTTTCCTTGAAGTTGGCCAGCATCGTCGTGCGGGCCCGCTGGTCCATGTCGCCATGCAGCGCGCCGACGGAGAAGCCGTGGCGGTCGAGCGAGCGGAAGAGATCGGCGACGTCGACCTTGCGGTTGCAGAAGATGATGGCGTTCTTCAGGTCGTCCTGCGCGCGGATGAGGTCGCGCAGCGTCGCGCGCTTCTCGTAGTCCTTGCCGTGCGTGGCGACGAAGCGCTGCGTCACGGTCTTGGCGGTGGAGGAGGGCGGTGCCACCTCGATCCGCTCCGGGTTCTGCAGGAAGCGGTCGGCCAGCTTCTGGATTTCCGGCGGCATGGTGGCCGAGAAGAAGAGCGTCTGGCGCGTGAAGGGGATGAGCTTGGCGATGCGCTCGATGTCGGGAATGAAGCCCATGTCGAGCATGCGGTCGGCTTCGTCGATGACGAGGATTTCCACGCCGGTCATCAGCAGCTTGCCGCGCTCGGTGTGGTCGAGCAGGCGGCCGGGGGTGCAGATCAAGACGTCGGCGCCGCGCTCCAGCTTGCGGTCCTGTTCGTCGAAGGAAACGCCGCCGATGAGCAGCGCCACGTTGAGCTTGTGGTTCTTGCCGTATTTCTCGAAGTTCTCCGCGACCTGCGCGGCCAGTTCCCGCGTCGGCTCGAGGATCAGCGTGCGCGGCATGCGGGCGCGGGCACGGCCCTTTTCGAGCAGCGTCAGCATCGGCAGCACGAAGGAGGCGGTCTTGCCGGTGCCCGTCTGGGCGATGCCGAGGATGTCGCGCCGGGCGAGCGCCGACGGGATGGCGCCAGCCTGGATGGGAGTCGGGATCGTGTATCCCGCATCGGTGACGGCGGACAGGACTTTCGGGCTCAGGCCAAGATCAGCAAAAGTGGTCAAAGGGGAAACAGTTTCCGTTCCGGTTCTTGCGAACGCAATGGGTTGCAACGGCCAGATCGCCGCCAGGATGCAGCGCACATATGCCGAAAGTGCCGGAAAGTCAAGGAAATCAGCGAATTTGGTAAAACGGCAAACGATTTGAAGCGCCTGGCGGGCAAATTTGCCGCACCGGGGGCATCGTCCTTGCGTTGCGTCAATCCATGTAGGTCGTCAGCTTCATGCCGGCGGTGAGGAAGCGCATGGGGTCGATCGCCTTGCCGTTCCGGCGCACTTCGTAGTGCAGGTGCGGGCCGGTGGAGCGGCCCGTCGTGCCGGAAAGGCCGACCGGATCGTTGATCTCCACATGGTCGCCGGGCTTGACGAGCACCTGCGAGAGGTGGGCGTAGCGCGTCGTCACGCCGCCGCCGTGGTCGATCTCAACCATGTTGCCATAGCCGCCGGTGCGGCCCGCGACCAGCACCGTGCCGGCGCCCGTGGAGCGGATCTGCGTTCCGGAACTCGCGCGGAAATCGATGCCCGCATGCAGCGCGAGACGGCCGAGGAACGGATCGGTGCGGTTGCCGAAGCGGCTCGTGATGCTGCTGCCGGGCAGGGGATTGCCGAAGGGCAGCTTGCGCGCCGTCCGGCGCGCACTGTCGAGGCGCTCCAGCGCGAAATCGAGGTCGTTGATCGATTCCTCGAAGGCATTCGTGGCGCTCATCGGCTCCACGAACGGACCGCCGATCGCGCTGTCCGAATCGTTTTCGGGCGGTGCGTTCTCGGCGACCTCGAAACCGGTGCGGCGCAGGATGGTCTGGATCGCATCCGCCGTTTCCGAGGCGCCGGCGGTCAGCGACTGGATGCGGTCGAGCTGCTCGTGCTCGAGGTCCTTCAGCGAGAGGGTGACCTTGGAGAACAGCCGGTCGGCGCGGTCGGCGACCGATTCGCCGGTCGAGGCATAGGCAAGCCCGGTCGTCTTGCGCGGTGCGATGCCCATGACGGCGTCGATCGCGCCGGCCGCATCGGCACGCCGGCCGTCCACGACAGGCTTTTCGCCGGGCAGGGGCACGCCGTCGGCGCCTTCGATGCCGCTGTCTTCCGCGCGGTTGAGCAGCGCATCCAGCTTGCCGTGGCGCTCGGAAAGGGCGAGCTGCTGCTGCATCAGCTTCTCCACCTTCTCCTCCACCACCTGCTGGTCGAGAAGCTGGCGGCTGGTGACGCGGTCGACCTGGGCGCGAAGGGCGGAGATGCGGTCCTCGTAATCGTGCTGCATGCGGGCCTGACGCGCCATGGTGGCGCCGATCAGGTCGTCGCGCAGCACGAGGTAGGAAGTGGCGGCGAGGTAGCCGACCGTGAACATGCCGGCAAAACAGAACGTGACGGCGGCCATCCAGGGACGAATGGTCATGTGGCGGATCTTGTCGCCGCTCGCCAGGATCACGACATGCTGCTGCGCGCGCTTTCCGAAGATGCGGTTTTCAGGACGCTCCGCCACTTAAGACTCCCCGACCGATTCTGTGGTCTCGTATGGGAGCAATTACACATTGTTAGGGTTAACAAAGCCTTTCGGCGGGCGGGTTTTCCGCCCGAATATCAGCTCTGGCTCACGGAAACCAGCGAGCGGTAGAAGGACGGCGTCAGCCCGGCTTCGGCGCGCGCGATGTCGTTGAAGGGCGGCTTCAGCGGCGAGCGGAAGTTGGTGCGCACCAGTTCCCTGAAGGTTGCGGACGGGTCCTTCTTCTCGCGGGCGCACAGGAAGCGGAACCACTTGGCGCCCACCGCCACATGGCCCTTCTCGTCGTTGTAGATGATATCGAGGATGTCGGCGCTCGCATGATCGCCCGTCTCGCGCATCTTCGCCTGCAGCGTCGGCGTCACGTCGAGGCCGCGTGCCTCGAGGATGAGCGGCACGACCGCAAGCCGGGCCGTCAGGTCGTTGCGGGTATCGTGCGCGGCCTGCCAGAGCCCGTCATGCGCCGGCAGGTCGCCGTATTCCGCACCGAGATCGCGCAGGCGATCGCGGATGAGGCGGAAGTGCCTGGCTTCCTCGAACGCCACCTGCATCCACCCGTCGAAGAAGGAATGCGGTACGCGCTCGGTCGTGAAGCGGGCGACGATGTCGAGCGCGAGGTCGATGGCGTTGAGCTCGATATGGGCGAGCGCGTGGAGGAGGCGATGCGGCCCTTCTGCGTATGCAGCGAGCGCTTTTCCATGTGTTTCGGCGGAATGAGCTCCGGCTTTTGCGGTCGCCCGGGCCGGGCCGGCAGCGCCGGATCGCGGGGCGAGCGCATCGAAAGCGTGCGGGCGAACCAGCGCCGGGCCGTCTCCTGCGCCAGCGCGGTCTTCAGGTCGAGGTCGGCGGCGGCGATTGCCGCCGTCGTGCCGCCGCGCAGGCTTTCGATATGGGGAAGTTCCGTCATTCCAATGCCTTGCTGTTGAAATCTAAAGCTTCTTCGCGGCTTCGAGAACAGCCTCGACATGGCCTTTGACCTTCACCTTCGGCCAGATTTCGGCAATCCTGCCCGCCGCGTCGACGAGCACGGTCGTCCGCTCGACGCCCATATAGGTGCGGCCGTACATGCTCTTTTCCTTCCATACGCCATAGGCTTCCAGCGTCGTGAGCGCCTCGTCGGAGGCGAGCGGGACGGCGAGATCATGCTTCTGGACGAACTTGTCGTGCTTCTTGACCGGGTCGGGCGACAGGCCGATGAGCGCGACGCCGGCTGCATCGAAATCGGGTCTGGCGGCTGTGAAATCCTTGGCTTCCATGGTGCAGCCCTCCGTGTCGTCCTTCGGATAGAAGAAGAGGACGACGGGCCGCCCGCGGAACTGCGAGAGCGAAATGGTGCCGCCTCCGTCGCGCGGGAGGGTGAAATCGGGCGCTTCGGCACCAGGAACCAGTTCTGCCATGGGATTTCCTTTCTTTGGCCGGCTTTTTGAGTCAGGGACACGGCTTCCCGATATATAGTGACAGGCAGAATCGTCCAGCGTCGAGCGGGCGATGCGCGGCAATTGCGTGGGATAACGCGGCGCAAGGGGCAGAGGAAAAAGACGCGAGATGGGAGAGATCCGCGGCGAGAAAGTCGTGTTCCGCAAGCAGGACATCGTTCCGCTGCACGAACTGCCGTCCGCGCAGGCGCATGACCCGATCCTCCTGCATGCGGTCTCGGCGAGCCGCACCGGCATTCTCTGCCGCATCGCCGCTGCCGCCGTCGCCCTTGTGCTGTTCCTCGGCGCCGTGGCGGTCGGCCTCGTCGAGGCCGGGGTGTTCGACAGCACGCTGAACGCCCGCGCCGTCGCCGCGCTCAACCAGGCGCTGGGGCCGCGCTACCGGGCCTCCGTCGACCATACGGTCGTGCGCCTTGCCGGTTTCAGCGGCTTTGCGCTGAAGGCGGAGGACGCGCGCATCATCGAGGTCGAATCGGGCAAGGAGCTGGCCAGCACCCAGGCCGTCGGCATCGTGCTCGATCCCTGGGCGCTCGCCACCGGCCATATCGCCGTCTCGCGGCTCGACGTGGACGGGGTGACGTTCAACGCGGCGCTCCTGCCGAAGAGCAAGCCGCTCGATCTCGCGGGCCTGCGCATTTCCGACGTGCCCGACTATCTGCGGACGACCTTCGAGCGGCTCGACGGCGTCAATCGCCTGATCGACGTCAACGGGATGCAGACGGTCAGCATCTCCGATCTCGGGGCAACCTTCGAGGGGCCGGCCGGCCGGCCCCTGGTGCTGTCGATCGCAAGCCTGAAGTTCTCCCGCGACGATGCGGGTACGATGTCCATCGCGGGAACCTTCGAGCTCGACGGCAAGGAGGGCCAGATCGACCTGAAGGCGGCGACCGCCGGCGGTTCGGTGCATTCCCTCGAAGGGGCGATCCGCGACATCGCGCTCGGCGACCATTTCCTCAGCCACACGCCCGAGGGCGAGGTGCATGCGGGCCTCGACACGACGGTGGACGTCGCCGTCCGGGCACGCCGGGAGGACGAGGGCGTGAAGCCGGAACTCGCGCTCGACGTGAAGTTCGCCCCCGGCGCGATCTATGGCGACGGCGAAGCGGCCGAACTGCGCCCGTCCTCGATGCAGGCGGTCTACAATTTCGACAAGGGATCCATCGAGCTCGCCTCGAAGGACGCCAGCGTGGGCGTTTCGCACTTTCCCTTCACGGGCGGGCTCATCGATCTCGACCGCGTGTCCGACAAGCCGGACAAGGGCTTTGCCATCGACCTCGTCTTCAGCAACGCCGTCAGCCGGCCCGTGGACTCCAGCGAGGAGCCGATCCGCTTCGACGCCAAGGTCAGCGGCTACTACCTGCCGGCGGCCAGGAAGCTTCTCTTCGAGGAGATGGCGGTGTCGAGCGAGAAGGGCAATGTCGCCGGCTCGCTCGCCATGAAATTCGGCGATCGCGAACCGGAGGTCAGCTTCGTCATGCTGGCCAGCGAGCTGCAGTCCTCGGCGGTCAAGCAGTTCTGGCCGTTCTGGATGGGCAAGACGGCGCGTAGCTGGGTTATGAAGAACATCTTCGGCGGCACCATCACCAACGGCCGCATCGAATTCTACCTTGCCGAGGGCCGCCCGCGCGAGCCGGGCGTGCCCATGCACCTGGCGGCTGACGAGCTGAAGATCGATTTCGACATCGAGGGCGCGCGGATGAATGTCGCGGGGGAAATTCCGCCGCTGCGCGATACATCGGGAACGTTCCGCCTGCGCGGCCCGCGCACGGAAATCGCGATCACCGGCGGCACGGCCTATTTCCCGTCGGGCCGCGGCGTGGCGCTGACCGGCGGCACCTTCATCCTGCCCGACAACTACACCAAGCCGCTGATGGCGGACATGGACATCGACGTTTCGGGCAATGCCGATGCCATCGCCGAACTCGTCACCTACAAGCCGATCCGCGCGCTGCCGGCCACCGGTTTCGTGCCGGAGGATTTCAGCGGGCTCGTGAAGGCCAAGGTGAAGGCGCATTTCGGCGTCATCGCCGCCCACAATCCGCCGCCGCCCGAATGGACCGCCGCATTGACCCTCGATAACGTGGACGTGCGCAAGCCGGTCGCCGGCCGCACCGTCACCGGGCTGCGCGGCCTCCTGGCCATCGACCCGCAGGTCGCCGACCTCGACGCCAAGGCCAGCATCGACGGGGTGGCGCTCAACCTTCAATTGACCGAGCCGGTGAGCAAGACGGCGAGCCTTTCGCGCAAGACCGTGCTTTCCGGCACGCTCGGCAACAAGGACCGTCGCAAGCTTCTTCCGGGCCTCGACGACGTGCTGGAGGGCGAGGTCGCCGTGCGCCTGGAGCAGGAGGGCGACGGACCGCAGCGGGTCGAGGCCGACCTTGGCGCGGCTGCCGTTTCCGTGCCGTGGCTCGGCTGGACGAAGGGGGCCGGCATCGGCGCCAAGGTGACGCTGACGGCCGAGAAATCCGAGGGGACGACGCGCATCTCCGATTTCCGATTCGCCGGCGAGGGGTTCAGCGTCTCGGGCGACCTTGCGTTCCGGGGCGCAGCGCTGGATTCGGCGACCTTCTCCACGGTCCGCCTGTCGGCGGACGATCGGTTCCGGCTGAAGGTCGACCGCGGCAAGTCCGGCTACCGGGTGGTGGCCGACGGCGAGGCTGCGGACCTGCGCCAGGTGCTGGCGCGGCTGAAGAACGCCACCGGCAATGGCGGCGGGGGTGGAGGCGGCGAAAAGCAGAATGTGAGCGTGGAGGCCAACCTGTCGCGGGCGGTCGGTTTCAACGGCGAGAGCCTTTCGGGCGTGAACTTCCGCTATTCCGCCACGGGGGAGCGCATATCGTCCGTGGATCTCTCCGCCGTGACGAGCGGCGGGGCGCCCGTCGTGGCGAAGCTTGCCAACAACGGCGCGGTCGACGTCATCCAGTTGACGAGCGGCGATGCCGGCGCGATCGCGCGCTTCGCGGACGTCTACCGCCACATGCGCGGCGGCCTCCTGAATGTCCGCCTCAGCCAGAGGGCGAACGGCGGCTGGCTCGGTTCAGTCGACATCCGCAACTTCTCGCTGGTCGGGGAGGAGCGGCTGCGCTCGCTGGTCTCCACGCCGGCCGGCGACGGCGGCCGCAGCCTCAACGACGCCGTCCGCCGCGAGATCGACGTGAGCGCCGTCAAGTTCTATCGCGGGTTTGCCCAGGTGCGCGTCGGCAACGGGGCGCTGGCCCTCGAAAACGGCGTGGTGCGCGGCGAGATGGTCGGGGCGACCTTCCAGGGCACCGTGCGCGACGCCAACGGCCAGACAGACATGACCGGGACGTTCATGCCGGCCTACGGCCTCAACCGGCTGTTCGCCGAACTGCCGATCATCGGCATCATCCTCGGCAACGGCAACGACCGGGGCCTGATCGGCATCACCTTCAAGCTGTCCGGCGCCTTCGACCGGCCGAACCTCACCATCAACCCGCTGTCGATCATCGCGCCGGGCGTCTTCCGCAACATCTTCGAGTTCCAATGAAAAAGGCCGCCCGGAGGCGGCCTTGATCGCGGGATTGGTCGTGCCGCTCAGGCCGGGCGGACGAGGATGTGCTTCTTCTTGCCGAGCGAGAGCTTGATCACGCCGTCGGCGGAGACGTCGGACGTGCCGATGGCGCGGCGTTCGTCCGAGACGGCGACATCGTTGATGCGCACCGCGCCGCCCTGGACGTGGCGGCGTGCCTCGCCGTTCGAGGCGGCAAGGCCGGCCTTGACGACGAGCGTCAGGAGACCGATGCCGGCTTCGAGTTCGCCTGCAGCGACGTCGATCGACGGCAGGTTTTCCGCGATTGCGCCTTCCTCGAAGGTCTTGCGCGCGGTTTCGGCGGCCTGTTCAGCCGCCTCGCGGCCGTGCAGCATCGCCGTCACTTCCGTGGCGAGGATCTTCTTCACCTCGTTGATCTCGGCGCCGCCAAGTGCGGAGAGGCGGGCGATCTCGTCCATCGGCAGCGTCGTGTAGAGCTTCAGGAAGCGCGAGACGTCGGCGTCCTCGGTGTTGCGCCAGTACTGCCAGAAATCATAGGCCGAGAGCATTTCCGGGTTCAGCCACACCGCGCCGGAGAGCGACTTGCCCATCTTGGCGCCCGAGGCGGTGGTCAGCAGCGGCGAGGTGAGGGCGTAGAGCTGCGGCGTGCCCATGCGGTGGCCGAGGTCGATGCCGTTGATGATGTTGCCCCACTGGTCCGAGCCGCCCATCTGGAGACGGCAGCCGTAGCGCTTCGACAGTTCGACGAAGTCGTATGCCTGGAGAATCATGTAGTTGAATTCGAGGAACGACAGGGAGTGTTCCCGGTCGAGCCGCGTCTTGACGCTGTCGAAGGCGAGCATGCGGTTGACCGAGAAATGCCGGCCGACATCGCGCAGGAATTCGAGGTAGTTGATGCCGAGCAGCCAGTCGGCATTGTTGATCATCAGCGCGTCCCTGGGGCCATCTCCGTAGGTCAGGTAATTGGAGAAGACCTTCTTGATGCCGGCAATGTTGGTGCCGAGCGTTTCCGGCGTCAGGAGCTGGCGCGCCTCGTCCTTGAAGGACGGGTCGCCCACCATGCCGGTGCCGCCGCCCATCAGCGAGATCGGCTGGTGGCCGGTTTTCTGGAACCAGTGCAGCATCATGATCTGGATGAGCCCGCCGGCGTGGAGACTGGGCGCCGTCGGGTCGAAGCCGATATAGGCCGTCACGGTTTCCTTGGCGAGGAGGTCGTCGAGGCCGGTTTCATCGGAGATCTGGTGGATGAAGCCGCGCTCTTTCAGCGTGCGAAGGAAATCGGATTTGAATTCGGACATGGCCTGTCTCTCTGGTGGGATCATGCTGGATCGGGAAGATTTTCCCGCGGACCGCCGGGCGTTTAGCATCGTTTGCGCGCATAATCACTTCAAAAGTGATTCTGGAGTTGTGGCATGGCGGGGATGTTGACGGCGATTGGCCTGATGAGCGGCACGAGCCTCGACGGCATCGACGTGGCGCTGCTGCGCACGGATGGCGAGGCGGTCGTCGAGCGCGGCCCGTCGATGGCATCGCCCTACGATGCCGCCTTCCGCCGCCGGCTGCAAGGCGCGCTGGAGACCGCCAGGTCCATCGGCGAGCGCAGCGAGCGGCCCGGCGATCTTGCGCAGATCGAGCGGGAACTGACGCTGCGCCACGGCGAGGCGGTCCGCGCTTTCCTCGCGGAGAACGGCCTCGAACCTTCCGGGATCGATGTGATCGGCTTCCACGGCCAGACGGTGCTGCACCGGCCGGACGAGGCGCTGACCGTGCAACTGGGCGATGGAAGGTTTCTCGCCGGCGAAACCGGCATCGACGTCGTCTGCGACATGCGGGCGAACGACATGGTACACGGCGGGCAGGGCGCGCCGCTCATCCCGACCTATCACGCAGCGCTCGCCGCCGGCCTCTCCCCCGCGTCCGGCAAGGCCGTCGTCTTCGTCAATATCGGCGGCATCTCCAACATCACCTTCATCGGCAGCGGCGGCGAGATCGTCGCCTTCGACAGCGGCCCGGGCAATACGCTGATCGACCAGTGGGTCGAGGCCCATGCCGGCATTCCCTATGACCAGGGCGGCATGATCGCCTCGGAGGGGAGGGTCGATGCCGGGCTTGCCGGGCGTTACCTCGACCAGGCCTTCTTTACCGATCCCGTGCGCCGCTCGCTCGACCGCAACGATTTCCGCCCGCCGGAGGGGACGGATGCGAGCCTGGAGGACGGCGCGCGTACGCTGGCGCATGTCACCGCCGCGGCCGTGCTGCGCTCGGCGCGTCACCTCTCGGAGCGACCGAAACTCTATGTCGTGAGCGGCGGCGGCCGGCTCAACCGGGTGATCATGAAAGATCTTGCGGCGCTTGCGGAGGCGGAAGGCGCAGAGGTCGTCGCGGCTGAGGCGGTGGGCCTCGACGGCGACAGCATGGAGGCCGAGGCCTGGGCCTATCTCGCCGTGCGCGCCCTGCGCGGCCTGCCGCTCACCTTTCCGGGAACCACCGGCGTCAAGGCGCCCGTCACGGGCGGCCTATGGTGGAAAGCAGCCGTCTCCGGTTAACGCTTTCTTCGCCGGCGCTGCCTAGGATCGCCGCCGGTCGTTCCCGTGCGCTTGCACGGTCCGGCCGTTGTATCTTGCGTAAGGTGGCCAATGAGTGGCGCGGGCTTCCTGCTGACGGTGAACTTCCTCATCGCGCAGTGTTTCTGCATGTTCTTCCTGGCGGTCTCCGCCCGGAGCCGCAACCGTGCAGCCGCCCGCTGGTTCGCCGGCTGCTTCGCCGTCGCCTCGCTGTCGACGGTCTTCGAGCTTCTCGTCGCCTATGTTCCGCCGCCGATGCCCTGGGCCATCCTGGCCTTCGCCTCGGTGCTGGGCGGCATGTTCATGCTGCGCGTCGGCATCGGCCATCTCTATGGCCTGAAGACCAACCGCGCGCTGCTGGCGGCGATCTTCTGCGCCTTCGTGCTGCTCGACTGCATGATCTACGACCTGCCGCGCGGCACGCTGCTGCATGCGCTGCCCTACCAGATGCCCTTTGCGGTCGCGCTCGGCATGAGCGCCTGGGCCGCCTGGCGGGCGCGGGTGAAGACCTTCGTCGACCGCGCGCTGGTCGTGCTGCTGGCCCTGACGAGCGCCCATTTCGTGGTGAAGGCCTTCGCCGCCGTTCTTGCCGGTTCGGGCACCACGGCGAGCGGGTATATCAACAGCCAGTTCGCCCTGCTTTCGCAGAGCATGAGCGCGGTGCTGATCGTTGCCGTCGGCCTCATGCTGCTGTGCGTTCTCGTACTGGAAATCGTCGCGGACGAGAAGGTCAACGCCGAGGTGGATCCGCTGTCCGGCCTGCTCAATCGCCGGGGCTTCGACAACCGTATCGACGCGTTGATGGCGGGGCCTGGGCCGCACAGCATCGTGCTGTGCGACCTCGATCACTTCAAGTCGGTCAACGACACCCATGGCCACCAGGGCGGCGATGCTGCCATCCGGGCTTTCGGCGAGACCTTGCGGGCGGCTGCGCCGAAGGGTTCGCTTGCCGCGCGCATCGGCGGGGAGGAATTCGTGCTGTTCCTGCCGGGCACCGGCAGGGAGGCCGCGCTGCTCTTTGCCCATGCGCTCCGTGCGACCCGCGCCGTTTCGCCCATCCCCGGCCTGCCCCAGTCCGCGCGCGTCACGGCGAGCTTCGGCGTCGCGGAAATCGGGGAGAGGGAACCGTTGCGCCTGGCCATGCGCCGCGCCGACGACGCGCTCTATGCCGCAAAGAATGCCGGTCGCGACTGCGTGCGCGAAGCCGAACCGCCGGCCGTCGTTCTCGATGTCGTCAGGCGGGCGGCTCACGGCAATGAAAAAGCCCGGCGGCGGGGCCACCGGGCTTGATTGTCCAGGCTTTCGGCCGGTCAGCGGATGCGCTTGGCGGCCGGCTCCGGCGTCAGTTCGCCGGCAAGGCGGCGGTCGAGGTAATCCTCGCATTCGGCCATCAGCGTCTCGGTCTGGCCGTTGAAGAAGTGGTTGGCGCCCGTCACGGTCTTGTGCGTGATCAGGATGCCCTTCTGCGTCTTCAGCTTCTCGACGAGCCCGTTGACGTCCTTCTCCGGCGCGACCTTGTCGGCATCGCCGTTGATGATGAGGCCGGAGGACGGGCAGGGCGCGAGGAACGAGAAGTCGTAGATGTTCGGCTGCGGGGCGATCGACATGAAGCCCTCGATCTCCGGGCGGCGCATCAGAAGCTGCATGCCGATCCAGGCGCCGAAGGAATAGCCGGCGACCCAGCAGCTCTTGGAATCGGGATGCAGGCTCTGCACCCAGTCGAGCGCCGAGGCGGCGTCTGACAGCTCGCCCGCGCCGTGGTCGAATTCGCCCTGGCTGCGGCCGATGCCGCGGAAGTTGAAGCGCAGCGTCGTGAAACCGCGTTTCTGGAACATGTAGAAGAGCTGGTAGACGATCTGGTTGTTCATGGTGCCGCCGAACTGCGGATGCGGGTGCAGCACGATGGCGATCGGGGCGTTCTTCTGCTTGGACGGCTGGTAACGGCCCTCAAGGCGACCGGCGGGTCCGTTGAAGATGATTTCGGGCATTCTTACTCCGGCACGTTCGCGTTCGGACATGGATTCTTGTCAACTCAAGTCTTGACGAAAGCACTCAGCTTTTCTAGAACCCAGTTTAGAACTGTTCGAAACTGTTTGGGCGCATCGGGCGCTATGAAGCTGGTGTCATAAGGCAAGCCCGCCGGAAATTACAAGAAAAATGCACGCCGCCTTGAACTTGCCGGGCACGCACGGATAACGAATGACGAAGATGCCGCGCACATATCTGGACTGGAATGCCACGGCGCCGCTTCTGCCGGCGGCGCGCGAGGCCGTGGTCGCCGCGCTCGACATGGTCGGCAACCCGTCTTCCGTCCATGGCGAGGGCCGGGCGCTGCGCATGCTGGTGGAAGCGGCGCGCCGCGACGTCGCCGCGCTCGTCAATACCGCGCCGGCGCATGTCATTTTCACCAGCGGCGCGACCGAGGCCGCGAACCTCGTCCTGACCCCCGATTACCGCATGGGCCGCACGCCGCTTGCCATCGGGCATCTCTATGTGTCCGAGATCGAGCATCCGGCGCTCCGCGAGGGCGGGCGCTTTCAGCGCGAGGCGGTGACGAGCGTTCCGGTGACACGCGCCGGCGTGGTGGACCTCGATGCGCTCGATGCGCTGCTCCAGGGCCACGACAAGGCCACGGGCCTGCCCATGGTCGCGATCATGCTGGCCAACAACGAGACAGGCATCGTCCAGCCGGTGAAGGCCGCTGCCGAGATCGTGCGCCGCCATGGCGGGCTCCTCGTCGTGGATGCCGTGCAGGCCGTCGGCCGCATGCCTGTCGATATGGAGGCGCTGGACGCGGACTTCCTCGTCATCTCCTCGCACAAGCTCGGCGGCCCCAAGGGCGCGGGCGCGCTCGTCTCGCGCGGCGAGGTGCTGATGCCCGCACCGCTCATCCGCGGCGGCGGGCAGGAGAAGGGGCATCGTTCCGGCACGGAAAACCCCGCCGCGCTCGCCGGCTTTGCCGCGGCGGCCCGCGCTGCGGCGACCGACATGGCCGCGCGCAATGCGGGGATCGCCGCGCTGCGCGACGCCCTGGAGGCGGGCATGCGCGCAGTGACGAACGACATCGTCATCCATGGCGGTGAGGTCGAGCGCGTCGCCAACACCTCCTTCTTCAGCCTTCCGGGGCTCAAGTCCGAGACGGGGCAGATCGCCTTCGACCTCGAAGGCATCGCGCTCTCGGCGGGCTCGGCCTGCTCGTCCGGCAAGGTCGGGCAGAGCCATGTGCTGACGGCGATGGGCTTCGATGCCACGCTCGGCGGGCTTCGCGTTTCGCTCGGGCCGGGCTCGGTGCAGGCGGATGTGGATCGATTTCTGGCGGCTTTCTCGCGCATCGCCTCGCGGCGGCGCGTGACCGGGAACGCGGCCTGAGCGGAATCTTGCGGAAACGCGAGTTTTTGCTTGCCAAAAGGTGGGAAAAGCCGCCTTTGGCGCTTACATAACCGGCGGTAGACCCGCCACACGTTAACAAGCTGCCGGACCTTGTCTCCGGCAAGATTGGAGAACGATATGCCTGCGGTGCAGGAAACGATCGATCAGGTCCGTCAGATCGACGTCGACCAGTACAAATACGGCTTCGAGACGAAGATCGAGATGGACAAGGCGCCGAAAGGCCTGTCCGAGGACATCATCCGTTTCATCTCGGCCAAGAAGAGCGAGCCCGAATGGATGCTCGAATGGCGCCTTGAGGCCTATCGCCGCTGGCTGACCATGGAAGAGCCCACCTGGGCGCGCGTCGACTATCCCAAGATCGACTTCAACGACCTTTATTACTATGCAGCTCCGAAGAACCAGAGCGGCCCGAAGTCGCTCGACGAGGTCGACCCGGAGCTGCTGCGGACCTACGAGAAGCTCGGCATTCCGCTGCGCGAGCAGGAAATCCTCGCCGGCGTCGAAAAATCCAAGATCGCCGTCGACGCCGTCTTCGATTCGGTCTCGGTCGTCACGACCTTCAAGGAAGAGCTGAAGAAGGCCGGCGTGATCTTCATGTCGATCTCCGAGGCCATCCGCGAGCATCCTGATCTCGTGAAGAAGTATCTCGGCACCGTGGTGCCGGCGACCGACAACTTCTATGCGACGCTCAATACCGCGGTCTTCACCGACGGTTCCTTCGTCTTCGTGCCGAAGGGCGTTCGTTGCCCGATGGAACTGTCGACCTATTTCCGCATCAACGAGAAGAACACCGGCCAGTTCGAGCGCACGCTGATCATCGCGGAAGAGGGGGCCTATGTCTCCTATCTCGAAGGCTGCACCGCGCCGCAGCGTGACGAGAACCAGCTTCACGCCGCCGTGGTCGAGCTCGTCGCGCTGGACGATGCCGAGATCAAGTATTCCACCGTCCAGAACTGGTATCCGGGCGACAAGGAAGGCAAGGGCGGCATCTACAACTTCGTGACGAAGCGCGGCGATTGCCGCGGCAAGAACTCGAAGATCTCCTGGACGCAGGTCGAGACCGGCTCGGCCATCACCTGGAAATATCCGTCCTGCATCCTGCGCGGCGACGGTTCGCGCGGCGAGTTCTACTCGATCGCCGTTTCCAACGGCCACCAGCAGATCGACAGCGGCACCAAGATGATCCATCTCGGCAAGAACACGTCGAGCCGCATCGTCTCCAAGGGCATTTCCGCCGGCTTCTCCAACAACACCTATCGCGGCCAGGTCTCGGCCCACCGCAAGGCGGAGAACGCGCGCAACTTCACCCAGTGCGACTCGCTGCTGATCGGCGACAAGTGCGGTGCGCATACCGTGCCCTATATCGAGGCGAAGAACGCGACCGCCCAGTTCGAGCACGAGGCGACCACCTCGAAGATTTCCGAAGACCAGCTGTTCTACTGCCTGCAGCGCGGCATCCCGACGGAAGCGGCGATCGCGCTGATCGTCAACGGCTTCGTCAAGGAAGTCATCCAGGAACTGCCGATGGAATTCGCCGTCGAGGCGCAGAAGCTGATCGGCATCTCGCTCGAAGGAAGCGTGGGATAGTCTTTTCGTCATCCTCGGGCTTGTCCCGAGGATCTGCTGTCGTCCCGGGGATCGGTATGAGCGGTTTCGTCTATATGATGTCCGACAAGCCGCGAGGTGTGATCTACACTGGCGCCACCAGCGATTTGCAAGGGCGAGCATGGGAGCACCGCAATGAAGTTCAGAAGGGGTTTACGGAGCGGTATAAGGCAAAAAACCTTGTTTGGCTCGAAACCCATCCGAACATCGTTCTGGCGATACAGCGGGAAAAGTCTTTGAAGCGCTACCTGCGAGAATGGAAAATCAAGCTTATCGAGGAGCTCAATCCAACTTGGATGGACCTTTATGAGCACATTGATGAAATCGAGAATGCCTACCGGCCTCATGCGAATTCAAGGCAGGTAGAGGATTACAATTGAAGGCTTGGATCCTCGGGACAAGCCCGAGGATGACGGATTAGAGGCCGGCGCAAGAACGGCCGATTGAGCGGTACACAAACCCGCTTCTTGGAACAGGAACAACGCAATGCTTGAAATCAAGAACCTGCACGCCCGCATCGCCGAAGACGGCACCGAGATCATCCGCGGCCTGAACCTCACCGTGAAGGCCGGCGAAGTCGCCGCCATCATGGGGCCGAACGGCTCCGGCAAGTCGACGCTCTCCTATATCCTCTCCGGCCGCGAGGACTACGAGGTCACCGAGGGCGACATCCTCTATAACGGCGAGAGCATCCTGGAGCTCGACCCGGCCGAGCGCGCCGCCAAGGGCATCTTCCTCGCCTTCCAGTACCCGGTCGAAATCCCGGGCGTCGCCACCATGCAGTTCCTCAAGGTCGCGATGAACGAGCAGCGCAAGGCGCGCGGCGAGGCCGAGCTGACGACGCCGGACTTCATGCGCCGCGTCAAGGAAGCTTCCGCCGAACTCAAGATCGCGCCGGAAATGCTGCGCCGCCCGCTCAATGTCGGCTTCTCCGGCGGCGAGAAGAAGCGTGCCGAGATCCTGCAGATGTCGCTGCTGGAGCCGAAGCTGTGCATCCTCGACGAGACCGATTCGGGCCTCGACATCGACGCGCTGAAGATCGTCGCCGACGGTGTCAACGCGCTGCGCTCGCCGGACCGCGCGGTCGTCGTCATCACGCACTACCAGCGCCTGCTCGACTATATCGTGCCGGATACGGTCCACGTCCTCTACAAGGGCCAGGTCATCAAGTCCGGCGACAAGACGCTGGCGCACGAGCTGGAAGCCAACGGCTATGCCGACATCATCGGTGCTGCCGCCTGACGGCACGGTGAAGGAGTGATCCCATGAACATGCAGACAGGCAAGACGCTTTCGGTCGCCGAGACCGCGCTTTGCGAAGCCTATGACCACGCCATCGGCGAGCTGCCGGGCGACGGCGCGGTGCTGGCCGCCCGCGACACGCTGATCAGCGACTTCAAGGATGCCGGCCTTCCGACGCGCCGCGTGGAAGCCTGGCACTATACGGACCTCAAGGCGCTGCTGCGCGCCGTGCCCGCCTTCGATCCGGCGGCCTCGGTCGCCAGGGTCGCCCCTCTCGTCGAGGGTTCCACCGTGCTTGCGGTCGCCAACGGCATCGCCGATGCCCGCGCGACCGCCGACGGCGCGACGGTAAGCACCTTCAAGGACGCACTTGCCGACGGCACCGCCGCGGCCGGCCTTGCTGCCCGCGACGGCGACGACGCGATCGGCCGCATCAACGGCGCCTTCGTACGCGACGGTTTCGTGCTCGACGTGCCTGAGGGCACGGCGCTGGAAGCCCCGCTCGAAATCCAGACGATCCAGAATGCCGGCCAGACGCATACGCGCTTTACGGCGACCTTCGGTGCCAATACCAAGGCGACGGTCGTCGAGCGCCACATCGCGGCCGGCGAGAACGCCGCCTTCGTGACGACCGTCAGCGACATCGCGCTTGCCGACGGGGCGGACATCACCTGGATCATCCTCCAGGCGCAGGGGGCCGCGGACACCCATCTCGGCCAGATCCGCATCACGCTCGGCACCGATACGAAACTGCGCCTCTACGTGGTCAATGCCGGCGGCAGGCTCGTGCGGCAGGAAATCCATGTCGTGGTGGCGGGCGAGGGCTCGGACCTCAGGCTGCGCGGCATCAACCTCATCGGCGGCGAAACGCACAACGACGTGACCTTCACGGTCGGCCACGACGTTCCAAACACGACGTCGACGGAAGTCATCCGCAACGTGATCTTCGATCGCGCGCGCGGCGTCTTCCAGGGCCAGATCCGCGTTGCACCTGATGCCCAGAAGACCGATGCCAAGATGTCGTGCAACACGCTGCTGCTCTCCGACGAGGCCGATTTCTCCGCCAAGCCGGAGCTGGAGATCTTCGCCGACGTGCAGTGCGGCCACGGCGCCACCGTGATCGACATCGACCACACGCAGCTCTTCTACCTGATGGCGCGCGGCATCCCGGAAAACAAGGCGCGCGGCATGCTGGTCAACGCCTTCGTCGCCGAGATCGTCGAGGAGCTGGAAGACGAGCCGCTGGTCGAAGCGCTGGAAGGCGTCGTCGCCGCCTGGCTGGAAAAGCACGCCTGACAGGGCGCGCGGGATAGGAAACCGAGATGGAACACGCACCCGCACTGGCCTACGACGTCGAGGCGATCCGCAAGGATTTCCCCATCCTGTCGAAAACGGTCTATGGCAAGCCGCTGGTCTATCTCGACAACGGCGCCTCTGCGCAGAAGCCGCAGGTGGTGATCGACGCGGTCTCGCATGCCTATTCCAACGAATATGCAAACGTGCACCGCGGCCTTCATTTCCTGTCGAATGCCGCAACGGACGCCTATGAGGCGGCGCGCGAGAAGGTGCGCCGCTTCCTGAACGCCTCGTCGGTCGACGAGATCGTCTTCACGAAGTCCTCGACCGAGGCGATCAACACGGTCGCCTACGGCTACGGCATGCCAAAGATCGGCGAGGGCGACGAGATTGTCCTTTCGATCATGGAGCACCATTCCAACATCGTGCCGTGGCATTTCATCCGCGAACGGCAGGGGGCCAAGCTCGTCTGGGCGCCCGTCGACGAGACCGGTGCGTTCCATATCGAAGACTTCGAGAAGTGCCTGACCGAGCGCACCAGGCTCATCGCCATCACGCATATGTCGAACGCGCTCGGCACCATCGTGCCGGTCAAGGAGATTTGCCGCATCGCCCGCGCGCGCGGCATTCCGGTGCTGGTGGACGGGTCGCAGGGCGCGGTGCACATGCCGGTCGACGTGCGTGACATCGATTGCGACTGGTACGTGATGACCGGCCACAAGCTCTACGGTCCCTCGGGCATCGGCGTGCTCTACGGCAAGATGGATCGCCTTCGCGAGATGCGTCCCTTCCAGGGCGGCGGCGAGATGATCGTCGATGTCACCGAGGATATCGTCACCTACAACGACCCGCCGCACCGCTTCGAGGCCGGTACGCCGCCAATCGTTCAGGCGATCGGCCTCGGCTATGCACTGGACTATATGGAAAAGATCGGCCGCGCGGCGATCTCCGCCCATGAGGCGGACCTGCGCGACTATGCCCATGAACGGCTTTCGTCGATCAATTCTCTGCGCATCTTCGGCACGGCGCCCGGCAAGGGCTCGATCTTCTCCTTCGAGCTGGAAGGCATCCATGCCCATGACGTGTCGATGGTCATCGACCGGGCAGGGGTGGCGGTGCGCGCCGGCACCCATTGCGCCCAGCCGCTCTTGAAACGCTTCGGCGTCACCTCCACATGCCGGGCATCGTTCGGCCTCTATAACACGCGTGCAGAGGTCGATGCCCTGGCCGACGCGCTCGACCACGCCCGCAAGTTCTTTGCCTGAGGAGTAGGCCCATGTCCCTCGATGCAACGGAAGACAAGATCGACGTCCGCGACGGCATCGTTCATTCGGCGATCCCGGAAGACGAGCTGGCGCGTCTCAGCGACGACATCATCTCGGCGCTGAAGACGGTCTACGACCCGGAAATCCCCGCAGACATCTTCGAACTCGGCCTGATCTACAAGATCGACATCGAGGATGACCGCATGGTCAAGATCGACATGACGCTGACCGCGCCGGGCTGCCCCGTCGCCGGCGAGATGCCGGGCTGGGTGGAAAACGCCGTGAGCGCCGTCGAAGGCGTGTCCGGCGTCGAGGTCAGGATGACCTTCGACCCGCCGTGGACGCCGGACCGCATGTCGGAAGAGGCGCAGGTCGCCGTCGGCTGGTACTGATTTGGTGCGGCTGGCGTTTGCCGCTTGCCCCTCACCCTAACCCTCTTCCCGCAAGCGGGGAGAGGGGACGTGCTCCACGGAGCGCGGGAGAGGCTGGTAAACGGTGCGGCATACTTCCTTCTCCCCGCCTGCGGGGAGAAGGTGACGGCAGGCGGATGAGGGGCTTTTCCCGCTGGGCGACTTGATCCGTCGACCCGCCCTCACTAGATTCGGATTCGAAACCGTCGGGCCTTGAACCCGTCAGGCGAAGGAGAAAATGCCCATGGCCTTTGCAGTCATGACACTGACCGATGCGGCGGCGAACCGCGTCAAGGCGATCGTCGCCAATGCCGGCGAGGATGCCAGGGGCATCCGCGTCGGCATCAAGAAGGGCGGTTGCGCGGGCATGGAATATTCCATCGATCTCGTGACGGAGCCCAATGCCAGGGACGACCTGATCGAGCTGAACGGCGCCCGCGTCTGGGTGGCGCCGGAAGCCGTGCTCTACCTTCTCGGCACGCAGATGGATTTCGAGGTGACGACGCTGCGCTCGGGCTTCACCTTCCACAACCCGAACCAGACATCGGCCTGCGGCTGCGGCGAATCCGTCGAGCTGAAGCCCGCCGACCTCGCGGCGCTTGCCGCCGCCGGCCAGCCGACCGTCCGCGCCTGACGCCAGTGAAGCGGGAACCGCGGTTCCCGTGCCTTTCCTTCGCGGGCGGTTTTGCCTAGTCTGCGGCGCGCGGCATGAATATCGTGCCGGCGTGATCGCCAGGGAGGGGGCGCGAGCAATGACCGGCTTTGCCGCGGCACTTTACGAAAACCTGCCGTTTCCCGTCCTCGTCGTCGATGTCGAGGCGCGCGTGGTTTCCCATAACGAGGCCGCTGCCCGCACGTTCGGCTGGAATCGCGACGGCCGGCTTCCGGCCGCAGCGGCCGTCATCGACGGCGCGAACCTCGCCCGCCACGCATCGCAGGGGCGCGAGAACACGCACGCCCTTTCCTTCCGTCACGAGAACGGCTCGTCCTTCGAAGCGTCGGCGCATGTGATCGCGCTGCCGGACGAGGGGACGGGCGTACATTATGCGCTGCTCCTGCGCAGCCTGCTCAGCGGCGGCAGCCACGGCGAGCAGATCCTGCTCGGCCAGCGCATCGCCGCCGCGCTCGACACCATGACCGAGGGCTTTGCGATCTTCGACCCGGAGGAGCGCCTGGTCCTGTTCAACCGCTCCTACAAGGAGCGGTGCGGGGAAGCCGGCGCGCATGTGCGTGTCGGTGCGACGCTGGAAAGCATCGTTCGCGGCAATATCCGCTCCGGCATGTTCCCGGGTATCAGGGAGGGGACGGCGGAGGCCGAGGCGCTGGTGCGCGAGCGCCTGCGCGACCATCGCTCTCCCGACAGCGATGGGTCCGTCTTCCCGTTCGGCGAGGATCTCTGGATCCGCGCGGAAAGCCATATCGCCGAGACCGGCGACGTCGTTGCGCTGCGTGTCGACGTCTCCGACTTGAAGCGCACGGAGGCCGCGCTCGAGGAGAAGCGTCGCGACTATCTCTCGCTGCTGCAGATCCTGCCGGACATGATCCTGCGCTTCGACCGCGGCCTGACCATCCGTTTCGCCAACGACAAATATGCCGCCCATGTCGGCTCGACCACCGATGAGCTGATCGGCCGCTCCCTGCCGGATGTCGCCTGCGCGCCGGAGCAGGCCGCCGCCCTGATCGACATAGGCGGCTATACGCGTGACGAGCCGGTTCGCACGATGGAGATCTGCATCGACGGGAAGGATGGCCGGGAGATGTGGATGCTCTGGACGGCCGTTGCGATCTTCGACGACGACGGGGTGAGCGAGGTCGTGAGCGTCGGGCGCGACATCACCGAGACCAAGCGCCAGCAGCGGCAGGTGGAGGCGCAGACCAGCGAGCTGCGCCGCAAGAACGAGGCGCTCGACCAGTTCACCGCCACGGTCTCGCATGATCTCAAGGCGCCGCTGCGCCACCTGTCCATGTTCGCCGAAATGATCTCGGAGGACCTGCACCGCGGCGAGTTCGACGAGCTGCCGCACTACGCCGACCATGTGCGCAAGAGCGCGGCGCGCATGCGGCGCATCATCGACAGTTTGCTGGAGTTCTCGCAGATCGCCTATCGCATCGCCGTGCCGAAGCCCGTGGCGCTGTCCGGCGTCGTCAGGGATGCGCTGGCGCTGCTCGAAAGCCATGTCGAGGAGAGCGGCGGCACGATCGACGTCCAGCCGATGCCGGAGATCATGGGCGATCCGGAGCTTTTGAAGCGCCTTGCGCAGAACCTCATCGGCAACGCTCTGAAATACCGCCGGCCCGGCAAAGCGCCTGTCGTGCGGGTCTATTGCCGGCAGCGCCCGGCGGGGATCGATTTCGTCGTCGAGGACGACGGGATCGGCATCGACCCCCAGCATGTCGGGCGGATCTTCGAGGTTTTCCAGAGACTTCACCGGGACGAGACGGTCTACCAGGGCACGGGCGTCGGGCTTGCGCTGGCGCGCCGGATCGTCGAGAGCCACAACGGCTCGATAGCGCTTGACACGAGCTATGGTCCGGGCGCACGCTTCGTGGTGACGTTTCCGCAATCCATAAGATCAAGGGGGAACGAGCGTGGGAGGTTCGGCTAGAAGGCTGATCGTCGTCGACGACGATCCGGTGGACGTGCGGTTCGTCATGCGCGCCTTCAGCGATGCCGGAAGCCCGCTCGAAATCACCCATGCCGCCGATGCCGAGGTCGCCAGCGACCGGCTCGATGCGGAAGCCTTCGACTATATCCTGCTCGACATCAACATGCCCGGCATCAGCGGCATGGAACTTCTCAAGCGCCTGCGCGGCCGGCCGCGCACGGCGGTGACGCCCGTCATCATGCTGTCATCGTCGTCGAACACCGCGGATGTGAGCCGCGCTTACGAGAACGGTGCCAACGCCTATGCCGTCAAGCCCTCGACGCTGAGCGGCTATCGCGCGTTCGCCGAGGGCTTCACCCGCTTCTGGGTGGACGTCGCCGTCGCACCCTGATCCAGTCCCTGCCCGCAATGGAAAACCCCGGCCGACGGCATCGGCCGGGGTTCGTTCGATGTGGCGCCCGCTTCCTTCTCCGCCGTCATCCCCGGGCTTGACCCGAGGATCCACATTCGCGGCGTGCCGGTGGATGGATGGTCGGGTCGAGCCCGACCATGACGAAGGAGAGGTGGGTGGACCTGAGATCGGCCCGGATTTACTCGGCCGCCTCCGCGTAATCTTCCAGCGGCGGGCAGGAGCAGACGAGATTGCGGTCGCCGTAGACATTGTCCACGCGGTTGACAGGCGACCAGTACTTGTCGACCCGGAAGGCGCCCGGCGGGAAGCAGGCCTGTTCGCGCGAATAGGGGCGATCCCATTCGCCGACGAGGTCCTCCACCGTGTGCGGGGCGTTCTTGAGCGGGTTGTTCTCCCGGTCCATGCGACCTTCCTCGATGGCGCGCGCTTCCTCGCGGATCGCCAGCATGGCGTCGCAGAAGCGGTCGATCTCGGCCTTCGTCTCCGATTCCGTCGGCTCGATCATCAGCGTGCCGGCCACCGGCCAGCTCATGGTCGGGGCGTGGAACCCGCTGTCGATCAGGCGCTTGGCGACGTCGTCGACGGTGACGCCGGCGCTTTCGGCGAGCGGGCGCGTGTCGATGATGCATTCATGCGCCACGCGGCCTTTTGCGGACTTGTAGAGCACATCATAGGCGCCTTTGAGCCGGGCGGCGATGTAGTTGGCGTTGAGGATCGCCACCTTGGTCGCCTGCGTCAGCCCTTCGCCGCCCATCATCAGGCAGTAGCTCCAGGAGATCGGCAGGATGGAGGCCGAGCCAAAGGGGGCTGCCGAGACGGCGCCGGCCTCGCCGGTCGTCGGGTTTGCCGGCAGGAAGGGCGCAAGATGCGCCTTGACGCCGATCGGCCCCATGCCCGGACCGCCGCCGCCATGCGGGATGCAGAACGTCTTGTGGAGGTTGAGGTGCGAAACGTCGCCGCCGATGTCGCCCGGCCGGGCAAGGCCGACCATGGCGTTCATGTTGGCGCCGTCGATATAGACCTGGCCTCCATGCTTGTGGACGATCTCGCAGATCTCGCGCACGTTCTCCTCGAAGACGCCGTGCGTTGAGGGGTAGGTGATCATGCAGCACGAGAGGTTTTCCGCATACTGCTCTGCTTTGGAACGGAAATCCTCCATGTCGATGTCGCCGTTATCAGACACTTTCACGACGACCACCTTCATGCCGGCCATCTGGGCGGAGGCCGGGTTGGTGCCGTGCGCGGAGGTCGGGATCAGGCAGACGTCGCGATGGGTGTCGCCATTGGCGAGGTGATAGGCACGGATCGTCAGCAGGCCGGCATATTCGCCCTGCGCGCCGGAATTCGGCTGCATGGAGACGGCGTCGTAGCCGGTGATGTCGCAGAGCTTCTGCGACAGGTCCTCGATGAGGTGCCGGTAGCCCTGCGCCTGGTCGACGGGAACGAAGGGATGGATCTCCGCAAATTCCGGCCAGGTGATCGGCAGCATCTCCGCCGTGGCATTGAGCTTCATCGTGCAGGAGCCGAGCGGGATCATCGCGCGGTCGAGCGCGAGGTCGCGGTCGGAGAGCCGGCGGATGTAGCGCACCATCTCGCTTTCGGCGCGGTTCATGTGGAAGATCGGATGCGTCAGGTACTCGCTGGTGCGCAGCAGGTCTTCCGGCAGGCGGTAGCCCGGCTCGAACTCGGCCACCTCGAAATCGCCGCCGAAGGCGCGCCAGACGGCTTCCAGCGTGACGGGGCGCGAGCGCTCGTCGAGGCTGATGCCGATGCGGTCGTCGCCGATCTTGCGAAGATTGACCTCCTCCGCGACGGCCGTCTTCAGGATGATGCCCTGCAGCTTGCCGACATGGACGGTGATCGTGTCGAAGAAGACGTCCGGCTCGACGGTGTAGCCGAGCTTTTCGAGGCCCTCGGCCAGGCGAACGGTCTTCTGATGAACGCTCTGGGCGATCGCCTTCAGGCCCTGCGGCCCATGGAAGACGGCATACATCGAGGCCATGACGGCGAGCAGAACCTGCGCGGTGCAGATGTTCGACGTCGCCTTCTCGCGGCGGATGTGCTGCTCGCGCGTCTGGAGCGACAGGCGATAGGCGCGGTTGCCGCGCGCGTCGATGGAGACGCCGACGAGGCGGCCGGGCATGGAGCGCTTGTAGGCGTCCTTGACGGCCATGTAGGCCGCGTGCGGGCCGCCGTAGCCGACCGGCACGCCGAAGCGCTGGGTGCAGCCGATGGCGATATCCGCGTCCATGTCGCCGGGCGACTTGAGGAGCGCGAGCGCCAGCGGATCGGCGGCGATGACGGCGATGGCGCCGGTCTGGTGCAGGCGGGCGACGAGGCCGGTGAAGTCGCGCACATGGCCGTAGGTGCCGGGATACTGGAAGATCGCGCCGAAGACGTCGACCGGATCGAGGTCGGTGAAGGGATCGCCGACGATGATGCTCCAGCCGAGCGGCTCGGAGCGGGTCTTGAGGAGCGCGATCGTCTGCGGGTGGCAGTTCTCGTCGACGAAGAAGGCGGTCGCCTTGGACTTCGCCACGCGCTGCGCCATGGCCATCGCCTCGGCGGCGGCGGTCGCCTCGTCGAGCAGCGAGGCGTTGGCGACGTCGAGGCCGGTGAGGTCGCACACCATGGTCTGGTAGTTGAGCAGCGCTTCGAGGCGCCCCTGGCTGATTTCCGGCTGGTAGGGCGTATAGGCCGTGTACCAGGCGGGGTTTTCCAGGATGTTGCGCTGGATGACCGGCGGCGTGATCGTGCCGTAGTAGCCCTGGCCGATCAGCGAGACGAGCTTGCGGTTGCGGTTGGCGGTCTCGCGCAGCTTGTCGAGCGCCTCGCGCTCGGTCATCGGCGCGCCCCATTCGAGCGGCTTTCCCTGGCGGATCGATTTCGGCACGGTGTCGTCGATCAGCGCGTCGAGGCTGTCATAGCCGATCACGGCCAGCATCGCCTCCATCTCCTTCGGCGAAGGGCCGATATGGCGACGGTTGGCGAAGTCGTAGGGCTGGTAATCGGTGAAGGCAAAGTCCTTGGGAAGAGACATCAGCCGACAAGCTCCTTGTAGGCGGCTTCGTCCATCAGCGCATCCGCATCGGCGGGGTTGGCGAGCTTCAGCTTGAAGAACCAGCCGGCGCCCTGCGGGTCGCTGTTGACGAGGGAGGGATCGGCCGTGATGGCCTCGTTGATCTCGACGATCTCGCCGTCGAGCGGACAATAGACGTCGGAGGCGGCCTTGACGCTCTCGACGGTGGCTGCATCGCCGCCCTTGTCGAAGGTCGCGCCGACTTCCGGTAGTTCGACGAAGACGAGGTCGCCGAGCTGTTCGGCCGCATGCGTCGTGATGCCGACGGTCGCAACGCCGCCTTCGATCTTCAGCCACTCGTGTTCTTCGGTGAATTTCAGCATGTTGGTTCCTCTCTTTGGTCGGGTTTTGCGGGAGCCCCCTCATCCGGCCCTTCGGGCCACCTTCTCCCCGCAGGGAGAAGGGACGGGTGCCGGTGCCGTGGTGTGCGGATGAGGGGGCGACGCGCGTTCATGGGATCAGCGCTTGAAGGTGTTCTTGACGAAGGGCATGGCCGATACGGTGACGGGCAGGAATTTCCCGCGAACGCCCGCATAGAGCTGGGTGCCGACGGCGGCGGAGGGCCTGGTGACGTAGCCCATGGCGACGGGGCCATCGACATTGGGACCGAAGCCGCCCGAAGTGACCGTGCCGACGACGTCCTCGCCTTCGGGATCGGTCGCCAGCACCGCGCCGGCGCGCACGGGCGCGCGGCCTTCGGGCTTCAGGCCGACGCGGCGACGTTCGGCGCCGTTTTCGAGCTGGTCGAGAATGACGGAAGCGCCGGGAAAGCCGCCTTCACGCTCGCCGCCCTTGCGGCGAACCTTCTGGATGGCCCATTCGAGCCCGGCCTCCACCGGCGTCGTGCCGGTGTCGATGTCGTTGCCGTAGAGGCAGAGCCCGGCCTCGAGGCGCAGCGAATCGCGGGCGCCGAGGCCGATCGGCAGCACGTCCGGATGGTCGAGCAGGCGGCGACAGACGGTTTCGGCAAGCGCGGCCGGGATGGAGATCTCGAAGCCGTCCTCGCCGGTATAGCCCGAGCGCGAGACGATGCAGTCGGCGTCGTGCAGGTCGCAGGCGCGCACGTCCATGAAGCGCATGGAGGAGACGTCCGCCCACAGTTCGGCGAGCACGGCCTGGGCGTGCGGGCCTTGCAGGGCGATGAGGGCGCGGTCGTCGTGCAGCGTCAGCTCGCAGGTCTCGCCGATCTTCGCCTGCATGTGCGCGAAGTCCGCATCCTTGCAGGCGGCGTTGACGACCACGTAGAAGTGGTCGCCGCGATTGGCGATCATCAGGTCGTCGAGGATGCCGCCTTCGTCATTGGTGAAAAGCGCATAGCGCTGACGGCCTTCGCCGAGGCCGACGATATCGACCGGCACCAGCGTTTCGAGCGCCCGGGCCGCGTCGGCATTGACGCCGGAGCGGGCGCGTAACGTGACCTGGCCCATGTGGGACACGTCGAACAGGCCGGCGGCGGCGCGCGCGTGCAGGTGTTCCTTCATCACGCCGGCCGCGTACTGCACCGGCATCTCGTAGCCGGCGAACGGCACCATGCGGGCGCCGAGCGACAGGTTCAGCGCGTGAAGCGGGGTTTTCTTGAGTTCAGACGTTCCGTCCAAAAGGCGCCCTCCAGTCCTTGGGCGCCCCTGTTGCATCGGGCGCCGGCTCATAAATCCAGGCGCATCTGCGCCGTTCTCCTGAGCCCCCTCTGTCCCTTCGCCTGAGATTGTTATCCCTTCGGCGAGCGCTCTCGCGCTTCTCTCCAGAGTTCCGACGGCACCTTGCTGGTCCTTTTGCCTGAGAGTTTCCGGGGCGGTTGCTCCTTCGGCACCGGCCATCCCTTTCGAGGGGGCAGCCGGTTTCTCCCAGCGAGGTCGGTTCCAGATAACGACCTTGCCTGCGCTTTGGCAAGAGGCGGCGTCGCTGACGAGCAAATTTTTGTCGTAGGGCGAAGAGGACAGGAAAAAGGCCCCGAAGCGGGGCCTGCAAGGTGGAGGACGGTGGTCTTGCCTGGGATGTCAGACGGCGTCCGGTGGCAGCGGTTCGCCGTTCTCGTCGTAGACGCGCTGGGCTTCGGCCATCGTCACCTGCGGCGTGCCGGTCGGCGCCGTCAGGAGGGCGAGCGCGAGGGCCGGGGGATGAATGACGTTGAGGACGGCCACCGTGCGTGCATCGCCCCGCACCCTGGCATCCTCGCTCCAGCGATGGATGCGCTCCTCGAACAGCGTGCCGGTGCGCGTCTGCAGCTTCGTGCCCTGCGATGCATGGGCGGCCGTGGCCGGCGAGACTGTAACGATCTGGGTCATGGTGTTTTCAATCGTTGTTCGGTCGTGGGAATCTAGCAGTCGCGTCTTTCGCGGATATGAATATCAGCGGTTGCATTTTCATCGAATCTTAACGGCTGTCGCGAGTTCGGCCGGCCTTGCCTTTGCCGGCGAAATTCCGTCATAAGGGATGGAGAACGCCGCCGGAGTCGGCGGCCGGGCCGGGGCTGGCGCGCATGCGACCGGAACCGTGCCGAGACGATCAGATGCCGCCGATGGCGCGGGAGGACCGATGAAGCCGATTTTCGTGCAATTGCAATGCGCTCCGGGCAAGACTTACGAGGTTGCGGACGCGCTTTACGCTACGGAACTCATCTCGGAGCTCTACTCCACCAGCGGCGAATACGATCTCCTCCTGAAGGTCTATGTCGACAGCGAGGAGGACATCGGCAAGTTCATCAACGACCATGTCGCCTCCATCCCCGGCATCGTGCGCTCGCTGACCACGCTCACCTTCCGCGCCTTCTAGACGGTTCCCCTTGGCCTGTTCTTGCGCTAAGAGCGGCGCAACGAAAGAAGGCGCACATGGCAGGCATCGAACACAGGCAGGTGGACAACGACGAGGCGGGCATGCGCCTCGACCGGTGGTTCAAGGTCCACTATCCGGGCCTCGGCTTCGGCCAGCTCCAGAAGCTGCTGCGCTCCGGCCAGGTGCGCGTCGATGGCGGCCGCGCCAAGAGCGATACGCGCGTGCAGCCCGGCCAGACCGTCCGCATCCCGCCGATGGAGGTCGATGCCAAGGCGCCGAAGTCCGGCCCGATCGCCGGCCGCGACCTGAAGCATTCCCCCGATGGCGAACTGCTTGCCCGCATGCTGCTGCATGAGGACGACAAGGTCTTCGTGCTCAACAAGCCGGCCGGCATCGCCGTGCAGGGCGGCTCGGGCGTCACGCGGCATATCGACAAGATGCTGGAGGCCTGGACCAGCCAGAAGGGCGAGAAGCCGCGCCTCGTGCACCGCCTCGACCGCGACACGTCCGGCGTTCTCGTCATCGCCCGCACGCGCGGCGCGGCGCAGAAGCTGACAGCCGCCTTCCGCGAGCGCGACACCAAGAAGACCTACTGGTCCGTGGTCAAGGGCGTGCCGAAGAAGCGGGAGGACAAGATCTCCACCTGGCTGGTCAAGGAGCAGACGCCGGACGGCGACCGCATGCGGATCGCCAGGCACGGCGAGGACGGCGCGGATCACGCCGTCTCCTTCTACCGCGTCGTCGAGCAGGCCGGGCAGAATTTCGCCTGGCTGGAGATGGAGCCCTATACCGGCCGCACCCACCAGCTTCGCGTCCACGCGGCCCATATCGGCCACCCGATCCTCGGCGACCCCAAATATTTCGACGCGGACGTCAACTGGAACTTCCCGGGCGGCGTGCAGAACCGCCTGCACCTCCATGCCCGCCACATCGACATTCCGCATCCCTCCGGCGGGCGCCTGCGCGTGACCGCGCCGCTGCCGCCGCACATGGTGCAGACCTGGAACCTCTTCGGCTTCGACCAGAGCGCGGCGGACGGGGAAGACCACTGATGCGGCTCGTTCTCTTCGATTGCGACGGCACGCTGGTCGACAGCGTGAAGCTGATCCACGAGGTGATGGCGCGCACCTTCGTCGATTTCGGCCGTGCCCGGCCGGACGTCTCCGAGACCAAGGCGATCATCGGGCTCACGCTCGACATCGCGATCGCCCGCATGCAGGGCAAGCCGCATGTCGATGACGAGGCGCTGGCGATGACCGCGCATTACAAGGCCATCTTTACCGGCGTGCGGGCCGAGGCAGGCTTCCAGGAACCGCTCTTTCCCGGCATCGGCGCCATGATGGCGCGGCTGGAGCGGGAGGACGACTTGATCCTTGGCGCCGTCACGGGAAAATCCCGCCGCGGCCTCGACCTCATCCGTGCCACGCACGGCTTCGACCGGACATTCCTCGTCTCGCGCACGGCGGACGATTGCCCCTCCAAGCCGCATCCTGCCATGGTGACGGAATGCTGCGGCGAGGCGGGCGTCGATGCGGCCCGGACGGTTGTCATCGGCGATGCGATCTACGATATGCAGATGGCGAAGGCGGCCGGCGCCAGGGCGATCGGCGTTTCCTGGGGCTATGCCTCCGTGCCCGAGCTGGTCGAGGCCGGCGCGGATCACATCCTGCGCACGCCCGCCGACCTTCTCGAATGGCTGGAGATTTCCGATGCGTGACATCCTGAGCGACCTTTCCGAGGCGATGAGCGATCCCGATCCGGTTCGCCGCGCGCAGATCCAGATGAAGCGGCCGCTGCCGAAGCGGTTCTACAAGGCGGTCTCGATCGACAGCACGGAGGAGGGCCACCGCATCCTGCTCGACGGCCGCCCCGTGCGCACGCCCGGCAAGAAGCTGCTCGCCGTGCCGGCCCCCGCCATCGCCGAGCGTCTGCGCGCCGAATGGGACGGGCAGGGCGAGGAGATCGACCCCGCGAAGATGCCGGTAACGCGCCTCGTCAATACGGCCGTCGATGGCGTGGCGGACAATCTCGATGCCGTCTTCGAGGAGATCGTGCGCTTCGCCGGCACGGACATGCTCTGCTACCGCGCGGATTCGCCTGATGGCCTCGTCCAGCGGCAGCGCGAGGGCTGGGACCCGATCATCCGCTGGGCGGCCGACGCCAGGGGCGCGCGCTTCATCCTCGTCGAAGGCGTGATGCACCAGGAACAGCCCGTACAGGCCATCGCCGCCTTCTCGGATGCGCTGTCCGCCTGGCGCGATCCGCTGGCGCTCGCCTGCCTGCATACGGTGACGACGCTGACCGGCTCGGCGCTGCTGGCGCTGGCGCTGGCCGAAGGCGTGGTGGATGCCGACCGGGCCTGGTCGCTCGCCCATGTCGACGAGGACTGGCAGATCGATCAATGGGGCACCGACGAGGAGGCCTTCCGCCGCCGCGAATTGCGGCGCGGGGAGATGGACGTCGCCGCCGCCGTGCTTGCCGATCTCCCGCGCTGACCGTCTAAGACCATCTATGTAGGGCGATCCCCTTCAAGCCCCCGGTTCCGCATGCTAATCCGTTGTCACAAACGGGAGGAACCGAGGGATCATGAAGGAAATTCTCCACGAACTCGAAGTCCGGCGCGAGCGCGCCCGCATGGGCGGCGGACAGGCGCGCATCGAGGCGCAGCACAAGCGCGGCAAGCTGACGGCCCGCGAGCGCATCGAGGTGTTTCTCGACGAGGGATCGTTCGAGGAGTTCGACATGTTCGTCGAGCATCGCTCGACGGATTTCGGCATGGAGAAGAGCAAGATCGCCGGCGATGGCGTCGTCACCGGCTGGGGCACGGTCAACGGCCGCACCGTCTTCGTCTTCGCCAAGGACTTCACCGTCTTCGGCGGCTCGCTTTCCGAGACCCATGCCCAGAAGATCATGAAGGTCCAGGACATGGCGCTGAAGAACCGCGCGCCGATCGTTGGCCTCTACGATGCGGGCGGCGCGCGCATCCAGGAGGGGGTCGCCGCGCTCGGCGGCTATGCCGAGGTGTTCCAGCGCAACGTGCTCGCCTCCGGCGTCATCCCGCAGATCTCGGTGATCATGGGGCCGTGCGCCGGCGGCGACGTTTATTCCCCGGCCATGACCGACTTCATCTTCATGGTGCGCGACACGTCCTACATGTTCGTGACCGGCCCCGACGTCGTGAAGACGGTGACGAACGAGACGGTGACGGCCGAGGAGCTCGGCGGCGCCTCCGTCCACACGACGAAATCCTCGATTGCCGACGGCGCCTATGACAACGACGTCGATGCGCTGCTCCAGGTGCGCCGGCTCATCGATTTCCTGCCGCAGTCCAATACCTCGCCTGTGCCGGAGATCGATTGCTTCCAGTCGGTCGAGGCGGTGGACGAATCGCTCGACACGCTCGTGCCGGCCAATGCCAACAAGCCCTACGACATCAAGGAATTGATCGCCAAGACCGTCGACGAGGGCGATTTCTTCGAGATCCAGGAGAGCTTCGCCCGCAATATCGTCTGCGGCTTCGGCCGCATCGAGGGCGCGACGGTCGGCTTCGTCGCCAACCAGCCGATGGTGCTGGCGGGCGTGCTCGATTCGGATGCCAGCCGCAAGGCGGCGCGCTTCGTGCGCTTCTGCGACTGCTTCAACATCCCGGTCGTCACCTTCGTCGACGTGCCGGGCTTCCTGCCGGGAACGGCGCAGGAATATGGCGGCCTCATCAAGCACGGCGCCAAGCTGCTCTTCGCCTTCGCGGAGGCGACCGTGCCGAAGGTGACGCTCATCACGCGCAAGGCCTATGGCGGCGCCTATGACGTCATGGCGTCCAAGCACCTGCGCGGCGACATCAACTATGCCTGGCCGACGGCGCAGATCGCCGTGATGGGCGCGAAAGGGGCGGTCGAGATCATCTTCCGCAAGGACATCGACGATCCGGACAAGATCGCCGCGCATACGAAGATGTACGAGGACCGGTTCCTCTCGCCCTTCGTGGCGGCCGAGCGCGGCTATATCGACGAGGTGATCATGCCGCATTCGACACGCAAGCGCATCGCCCGGGCGCTGCGGCTGCTGCGGAACAAAGATCTGGAAAATCCGTGGAAGAAGCACGATAACATACCCCTTTGAACCGGAAGGGGAGTGCAAGGCATGTTCGACCGTTTGTCCGCCTGGCGGCCGCAGGCGCTGGCCGCGCTCCGCATCATGGCCGCGCTGCTCTTCATCGAGCACGGCACGCAGAAGTTCTTCAATTTTCCGCCCGCCGAACAGCCGTTCGGTGACCTGATGAACCTCATGGGCGTGGCGGGCACGCTGGAGGTCGTCGGCGGGATCCTGATCCTGGTGGGGCCCTTCACGCGGCCCGCGGCCTTCGTGCTCTGCGGCTTCATGGCGGTCGCCTATTTCATGGCCCATGCGCCGCAGAGCTTCTTCCCGGTCAACAATCACGGCGACGCCGCGATCCTCTTCTGCTTCGTCTTCCTCTACCTGACGGTCGCGGGACCGGGCGCCTTCGCGCTCGACAACCGTCGCGGCTAGGCGACGAACTTCAGGCCGAGGATGCCGGTGACGATGAGGGCGATGCAGCCGAGGCGCATGGCCGTGACCGGCTCGGCGAAGAGGACGATGCCGAGGATGACCGTGCCGACCGTGCCGATGCCGGTCCAGATGGCATAGGCCGTGCCCATGGGCAGCGTCTTCACGGCGAGGCCGAGCAGCACGATGCTGACGAGCATGGAAGCGGCGGTCAAAGCGGTGGGAACGATCCGCGTGAAGCCGTCGGTATATTTCAGGCCGATGGCCCAGCCGATTTCGAAGAGACCTGCGAGGGTAAGAAGGATCCAGGGCATTGCACCTACTCCGTTTCAAGGGAGCGAGGCCGTCCCCGCGATCGTGACCGGATGCCTTCCGGCGGTAGCCGTCTACCGGCGCGAACTATTGCGCATCGGCAAGGCAAGAGCAAGGGCAGGGGTGGCATGTCAGCCATGCACCCCGGCCATATCCGGTCTCAGCCGAGCCGCTCGGCGTGCCACTTCAGGTGATCGTCCATGAAGGTCGAGATGAAGTAGTAGGAATGGTCGTAGCGCTCGTGCATGCGCAGCGTCAGCTCGATGTCGGTATCCTTGACCGCCTCCTCGAAGAGCCAGGGACGCAGGCCGTTTTCGAGGAAACCGTCCGCCTTGCCCTGGTCGATCAGGAATTCCGGGAAGCGGGCGCCGTCGGCGACGAGCGCGCAGGCGTCATATTCCCGCCATTTCGCCTTGTCGGCGCCGAGATATTTCTCGAAGGCCGGGACCGACCAGTCGGCGGTGGTGGGCTCGACGATGGGCGCGAAGGCCGAGCAGCTCCTGAAGCGGTCCGGATGCTTGAGCGCGATCGTCATGGCGCCGTGCCCGCCCATCGAGTGGCCGAAGATGCCCTGGCGGCTCATGTCCATGCGGAAATGCTGGCGGAGGAAGTTCGGCAGCTCTTCCGTCACATAGCTGTACATCCGGAAGTTCTCGGCCCAGGGCTCCTCGGTGGCGTCGAGATAGAAGCCCGCGCCCTTGCCCATCTGCCAGTTGGTGATCTCATCCGGCACGTCGTTGCCGCGCGGGCTGGTGTCGGGGCAGACGATGATGAGGCCGAGCTCGGCGGCCATGCGGCGGTATTCGCCCTTTTCCATCACGTTGGCATGGGTGCAGGTGAGGCCGGAGAGATACCAGAGCACCGGGCGCGGCTCGTGGATCGCCTGCGGCGGCACGAAGACGGCGAAGGTCATCTCGCATTTGCAGGCTTCCGAATCATGAGCGAAGACGCCCTGCATGCCGCCGAAGGCGGTGTTCTGGGAAAGCACTTTCATGGAAAACTCCGATCGGTTTCAGGAGGCGAGCGCCACGGCCGCGTTGACCGCGGCGGCGACCAGCACCGTGTTGAAGAAGAAGGAAACGACGGCATGCAGCAGGTTGACCCTGCGCATCGCCGTCGAGGTGATCGCGACGTCCGAGGTCTGTGCCGTCATGCCGATCACGAAGGCGAAGTAGAGGAAGTCGTAGACGCCGGGCTGGGTGTCGCCGGGAAAAGCAAGGCCTCTGTCCTTCCGCATCTTCGCGCCGCCCGGCCGCCAGTAGATATGGGCGTAGTGAAGCGCCGCCATGGTGTGGATGGTGAGCCAGCCGAGCGCGACCGAGGCGAAGGCGAGAACGAATTCCAGGCCGGTCGCCGCCGGCCGGTTCAGGACGACGAAGAGCGACCCCGTCGCCACGGCGGCGGCGGCAAAGGTGACGGCGAAGATGATGGCGACCGGCTCGTCCGTATCCGTGGCATAGTGCTCGAGATAGGCCGCCGTCAGGTGCGGCAGGCGCCAGGCCGTCAGCAGCAGGTAGCACAGGAAGAAGGCGATGGCCGCGACGGCAACGGCGAAGTCCGGCTTCAGCCAGAGCGCGCCCGCAAGGCCGAGCGCCGCCGCGCCGATGCCGACATAGAAGGGCACGTGCCGGCCATAGACCTTGGGCCCGGGTTTTGCCGTCATGATGGCGATCCCGCCCGTTCATTCTTCGCGCGGCGGCACAGGCGGTCGAGCGTTTCGAGAAACGTCGAGCGGTCGCGCGGCGAGAAGGCCGCGTTGTAGCCCTTGCTCTCCCCGGTTTCGCGTAGATGCGCGCCGAGGTCGCGCATGGCACTCGCCATGCCGATGTTCGATTTGTCAAAGAGCCGGCCGGTCGGGCCGGTGACATGCGCGCCCTTGGCGACCGTGCGCCCTGCCAGCGGCACGTCCGCCGTGACGACGATGTCGCCTTGCTGCACATTCTCCGCGATCCAGTCGTCCGCCGCATCGAAGGCGCCGGAGACGATGACGTTCCGCACCATCGGATCGCGCGAAGGCCGCAGGCCCGAATTGGCGACGAAGGTCACCGCCAGGCCGTGGCGCTCCGCCACCTTGAGGATCTCAGGCTTCACCGGGCAGGCATCCGCGTCGACATAGATGGTGGGCAGGTCCTCGCTCATGCGGTCGTTCTTTCCTTGGACACGGCGCTTCGCTGCCGGTCAGGCGTGTTGCGCATCGCCTGCGCCGGCCCGGCGCATGTCGATATGCGGGATGCCGTCCTCGACATATTCCTCCGATGTCGGGAAAAAGCCTAGGGAGCGGTAGAATTGCAGCAGATAGCTCTGCGCGGAAAGCTCGATCGGCATGCCGGGAAAACGGGTTCCGCACGCGCCGATCGCTTCCCGCATCAGGGCTTCGCCGAGCTTCCTGCCGCGATGACCCGGCGAAACGAGGACGCGGCCGATGCGCGGCGCGGCGTTTTCGGGCCGCCAAATGCGGGCATAGGCGGCGGTTTCGCCATCGACCAGCAGGCGAAGATGGAGGGCGTCCGCGTCCTTGCCGTCCAGCTCCGGATAGGGGCAGGCCTGCTCGACGACGAAGACGTCGACGCGCAGTTTCAGCAATGCGTAGAGCTCGACGGCGGAGAAGGATTCCATCCTCCGCACGTCGACGCCGTAGGCGGTTGCCGTCATCAGTAGACGACCACGCCGCGGATGCTTTCACCCTTGTGCATCAGCTCGAAGCCGTTGTTGATGTCTTCCAGCGGCATGGTGTGGGTGATCATCGGGTCGATCTGGATCTTGCCGTCCATGTACCAGTCGACGATCTTGGGCACGTCCGTGCGCCCGCGCGCGCCGCCGAAGGCCGTGCCCATCCACTGGCGGCCGGTGACGAGCTGGAACGGACGCGTCGAGATTTCCTGGCCCGCGCCGGCAACGCCGATGATGACCGACTTGCCCCAGCCGCGATGGGCCGATTCGAGCGCCTGGCGCATCACCTTGGTGTTGCCCGTGCAGTCGAAGGTGTAGTCGGCGCCGCCGATCAGGTCGCCGTTGCGCTTCGTCAGATTGACGAGGTAGGGCACGATGTCACCCTCCACCTCCTTCGGGTTGACGAAATGCGTCATGCCGAACTTCTCGCCCCATTCCTTGCGGTCCGGGTTGATGTCGACGCCGATGATCATGTCCGCGCCGGCAAGGCGCAGGCCCTGCAGCACGTTGAGGCCGATGCCGCCGAGGCCGAAGACGACGGCCGTCGAGCCGATCTCGACCCTGGCCGTGTTGATGACGGCGCCGATGCCGGTCGTCACGCCGCAGCCGATGTAGCAGATCTTGTCGAAGGGCGCGTCCGGGTTGACCTTGGCCAGCGCGATCTCCGGCAGCACGGTGTAGTTGGCGAAGGTCGAGCAGCCCATGTAGTGGTGGATCTTGTCCTTGCCGATGGAGAAGCGGGACGTGCCGTCGGGCATCAGGCCCTGGCCTTGCGTGCCGCGGATGGCGGTGCACAGGTTCGTCTTGCGCGACAGACAGGAATAGCACTCGCGGCACTCGGGCGTGTAGAGCGGAATGACGTGGTCGCCCTTCTTGACCGAGGTGACGCCCGGGCCGACATCGACGACGACGCCCGCGCCCTCATGGCCGAGGATGGCGGGGAACAGGCCTTCCGGGTCGGCGCCCGAAAGCGTGAAGTCGTCCGTATGGCAGATGCCCGTCGCCTTCACCTCGACCAACACTTCGCCGGCCCTCGGGCCTTCGAGCTGTACGGTCATGATTTCAAGCGGTTTTCCAGCCTGAACGGCTACGGCGGCGCGTACGTCCATTTTCGTCTCCCTTATGCGGATTCTGTTTCGGGCCGACCATTGCAGAGCCGGTCCGGCGTCTCAAGTGCGGCCAATGGAAAAATGTCAGCCCTGATCTTTTTTGATCAAACGAGCGATCTCGGCCTCAAGCGCCGCGATCGCCTTGCCCGTCTCGTCGTGAAGTCGCTGGACCGCCTGAAGCTGGCGCAGCAGCGGGTGCGGGTTCTCCTCGCCGTCCGGGTCAGCCGGGGCCGCGCCGATGCCGGCGATCAGCCAGGAGGGGGAGACCGAGAGCACGCCGGCCAGCATGAAGAGCGCCTTGGTGTCGGGTTCGGCATGGTCACGTTCCCAGCCGCCGACCGTTTCTTCGGGCAGGCCCAGCCGCGCGGCGAGGCCTTCGAGCGACAGGTCCAGCGCATCGCGCGCCCGCCAGATGCGGCCGCCGAGCGTGTCGCCGTCGGCGCGGCCCGAAGGGAAGGGGATGGTGTTGTTCTCGCCGGGGAAGGTCATCGCGGCCTCCATTGCCTTTCGGTCAGTCTACAGGCAGCGGGGCACCGCCTTCTACCTCAATTGCGCCGCTTCGCGCCGCCTGCGCAATGACAGATTTCCGGCATTGCCTGCCGGCCGAAAAGCGGTATGCAGGGGCGAGCGAGGGAGACACGCATGAACGCGACGGCCGGAACCAGCGATCGACAGGGCGGCAACACGATGCAGGGCGTGATCCTGATGGCCGCCGCCATGCTGATGCTTCCCGGCATGGACGCGATCGCCAAGTACATGGCGACGTTCGCCGGCATGTCGCCGGGGCAGGTGACGTTCTACCGCTTCTTCTTCCAGATCGTCTGCACGATCCCGCTGATCTTCACGGCGGCCGGCAGCGCGACGCTGCGGCCGAAACGGCCATGGCTCAACCTGCTGCGCGGCGCGATCCACGGCGCGGCGAGCCTCCTGTTCTTCGCGGCCGTGAAATACATGCCGCTGGCGGACGTCTTCGCGATCTACTTCGTCGAGCCCTTCATCCTCACGGCCATGTCCGCGGTCTTCCTCGGCGAGCGCGTCGGCTGGCGGCGGTGGCTCGCCATCATGGTCGGTTTCGGCGGCGCGCTCATCGTCATCCAGCCGAGCTTCATCCTGTTCGGCTGGACGGCGCTGCTGCCGGTCGCCTGCGCCTTCCTGTATTCCATCTACCTCTTCATGAACCGCGCCATCGGCGAGGCCGATTCCCCGCTCACCATGCAGACGATCGCCGGCTTCGGCGGCACGCTCTTCATGGGCGCGGCGCTGTTCCTCGGAGGGGCGGCGGGAATAGCCGATTTCGCGACCTCGCTGCCGCCCTCGCTCTTCACCCTCGTCCTGCTTTTGATCCTCGGCGCGCTGTCGGGCTATGCGCATATCCTCGTGGTGCGGGCGTTCCGCCTGGCGCCGCTCTCGCTCCTCGCGCCGTTCCAGTATTTCGAGATCATCTCGGCGACCGTGCTCGGCTACGCGATCTTCGGCGACTTCCCGACGCCCTCCAAGTGGCTCGGCATCGCGATCATCGTCGGCTCGGGCCTCTTCATCATCTGGCGCGAGCAGAAGAACCGCAGGGTCGAGGCTGACATCGCCTTCGACTAAAGTGTCCTGCGCCCTGCCGTTGAACCGATGCGGCCTTGTGTCTACAACTCCGCAAGCAGACTGCGGGGAGGAAAGCATGTTCAAGAAGATCCTGATCGCCAATCGCGGCGAGATCGCCTGCCGCGTGATCAAGACGGCACGCAGGATGGGCATCGCCACCGTCGCGGTCTATTCCGATGCGGACCGCGACGCGCTGCATGTCGAGATGGCCGACGAGGCCGTGCATATCGGCCCGGCGCCGGCCGCCGAAAGCTACCTGATCGCCGACAGGATCATCGCGGCCTGCAAGGAGACGGGCGCCGAAGCGGTGCACCCGGGCTACGGCTTCCTGTCCGAGCGGGCGAGCTTCTGCGAGGCGCTGGAGGCGGAAGGCATCGTCTTCATCGGCCCCAAGCCGAAGGCGATCCGCGCCATGGGCGACAAGATCGAATCGAAGAAATTCGCCAACGCGGCGCAGGTCTCGACCGTTCCCGGCTTCCTCGGCGTCATCGAGGATGCGGGCCATGCCGAGCGCATCGCCGGCGAGATCGGCTATCCCGTGATGATCAAGGCCTCGGCCGGCGGCGGCGGCAAGGGCATGCGCATCGCCTGGAGCGAGGCGGAGGTGCGCGACGGCTTCGAGCGCGCCCGCTCCGAGGCGAAGAGCTCGTTCGGCGACGACCGCGTCTTCATCGAGAAATACATCGTCGAGCCACGCCATATCGAGATCCAGGTCCTCGCCGACGCGCACGGCAACGCGCTCTATCTCGGCGAGCGCGAGTGCTCGATCCAGCGGCGGAACCAGAAGGTCGTGGAAGAGGCGCCGTCGCCCTTCCTCGACGAGGCGACCCGCCGCGCCATGGGCGAGCAGTCCGTCGCGCTCGCCAAGGCCGTCGATTACCAGAGCGCCGGCACGGTGGAGTTCATCGTCGACCGCGACCGCAACTTCTATTTCCTTGAGATGAACACCCGCCTGCAGGTCGAGCATCCCGTGACGGAACTCGTCACCGGCATCGACCTCGTCGAACAGATGATCCGCGTCGCTGCCGGCGAGGCGCTGTCGCTGGCGCAGGCGGACATCAGGCTGAACGGCTGGGCCGTCGAAAGCCGGCTCTATGCGGAGGACCCCTACCGCAACTTCCTGCCGTCCATCGGCCGCCTGACGCGCTACCGCCCGCCGGCGGAAGGCACGAGTGGCGAGGCGGTCGTGCGCAACGATACCGGCGTCTACGAAGGCGCCGAGATTTCCATGTACTACGACCCGATGGTCGCAAAACTGTGCACCTGGGCGCCGACGCGCCTTCAGGCCATCGATGCGATGAGCGATGCGCTCGACGGCTTCGTGGTGGACGGCATCGAGCACAATGTCCCCTTCCTCGCCGCGCTCATGCGCCATCCGCGCTGGCGGGAAGGGCGGCTTTCCACCGGCTTCATCGCCGAGGAATATCCCGACGGCTTCGCGCCCATGGCGCCGACGGAGGCGGAGGCCGGCGTCCTGGCGCGGATCGCGCTTTCGGCGCATCTCGTCGACGCCGCGCGGCGCTCCAACCATCTCGACCGCCTGCGCCCGGCAACGCAGCACCGCAACGACTGGGTGGTGAAGATCGGCGATGCCTATCACGCGCTTTCGGCGGAGGAGGCGGTGGAGAGCGACTGGAAGCCGGGCGAAGCCGTCTGGCGCGGCACCGTCGCCGGGCGCGGCGTGACCGCGCAGCTCCGCCCGTTCCCGAACGGCATGCGGATCGACTGGCAGGGGCTTTCCGTGCGCACGCGCGTCTTCACGCCGCGCCTTGCCGCGCTCGATGCGCTGATGCCGGTGAAGCTGCCGCCGGACACCTCCAGGATGCTGCTCTGCCCTATGCCGGGCCTCGTCGTCTCCATCGCGGTCAGCGAGGGGCAGGAGGTGAAGGCGGGCGAGACGCTGGCCGTCGTCGAGGCGATGAAGATGGAGAACGTGCTGCGCGCCGAGCGCGACCTGACGGTCGGCCCGATCCGCGCCAAGCCCGGCGAGAGCCTTGCCGTCGACGCCGTGATCATGGAATTCGCCTGAGGCCGGGTCTTAGCATTTGTTAGGACGTTGCCGCTAACGTTGCATTCGCCTGCCATGATGGTCGGGGAGGGTGCATGTCGACGTGGCTTTCGGTGATCCTGCTGCTGGCGATCAATCTTGGCCTGATCTGGCTGTTGATCGCCGCGCCCGTCGGGCGCCGCACCCTTCATCTGACCCGCGTCTTCCCTGCGCCGCCGGGCCGGATTGCCGCGCTCGTCAGTCCGCTCGGCGCGGAAGCCGACTGGCATCCCTCTGTCCTTGCCAGCGAGCCGCTTTCGCCGGGCCGCGTCCGGCAGACCTTTTCCCATCCCGACCGGCGCGGCAATCCCATTACGCGTACCTTGGCGGTGCACGAGGCGGCAGATGCGGACGGCATTGCCTGCGAGACGCGGGTAGTCGAGGACAGCGCGCTCGACGCCTCCTTCTGGCGGAACTATGTGGAGCGGCGGTTCCTCCGCCCGGTGCCGGGCGGTACCGCGCTGACGGTCGAGCAGACCGACCGCTACCG